>JANXWY010000339.1 GCA_025350905.1 Verrucomicrobiota bacterium
AAACAAGGCGTCGAAGGGCCTTTTTCCAACGAGGAAGCCGCCACCATCAACATCATCAAGCCCGGACAGAACATGGTTCAGAACGGGGATTTCGCGCAAGGTACGGCCGCGTGGCTTTGGACGTTGAACGGCGGGGCGACGGCCGCTTGGGCCATCGAGAGCGGCGTGAGTCATTTCTATATCACCAATGGCACCACCACCCTGGCCAACATTCAGCTCAAGCAAACCGGAATTCCGTTGGTCCAAGGCAACAAATATGTTTTCGAGTTCGACGCCTGGTCTGAGCAACCCCGCTACATCGAGGCCAAGGTGGCGCAGGATGCGGCACCGAATCTCAATTACAGCGGCACCACCAGCACTTTTCTGACTCCGGCGCATAATCATTACCGCTACGTCTTCACCTTGAGCGCCGCCACGGACCTCAATGCCAGCGTGTTTTTCAACGTGGGTAGTTCCGCCGCCGGCGTCTATGTGGACAACGTGTCCCTGTTCAACGCACCGCCGGGGGATCTCAACCTGGATGGGCGGGTGGATCTGCTGGACTTGCAGATCATGACCGGGGACTGGCTCAAAGTGCAGAGCGGTTTGAGCTCCGACCTGGACGGCAATGGCACGGTGGATTTCAACGATTTCGGGATCCTCGGCGACGACTGGTCGACAGGGCCATGAAGACCGAAAGCGACGAATTGCACACCCTCAAGACTTCAATCCTTCCCTTCTAACCGGTTTAACAATTGACAGGCAAAAATGAGTAAGACTATGACTCTTGACCAACCCAATACGACGGGCACATGGCATATGAATCGCCGTGAAGCCTCCATTCTCGCGTTTGTATTTCTGATTATACTTGGGTTTGGCGTCAACTTGGAATTCCGCACGGCCTTGCGCCGGGTGCCGATGACTGATTTAGGAGTGTATGTTTGCGGGGCCGGCGCCATTCGCGACGGGCAGGATCTTTATCAAATCGTTGACTGGCGCGACTGGCACTACAACTACCCGCCCGCCATGGCAATCCTGATGTGGCCGCTCGCGCATCCGGTTCCCGTACCGCCACTGGCTCTTCCGCTTGGGACCCCGCGTACTGTGGCCAATACACCTTGGGGATATTTGATTGATGCCCCTGGAAACTATTATGGGCTGAAGCCGGACAATGTCCGTTTTTTCTGGATCGTGGCGGCGTGGTACGCGATCAGCGTGAGTCTCATGTTCCTTTCCGCTCACGCGCTCGCGTGCGCCTTGGAAGGCCGCCCTTTGTACGAGGTGCCGCCGTCGGAAAGAGACCCGCGCCGGCGCTGGTGGGCGCTGAGGAGCATCCCCATCTTGATTTGCATCACTTCCGTCGGCACAGACTTGTCGCGGGGGCAAGTTGATCTGGTGATGCTCGCCGCCGTTTCGTTGGCCATTTATTTCGCCTCCCGGGATCAAGGCCTGACCGCTGGCGTTCTCCTCTCTGTGCCGGCTTGCATGAAAGTGTTTCCCGCGCTCCTCCTGTGGTATCCCGCCTGGCGGCGGAACTGGCGGATGACCCTTGGGACAGTGGTTGGACTGATGACGTTGCTGGTGGTGTTGCCCGTGGTCGCCCTGGGGCCGAAGCGCGCCGCGGAGTTGTACCAGACCTTTGTCACCGTCCTTGTCAAACCCGGTCTCGGCGCCGGCCAGGACGCTTCGCGGGCGCAGGAATTGACGAACATGGGCGCAACGGACAACCAATCCCTGCTTGCCACGATTCATCGTTGGCTCTACCCGACCGGTCAGCGCCCGCTGAATGCCACGCCCACCGAACGTCTCTCGAGTTATGCGGTCGGCGGCTTGATGTTGGTCGGCTGGAGTTTGGTTGCCGGCTGGCGGCGCAAAGATTCTCCCCGGCAGCTTGCCCTCCTAATCGGAACGCTTATGGGGATAACGCTCGTGCTCAGCCCGGTGTCGCACAATTACTACTTCCTCCTGCTGATGCCGCTGATCACGGGCTTGGTCGACGAAGCGCTCACACTTCCTCTGCCAGGCACGCGCCCCTCGACGATCATCGTCAGTCTGAGCGCTTTCATGGTGATCGACGTGCTCGCGCGGCTGCCAGGAATTGGGCGTTGGCTGCGCGAACTGGGGCTGCCATTGCTCACCATGGTGGGGCTGATCTGCTTTGGAGTCCTTATCGTCTATCGTCACCGCCGTACCCACGAAAACGGCGGCCAAAGCCTCTTGCAGGCCTGACGAATATCAAATTGAGAGAATGAGTTGGCAGCAATCGGGTCAAAGCGGCACGCATGAGTTTGCCTTTGGTGCTGCGTTTGCAGGTTTTATCCTGGCGCATAAGTGGCCTTGCCTCAACCACGCCCATTCAACTTTCTCCGCTCTGGCGTAGACTGCCTTCGGAGCAGAATCTTGATCTCACGGTTTGAGCGGGGATTCTGGGCCGGTCAGATTATTTTTGCCCGAGTCGAGATTCAATTGAACTGCCGTCACCAACCCAACGGAGAAAGTGCGGATGGTCTTTTTCACCGGGGTAACCGGTTCATAGCTGTGCTGGCCGGCAGGATAGGCCTCAAGGATCACATAATCGTTAACCTTGACCGTCGGCTTTTTCGGAACATCGGTTACAAAAACCAACCCGACACAAAGTGAGCCGGGAGGGGTTTCCTCGACGAGATTCGGCGGACGACTGGCGGATACATTGCTCCGAGCCACCCAAGAGCGGCTCAGTTCCGGGCGCAAGAGATTGGGATAGCCGCTGTCCACCACCAGTCCTTCCGGAACGATCTGGAGCACACGGCCGGCAATTCGCCGCCGGCCTTGGATACAGCTGGTTCGGGTCTGTTCGGTCAGTTGCGCGAGCGCCGCCGGATTTTGAAGCTGAACGGCCGCGGGCTTTGGGGTTTCAGAGATGGTCTGGGTCGGAGTATGATTGGTTGGTGCCGCCGAAGGCGAGAGAATGATCTGACCCGTTGCGGATCGCGACCCGATCAGCATCGCAGCCAAGGTCAACGCGAGCACCAAGGCATGCGAGCGTAACGCGAATGACCCATGGACATGCTCAAGGCTGTTGGAGCAGTAGGCGATAAAAGCGGCGGGAAAAGTTGGTTGCATTTGGATCGGTCAAATAAAACGGACTGGCCAAAGGCGTGTTAGTGTTGATGGATGCCCACTGTGTCAGGTTGGTGGAGGCTTGCAAAATGTAAGGTTTATTCGGGGTGGCGGACAAATGCAGCTGGAACACATTATTGCTGAATAGGCCCGGCGACGTGAAAAATATCGGAGGCAAGATCGTGAACACACCGCTAGCAGCCACGCTGTTGTTGAAACCGGATTCAAAGGCGTTGGCGTTGACCGTGGCGCTTGTGGTCAGAAGGATCGGCCCGGTATATTTCAGAGAATTGGTCGTGGGCAATGAGCCGTCCAGCGTGTAGTAAATGGTGGCGCCCACATTCGGCGACAGCGCAGTGATATCGACGTAACCGTTGAACGTGCCGGCGGCGGGGTTGAGCGTTGGCAGCGCCAGTGCTGGAATCCCCGGCATGGCGTTGATCCACGCCGCAATGATCGCCATCGCATTCGTGTCCACTAGATTTCGCGCCAGCGGCGGCATTTTGAGCAGCGGCGCCAGACTGTTGGCGCGCTGATAGAGTATTGAGCGCCAGATATCGCGCGGAGTCACCACGTGTGCGTTGTCGTAACCAAGATTACCCAAGACGTTTCCATTAATGATATTCTGGCTCGCCAGTGGGGTGTCGTACCGGGCGTCAAAGGTCAGCCCCAACCCTCCGGGCCGATGGCACTGGGCGCAATTGGCATCGAGATAGGATCGAACACGATCGGTTAAGGAAG
>JANXWY010000386.1 GCA_025350905.1 Verrucomicrobiota bacterium
TGGACGACTGAGAGCGATGGCGCGCCAGAATTCCCAACGCCTACGCTACCAGCAATAGCAGCGATGGAAACATGCAGTCTGGCGAGCTCTGCGTTGATACGTTCGAGCTCAGTCTTGGGGACGGTAGGATGCGGTTTAACGTGTGACCGCTCGTGACGCGCAAACCAGTTGCCACACTCGGAAATCAACTTTTCTACTTTTGAACTCAACTCAGAAGGGCGGGACTCTAGCGGCGAATTTTGTTCCGGGAGAAATCGAAGGATGCCAGAAAAGCTAACCCACCTCGCGAACTCCGATGCAGATTGAACATCGATCCCTTCGCGAACACGCGCCGCAAGGTCTTCAATGCGATTGTCAGTCTCACGCCATAGCACGTGAGCATCGACCCGATTGAATTGAGTTTTGGTGACAGACACGGCTTGCACTTGATCACTTGATTCAAGATGCGAGCCGGAAATACCGGAAGCTTGCCGCTCTTTAGGTTGAACACCCGATTGCAACGAGGCATTGATGGCGTCCGACCGTGAAGACAATTTGCCACAGACTGACGAGCTTGCCAGTCTTTTCTTGGGGGGAAGTTTCCCGTCCAAAATTACCACGCAGTAATTCTAGGCGCACAATGTTAGTTATCGCGTTTCACTAGTTGCAAATTCAGGCTTCCGCATGATAGCTGACTACCTTCCGCAACCGCTGCTGCCAATAAATCGAACGGCAGACTAATGCCGGCCGAGCTTCGGAAACTTTCGGAGTGCAAACCATGGACTCATTTGTTGATCCGCTCGGAAAGCGAAACATGCGGCGTACTGACCATTACACCGCGCTGATCGGTGACGGAGAGATAACAAACCAACGGTCGATCGAGTGGTAATTTGGCGGTAACCTTGTCTTCGGCGATCTCCGCCGACGCGGTATTCCAGAGCCGCTTTTGCCACTCGCCGACATCGCTCGTATAATTCAATTCCGCCTTCGTGACCGGAACTTTGGAGGAATAATGGGTCGTTGCTCGGCCTTCTATTATTTTTATCGGTTTCAGCGCCGGGAGCGGCAACGCACCTTGCAGCACACTGTCCACGAAGCAATCCACTTCGCCGAACGTCCAGATGTGACCGTGAGGCAGACGGATTTTCACGGACAAAGTCAGCGGCCCTTTGACGCGCTGATAGGATTTTTGGTAACTGTCGAGCGGATACGCAAAGTCATTGGAGCCATTCAGGAAAAGAATCGGGCAATTCACGCCGACCAAATATCGAGCGGGATCAAAATAATCCACCCATCGCTGGCGTTGGCTCACGCTCATTTTTGCAAAGCGATCCAGCCACACACTGTTGTCGTTAAGGAAGCCGCAGCCGTAAACGGGTACCGCTACTTTCAGTTGCTCATCGATCCCGGCGACGATACAAGTCAG
This sequence comes from Verrucomicrobiota bacterium, assembly GCA_025350905.1. Classification (GTDB taxonomy): domain Bacteria; phylum Verrucomicrobiota; class Verrucomicrobiia; order Limisphaerales; family JADLHS01; genus JADLHS01. The sequence goes on from JANXWY010000386.1 coordinate 1,406, forward strand.
ATAGCCACCCCAACTGATGCCGGTGATGCCGATGCGGTTGCGATCCACCTCGGGTTGCGCGGCCAGGAGCGCATGCCCGCGTAAAACTGCGGCGACGGCGTGATACGTCCACATTTGGTTGGCGTCGGCCTCGGTAAAATCGAGAAATTTGTTCTGGTCATCCTGCTCCGGGCCCCCGTCCGCCAACCGTCCGTCTGGACCATGGCCCGCCAGATCCATGGCCAACGCCACGTAACCGCGTTGCGCCCAGTGCTCGGCCCACTCGCGGAAGGCCTTGCCTCCGCCACCATGCACCAGCAACATCGCCGGAAACGGTCCCCCGCCTGCGGCCGGCCGGGCGTAATAGGCGAAGACGCGCGTGGGTTTTCCATGGAAAGGTTCGCCTGCGTAATAAACCTCCTGGATCAAATTGGTGCCCGGACCAAACGTCGCCATCGGCACACCGCGCAAAACTTGGATATCCCAAGGACCGACGAAACGTTGTGCCCTTGCGACTGCGCTGCAGCCGAAGATGACGACCAATAGTGCTGTGGACGCGAATCTTTTCATACCGTTGTCACGCGCTTGAAGCGCGCGAATCAAAAGGAGGCCGGGAATGTGTTCCCGGCCTCCATGATTGTTAATTGGCCTGCGCGCGGCGCATTCCAACTCTCCCACTTATGGCTACAAGGTCCAGCGGTAGAATTTTGTTCCGCTGGCGGGAACGGTGAGGGGCGAAACCGGATTGCCGGGCGTATTCGTGTAGGTGCCCGAGACGAGCGATGATTGCTGCAAGGTGGTGCCTCCCGGCCAACTGATCTTCACATTGCCGGCGCTCGCGGGGGCGATCGTGAGGGCAGTAGTCCCGGCTTTGCCGACCACGTAATGAGTTGCCACTTGCGAAGCTGACAACGCTTTGTTGTAAATGGCCGGCTCATCAATGCCGCCGGAAAAGAAATCGGCCCAACCCATCCCAGTTGCTCCGATTGCCCACTCTGCGCCGGTGACGGGAAGAGCTCCGACTGCGGACAATGAGGTGGCAATTTTCAGACCGTTGCGGTAGAGGTTCCAATGCGTGCCATCGTAAGTGCCAACGAGATAAATCCAACCGTTCGCTCCACCCAAATCACCGGCCGTTACAGCGGCGGTGGCGCCATTGAATGTTGTACCATCAGAGGTGCCGACCGAGTAAGTCGTTCCCGCCCCTTCAATACGAAGAAAAACCTCATTGCTCGTCGTCTGGGAGCCGCTCAGAAGAATGGGATAGGTAGCGGTATCATAGACCGTCGGAGTGGGCGGCCCGTCCGAAATAATCCGAGCGGTTGCTCCCTGTGTGGCGGCGGGATTGATCCAGGCTTCCAAGGTGATCTGGCCCACCACATTGAGCCCGGCCGGGGCGTTCAGCGAAACCCACTCGGTCACGCCATCCAGTGGCACTGAAGTGTTGCCAGATCCGAAGCCAAGGCCCGTTGGGCCCGCGAGGAGATTGGTGGTGAGCACCTGGCTCCCATCGGCGAGAGCGCCAAGCGAGCCGCTATTGGCGGCTGGGAAATAGGCCGCTTCATTGAAGCGCAGGTAGGTTTTGGGTATGGTGGTGCCTTCCGGAATCAGGCCGCCAACATTAGCCAGATACGAATCGCCGGCGGCGGTGAAAACCAGCGTTTCATAGCTCGTTTCGGGATGGGAGTTTGTCCCAGCCATGTAGTGGGCCAAGATTTGATCCGCGGTCAATACATAGTTGTTGTAAAGCGCCACTTCGTCGACATCGCCCTCGAATTCCTCTCCGAGGCCCGAACCGAGATTATAGGAGCCTATGGCTAAATCGGCCGGCGTTCTCGCATCTTCGGTCGGATTGGTGTTGGCTGCATAGTTGGCCGAGCTGTTCGTCGCCACCGCGACCCCGTCAATATAAGCGGTCACGATGCCATTCCATTTTTCCGAACCGCTGGCAGAAGGGCCCAGATCAGTTTGGGGTTCCCAAGTGATAACATAGTGCTGCCACTCACCCATTTGGTATGGCTGCCCCGTGAGTACATCGCTGGAAGTACCGCCGTTGCCTTCGTACATCCGGAACGTCCAACCGATGCCCGACTCACCGGAAACGGCCGGCGGTCCTTTGTATGAATCGTTCGGGTCACGTTGGTAGATGACCCAGCCGGTGCGGTCAGCGATGCCGTTGGCCAAGCGGTTGTTCATTGGCGATGGCCCAGGGTTCATTTGGTCACCCGTCGGTCTAAACCAAGCTTCGAGACTAAAAGGGACGCCGGCGTCAGGATTATTGTTTGCGTTCCAGGGGATCGAAGTGTACGCGTGGCCAGTCGAACCCGTGTCGCGGTAGTGGCCGCTGTGAGACCCGTCGTCGGGCCGGCCAGCCAGGGCGCTGGTTCCGGGATGTTTGATGGCCGCAGAGTTCGAGCCATTTCCGGCCGAACGGGCATCGCCCACGTTGAATGCGGTATCGGGACCCGGGGCAACTTCATCGAGCCGCAGATATGCCACCGGACTGTCGGATTTGATCAGCGCCGCGTAAGGCGCGCTGCGAGCGGCGTTCGTTCCATTTTGGTAGTGGGCCAAAATCTGAGCCGGTGAGAGCTTGGCCGCGTAATAAGCGAATTCGTCGGCGCCACCGGTCCAAGGATTCGCGAACCCGTAAGTACCACTATTGGCGTTGTTATAGCCGCCAATTGACAACGCTGGCTGGCCATTCACGGCCACGCCCGGATCATGATTGCCGGTACAAGGTCCATAACCGGCCACGCCGGTGGTGTTGGTGACCGCATTCGCTAAGACACCGTCAATGTAAATGCTCAAAATGGCGTTGAGCGGATCGCCGCCCAAGGGATCATAAACGACAACCACATGCTGCCATTTGCCCAAGGTGAAGGGAACCCGGCTTTGGACATCGAGGTGGGTGCTGCCGTCCAAATCGTTATACATTCTGAATTCCCATCCCAGGCCAGGGCCTGCAGTATAGGCGCTGGCATTAGTGTTCGCAGCGCGTTGATACATAACCCATCCTTGGCGGTTGCCACCTTGCGTCCAGCGATTACATAACGCCCCCATCCCCGTCGCACCCTGATCGCTCACTGGGTACATCCAAGCTTCGAGAGTAAACGGCTGGGTATTCGGCGTATTTACGGCCGCGTTAAATGGAATCTCCGTCCGGGTGGTGTAATCGAAAAACGCCGCCCGATTTCCGTCTCCGACAATCGCGCCGGGCATCGAATGGACGACTCCGAGGGTTACGGACGCCAAATCGTTGCTGGCATTTCCGGCCGCGCCCAAACTGCCGCTGTTATTGTTAACCAAGGTGCGATTGGTGGAATCGTTGAATCGATAGTAGACTTTGGGCCCGTCGGCGAGGACGGTGGATTGGTAGTCAGCTCGCGCCATTTGGGTCATTAAGACCGGCAGGGCCAACCAGGCTAAACGGCAGGATCGATTTGTTAGTATCTTCATTTTGTGACGGAGTTTGAGGGGTTGTTCAAATGAACGTGGGACCAAATGCGCACATAGTTCGTGAACGGGCTAATTCTGGACTGTAACCGGTCGGCATCATTCTTTCCAGTGTTCAGCAACGACTATGAGCTATTAATGGATTCAGTCAATAGCATTTAGGAAACGACCGCGCAACAATTCCCTCAAAAGCATTTCATCGCCGCCAGCCAAAAACGCCTCGTAACCCTGCTTGGCATGCGGTTTGATATGTGGCGCTAGTGGTTTGATTTCAATGCCCGCCGTAGGCTCGGTTCGATCGCATCGGCCATCCGCACGAAACCCAGGTCGGTAGGGTGCGTTCCATCCACGGTGGCTTCGCCATCGGGGCCGAGCAATTTCGCGGACGGCACATAAAACAGACTGCGCATTCCGGCTTTGACGAGCCGCCGGTAAGTCTCGTGAAGTTGGGCATTGGCTCCGAGATATTTTTCGCGGCGGCCTTCAACCAAAAGCGCGTCGGCATATTCGACGTGCTCCACAAGTACGATGGGTGTGAGCGGGTGCGCGCCCCGGAGTATCTGGACAAACCGCCCCAGACGTTCTGTCACCATCTCCGCCGTCATGTTGGGTAGCGGATCGAGCACGTAAACCGCCGGATCTAGTTCCGCAAGCAACTGGGCCATTTCCGGCTCACTGAGTGCGTTGCCCGAAAACCCCAGGTTGATCGTTGGCCGCTCGAGTCGCCGTCCCAATATCGCCGGATAAGCCATGCCCGGCCGCGACGCGCAACCCCCTTGTACGATCGAGGTCCCGTAGAACACAATGGGCTTCTTTGCCGACGATTGGGGCGGGGACATCAACGCTGCGCCAGCCGGGACTCCCAGGCTCAACTCCTCCACGCCATTGTAAAGCGGCAGGTAAAGAAGGTATTCCCGCCGTCCGGATTTCAGTCCTTGGACCAGTACCCTTTCTTCCGACAGTTGCTCCGGTCGGCCGTTGCCCAACCAGTGCCACTTCCCCTGCTCTCTCACATATAAGTCGAGACCGCTCACTCCGGTGGCTGGCATGTGCGGCATGGCCAGAGTGTTTCGCCGTAAGGTCCAGCGCGCGGCAATGGCCGGGGCGTCGGTTATAAAGCGAATGCAGATACCGGCGGAGTCATGGCTCAAATTCCAGACCTCGGGGCGAACGCTGCTCTCGGCCCGGGCCGGCAACCGGTCGAAAAAACTTTTCGTATCGCTCCAACCTCGCCCGGTAACCTCCAATTCACGGGCAGCGCGCCACTGCCAACTTGCGGTGTTCATTCCAGTCTGGGCAAGTGCCGGCGCGAAAACCTGGCCGACCAAAAGGCCGGCGATCAGTGAACACCAAAGCTGCCCGGCGTCACCGAGCACGTTTGCTTTGTATCGTCGCATGTCATAACGAGCGTACTCGCACCCGCTCCCGCTCACAATTTGAATCCACCGCCGCCAACCACGACCGGTGCGTTGACTTCCCCGTGCCTACCTCCAAGAATCGGGTGTGAGTTACTGGACGTCGCGGCAATTGATTCAAACAACCCTGGCCATAATTCCCCTGCTCTGCCTGGTCCGACCGGCACTGGCACTGGAGGGCAACCAACCGCCCCCACGGAAATACTCAAACGTTGAACGGCTGGTCCTGCCTCGCCTCAAGGCGGTCCATGAGGACGTGCTTAAACTGCGCGCCCAGCGCAACAAAATTGCTCTCCTGCCCGGCCGGAACGACTATCGCTGCATCCTGCACGCCCATGCTGAGGATTCCGATCACACGGGCGGCACCTTGCTGGAAATGCTCTCCGATGCGAAGCAGGCCGGCATCAGCGCCATCCTGCTCACGGACCATTTTCGGCCGCCGCGCGATTTCATTAACGGCCGTTGGCGTGGACTCAAGGACGGCGTCCTATTCATTCCGGGCTCCGAAATCCGCGGCTGCCTGCTGTATCCGGAAGTGTCCGTCTTCGATAAAATGGAGCTGCCCTTCCCGGAATTGCTGAAGGCCGTGACCGCCGGCGACGGGATGATGTTTCTTTCCCACATCGAGGAACGCACCGAACATCCCTTGGACGGTCTGACCGGGCTCGAGATTTACAACCGCCACTGGGATGCGAAGCGGGACATGGCTTCGCTCATCGCGGTAGCGATGAAACTCACCGACCCGAAGGAACTGGCGGAACTCGAAGCCGCCGTGCGGCTCTACCCGGATGAGTTGCTGGCCTTCCAGTGCGACTACCCGCAGGTCTATGTGGACAAGTGGGACTCGGGGACAAAAACTATCCGGCTTACAGGCATTGCCGCCAACGATTGCCATCACAATCAGGTCTTCGTGGTGAAAATGGTGGACGAGGAAACGGTACTGCTGGGTACGATTGTGGACAAGGATGCCGGGATGCGCAAAATCACTGCCGCGACGCGCCCGGGCATCAAAGCCATGACCAAGGGCCACCAGCCGGGTGACCTCCTGGCGCGCGTGGATTTGGATCCCTATCAACGGTCGTTATGGAACACCAGCACCCACATTCTCGCGCCCATGCTGGACGAAACGGCGCTTCGCGCGGCGCTCAAAGCCGGCCACGCCTACGTGGCCTTCGACTGGATGTGTGAAGCGACTGGCTTTCGCTTCGAGGCGCGCAATCCCGACGGTCAGCCCATCGGAAACATGGGTGACGAGGTGAAACACGTGGAGGGATTGACGCTCCACGCCCAATATCCCCTGCCCTGTCAGACTCGGCTGTTGCGCGATGGGGGACTGGTGGCGGAAACTTCCGGCCAAGATCGTGTGATATTTCCCGTGGCGACACCCGGGGTTTATCGCCTCGAAGCCTGGCTGACCGTGGATGGAGAACCGCGACCCTGGATTTTTTCAAACCCCATATACGTCCGCTAATTTGGCGTCACCTAAATACGCAACCGCTTGGGGCAACTCTCGGCCGTCCGCACCGTCACGCGGTCGCTTGGCAATTTGCGGGAATTTACCCCGATGAAAAAGTTCGGTTTGCCATTGGCCAGTTAGCGCCGCACGGCGACGACTCGGAACCCAATATGGTCGTAACGCCGCTCCGGTTCGAAGCGCAATCGAAAGGCTGACCGACAAGGCCAGCCGTCGTCCGTCCAGGCGCCACCGCGCCGCACCCGCGATCGGTCGCCGGTTCGATTCTTCACCGCCGTAGCCGACGCGTTGTATAAATCGGGATCGACGCCGCCCGGCAGTTGCGCGTGGTACCAATCCCGGCACCACTCAAAGCTGTTGCCGTGCAGGTCGTGTAGCCCCCAGGGGTTGGCGGGGTAACTGCCAACTTTCGCGGCTCGATTAAGCGACGGACCGGGCTCGGCCCCGTTGTAGGGTTTTCCCTTAAAGTTCGCCTGCTTGCTGCTGAGCTGGTTCCCAAACGAAGTGGCCGTCGTCGTTCCGGCGCGACAGGCGAATTCCCACTGGGCTTCAGTCGGCAACCGGAATTCCCAATCCGCGGCGAGCCCCCCGGACTGGTGGCCGAGTTCGGTGAGCTGGCGGCAAAACGCCTCCGCCTCGGCAAAGTTGACGTTGCCAACCGGGTAATCATCCCCGGCGGGCAACTCAGCCGTCAATTCACCGGGAAGCTTTCCCATCACGAATTTCCATTGTCTTTGGGTCGCCTCGTACTTCCCCATCCAAAAGCCACGGGTGAGGGTCACTTCAACCTGATCTTCGTCGGGCCGACGCCCCGGTTCATCCCGCGGGCTACCCATGCGAAAATGCCCCGGAGGACACCAACAAAGTTTGACGCCGGCGACTTCGCGCTCGGCCCCAGCCTGCGTGCCGAGAAATGGGTCCGCCGGGGGCGAATTCTTCGAGTCAATTACGGGTGACAGGTCCTGTGACCCCGCGGCTGCGTAACCGCCAACCATCGCGATCAAGATCAGGTTTGAGTAACTGGATTGGCGGATCAGCGGCCGAGACGCCCGAACCGGCTCTAATTTTATTGCGCGCACCCAGGCTTTCGACGTGAGTACAAACCTGAGCGCTGCTTGGGCCATGCGGCTAGGAAAGCGAACTTGCCGCAGGCTTTCAAGGCGGATCGGCGGAAATAATCTCCCGGGACCGGTTGCCGAAACCGGATGCGCGCAACGCCAGCGCCAGTTGAGTTTTTGCTTGTTTCCACCCAACGACCATTCAAGGTTTTAACTGTGACGCGAACAACTTGCCGGCCTCGTTTACCTCGTCTGCTCAATAAATTTTACCGAGTGGCAGCCATCGGTACGGTTTTCCTCAGCCTCACCAGCGCACCATCTCAACCCGCCGTGAAAGCGACGGACGCCGCGTTTCCCAACGCAAGCCCGCTGCTCGCGTTGACCCAATTGTCGAAAGCCCAGAGCCGTCGTGTTTCCAGCACCAGCGCCGACCTGAACAGCAACGGCGACTCGCGGGTGATCAAAGCCGGTCAGACTCTGGTGCTCGCTGAACTGCTCGGGCCCGGCGCCATCACGCATTTGTGGAACACGATCGCCCCCCAGGACCCATTCGCGGGCCGCTCGCTGGTGTTGCGTATTTATTGGGATGGAATGGACCAGCCCAGTGTCGAATCGCCGTTGGGTGATTTTTTTGGGGTCGGCCACGGCGCGATTGCCAACTTCCACTCGCTGCCGGTGAGCGTCTCTTCGTACGGCCGCTCGCGGACTTGCTGGTGGCGGATGCCGTTCCGCAAAAGTGCAAAAATCACCTTGACCAACGAGACCCGTGGCTACGGCGACGTGGAGGTGTACTACTACGTGGATTGGGAAAAATTGCCGAGCCTGCCGGAGGACACGCTCTACTTCCACGCCCGCTATCATCAAGCCTTTCCCGCCCCGCCGGGCGATTACCCGATCCTGGAAACCAAAGGGCGTGGCCACTACGTCGGCACGGTTTATTCCGTTCAACAAGTCATGACCGGCTGGTTCGGTGAAGGTGACGATCATTTCTATATTGATGGCGAAACCAATCCTTCCCTGGTCGGCACCGGTACCGAGGATTATTTCAATGACGCTTGGGGCTTCCGACCGTTTGCAGCGCCGGCCCATGGCGTGACTCTTTATGAAGGCATCTTTGCCGGTGACCGGCTCAGCGCATATCGCTGGCACATGGCCGACCCGGTGCGGTTCAATTCCGCGCTGAAAGTCTCCATCGAACACAAGGGCAGCCGCGTTAACGACGCCGGGTTGAAGCAGTCGTCCTCCAATGAACGTCCGGATTGGCTGAGTTCCGTCGCGCTCTGGTATCAAACGCCGCCCGTGGCGGATCCCGCGCCCTTGCCACCGGCAACGAATCGCGTTGCGCCGTACCGCGTTTTGCCGGCCAAGGACCTGAGCTTCCGTGCCCATCCCCCCAACCGGGTGACAACGCCGGAGGAAGGTTTGGTGTATGCACCCGGCCAGGCCGAGGCTGAGATTGAATTCGCGTTCGATGTCACCGAACCGGGCCGCTATCAAGTCGCGGCCATACTGATTCTTTCCGTTTTCAGCGCCCGCTATCAGCCGTTCCTCGATGGCGAATCGGTCGGACCCGAACTTGATCTTTGCAACCTCGACGAAGATTGGACCTGGTTCAGCTTTGACCTGCACGACTTGCAGCCGGGCAAACACCTGCTCAAATTTGCCGGGCGCGGGGCGTCGCCGAATCATCGAACCCAGGCCGCGCCGCGCTTTGCCTTCGGCCTGAACTCGCTCGTCTTGCTCCGCCTCGAAGACATGGCCGGATACCGGTGACCGGTACGGCGGCGACGGATGGCCGGCCTGCAACGCGACGCTGGGCTCGGTAGGAAGGATCGCCTTTCACTTCCGCTCATCTGCACGACAGCATTCTGGGAAATAGGTGGGCATTTGATCACGAGGCTCATCTAGCGAGAGTTCTTCGCGATAGAATCTATTTTGGGGTGCTTTTGTTCGGAACTTGGGCCGACGATGTGGGCTAGGTGAACTCTGGAACGGCGACCCACAGAGGCGGAATTCCAGGGCGCGATCGGGTGATCGGTGACTAGCCAGCCACTCGAAGCGTCCTGGAGTGCACCGGTCCTTCGGCGCTCTGGCAGGCTGCCGCACCGTGAGTTGAAAATCATTGTCAGCCAACCGAAGTCCTACCACGCTCCCCGAGCCAAGCCGTGAAACAATCATGAACTTCTCGCAATGCCTGCTGCTGCTGCTCCTCCTCTTCCTCGGCGACAGCCCCGTCGCCGCCGGGGTTACCGTGCGTGTCCAACTTACGCCCGGTGGCCCGCAGATTCATGTCAACGGCCAACCGGTCCCACCTCGGTTCTTCTTCGGCGTGCCGCGCAGCGGCACCAGCATCATTGATGAAAACTGGACGCAACAGGTCTTCGAGTTCACGCCTAACGCGGACGTCCTGGCCGCCGGGACGCTTCACTTTCGTTTCGGTCAAACGGCGGGCGACGTCTGGCTCTCCGACTTGCGCCTGATGGAGGTTGAAACCGGAAACGACGTGCTGTCGCCGGAGAGTTTTGCAAGTCAGTCGATATTCAACGAGGTCTGGAATTTGTGGCCGCCGGGAGCGCAGAATACCGTGGGTCAAGTGGCGATCACCAACCGGGTGCTCCGGGTCACTTTGACCAATCCGCCGACTGGCCCGTGGCCCGACTTTCATCTGCACAGCCAGCTGGGGCTGAATTTTTTCGCCGCGCGGAAATACCGCGTCACGTTCCGTGCGCGGGCGCTGCCGAAGCGCCAACTTTACCCGGCGGTCTATCAAGTCATCAATCGCGAATACGTCAGCCTCGGGGGTCCGCCCGGACCCTTTCTGGAGCAAGTCGCCCTGGCCCGGGATGCGGGCGTAAATCTCGTTTCGTTCAGCGCACCCAACTGCTGGACCGCGCCGGAGTCGCCGCTGGATTGGCGGCCGCTCGACGATCTCTGCCGGCAAATCATCGCGGTCAACCCGAACGTGTTGCTCGTGCCCCGCGTAAACGCCAACGCCCCCGATTGGTGGCTGCGACTTCATCCCGAAGCCCGCATGGTCTATGACCCGAACGAGCCCGGACATTTTGCGTCGGTTTCCCACCGCGGGTATCGGGCGGTGGCCGCTGATCAGTTGGAGCGACTTTGCCGCCACCTCACGCAGGCTTTTCCCAATCATTTCGCGGGTGTGCATCCTTGTGGTCAAAACACTGGCGAGTGGTTTTACGAAGGTTCGTGGGAGCGGCCCTTGAGCGGGTATGACCTCGCCACGCGCGAAGCGTTTCGTTCGTGGCTGAAGGCAAACGGAGATCCAGACTTTGCCACCGCCGAACCGCCCACCGCGGACGAACGCCGCGCTCATCCCAACGGTTTCCTGCGTAATCCGGCTCACGAACGGCGGCTCCTTGAGTTTGCGCGTTTTCAACAACACGAGATGGCGGACATGGTGCTGACCTTGGCCGCGGCCGCCCGGCGCGGCACTGGCGGACAGAAGCTCGTCATTTTTTTCTACGGTTATCAATTTGAATTTCCGCCGCTCGCCAACGGGGCACCCACCAGCGGCCACTACGCTCTGACGCCCGTCTTACAATCGAAAGCCATCGATATCCTGTGCTCGCCCATTTCTTACTTCGACCGGGACTGGCTCGGTACCGCGCCGTGTATGAGTCCTGCCGAGAGCGTCCGGAACGCGGGCATGCTGTGGTTGAACGAGGATGATTCGCGGACCCACCTCGACACCCGGACAACGGCACACGTCCAGGAAGGTGGCTTGGTCAACCTGCGGCAAACCCAGCAAGTGATGCTCCGCAACACCGCCCAGGCGGCGATCCGCGGCTTTGGAACTTGGTGGATGGATCTGCCCGGGGAGGGTTGGTTCAACGATGCCTCGATTTGGGAGGAACAGAAACTCCTGATGCCGGTCGAGCGGGCCATGCTCAGACGTGCCCGACCGTTCACGCCGGAGATCGCCGCAATTGTGGGCGAGGACAGCCTCTGTCACCTGACTGGGGGATCGAGTGCCCTCGCTAAACCTCTGATCTACGATGCCCGCGCCGCGCTGGGGCGATGCGGCGCACCCTATGGGCAGTTCACCCTCGCCGACGCCTTGGCCGGCAGAGTGACTGGTAAACTGCAATTCTTCCTCGCCGCCTGGGCGCTGACGGCTGCCGAAATCCGATCCCTCGCGGCCAATCGACCACCAAACACCACTCGCATTTGGTGTTACGCCCCCGGCTACCTGCTGCCCGATCGCGCCGATGTTGCGGCCATGAGCGAAGTGACCGGTTTCAAGCATCGAGCGATATCGCCCAACTCGGCGGAAGCCAAGCCAACCGAGGCTGGGCGCAAGGTGGGATTGTTGGAACCGTGGGGGACCAAGGACACGATCCGGCCTTTGTTCACGGTCGAGGCGAGCCCGGCTGAAACGTTGGCAACCTTTGAGGACGGCTCACCCGCCGTTGCCATTCGCCACGGCTCGCACGGATTCGACATCTTTGTCGGCGTGCCGGCGCTCACCTCCGAACTGGTGCGCGTCTTCGCCCGCATGGCGGGAGTGCATCTTTTCACGGAGGAAAATGCCGCGATCTGGGCCGCCGAGGGATATCTTTCAATTCAAGCGCATAAGAGCGGTCCATTTGTGATTCATACCGGTCGGTCCCGCGACGTCGTGGACGCTCTCACCGGGGCAAAGCTTGGGCGTGGACCGAGTCTTGTCCTGCCGATCGATGTCGGAGAAGTGCGCGTGCTGCGCTATTGACTGAAGGGCACGACCGGCAATGCCAGGCGTCAAGTCGCGCGACTCAAAACAAAGTCAGGTTGTAGGCCGCTTCGCTTCCACCTCAACCTGCGCAATGAAACACAAAAAAAATAGAAAATCTGACTTGACGGGGAAGGCCGTCCAACACAGATTTTACGCATGAATACCGACGAGAACCGAGATAACCACAGAATTTTAGGCGCAGGAGTGCGGCCGGCGGCTGGTTTTACGCTGATCGAGCTTCTGGTAGTGATCGCGATCATTGCCATTCTGGCGGCAATGTTGCTGCCCGCGTTAGCCAAGTCCAAGACCAAAGCGCAGGGGATTTACTGCATGAACAACACCCACCAGCTCATGCTGGCCATGACGCTTTACGCCAATGAATTCACAGACTATCTCCCCCCCAACCCGGACGATGGGAACACCACGCCCAATTACAACTGGGTTGGCGGCTCCGCCGGCATCGGCCAAGGTAATGAGTTCGATCCCAACATTCTCAAAGATCCGAAGCTGTCGATGTTGGCGCCTTTTCAGGGCAACAACGTAGCGATTTATCATTGCCCAGCGGACAATCGCATTGGTCTTGCCAACGGCACCTCCGCTGCGGACCCGACGCTTAAGGGTCGGAAGATTTCAAATGCCCGAAGCGTGTCGATGAGCCAGGCCGTCGGAACCAATCCTTATAAAGGCGGCGGTAAAACTGCGGTGGATGGCCCCTGGCTGGATGGCAACCATAGCCACACCGTCAACAAAAAATGGTACACGTACGGCAAGCTTGGCAGCATGGTCAATCCCGGCCCGGCCAACACGTTGGTGCTGGTGGATGAAAATAAATTCAGCATCAATGATGGTGGCTTCGCGACCGTTGGACCGAACGACCCGGCGAACTACAAAATGGTGGATTGGCCGGGTATTTATCACAACGGCGCGTGCGGTTTTTCCTTCGGTGACGGCCACTCGGAAATCCGGAAATGGAAGGATGCTCGCACCTCTTTGACGAGCGCGGCGACGAGTGTTCCGAGCCAAGCTAACAACAAAGACATCTGGTGGATGTCCGTAAAATCCACCGCCCTACTCAGCGGGCAAGGCTTCAGTACGCAGTAAGCTGCTTGGCCCACTTGCCTTTGCCAATTTGCGCTGCGAAGAGCCAGGTTGCTCTGCCGGCTCGAAGCGTTCCTTCTGACCACGCCTTCCATGCCAAGGCGTTGCCAAGAACCGCCGGTCGGATCGAGAGGTGATTTCGTGTCAACTCGGCGCGTTTCGCATCTCCTTTGCGGGCAGCTTCTCCTCACCGCTATAGGAATCAATTAACTCACTTGACGTTCGCCTTGGAACATTTTCGCTCGGCTTGGTTTACTGGTGAATTGTGGCCCGGACCGATGACTCCAGCCTTGAGCTAGTGCAATCAGCTCATCCAACGATTGCATCTCACATGTGACCAGAAGAGCCAACGCCACGACGATGAACACTGACGGCGCTCCGCGGTTACGAACAGTTTGCTCCTGGTGACTCTGTATCCGCCCGCAGCCGGAAAACGCTGCTGACATTTGTACTCCACGCGAAAGTTTTCCAAAGGTTTCAGCCGCAAACGGGAATTTCACCCCGCCGTCAACGCGACCACTTCGTCGCTGAAAAACAGAAATAACTCAGCGTTCACAGTTGCAGAATGGGAATCAAATCGCGGTAATCGTCTCGCACGGCTTTGCGTTCAGAATTTGAAAAGGTGACGCCTCTGAAAGCCACGCCGCCACTGCCGGCGACCCGCCCAACCGGGTCGGGAAGTCCACTGCGGAAAATTGGAAAACGCCGCACGCAGACTCAAGCTCGACCTTGATTTTTGATCATGGGGGCGCAATCAACTGCCGCGCGCGCTCCAGCGCTGCATCCAAATTCTCGCAGACGTTTTCGATGCCGATGCGTTCCACGAACCCGTCATTCTGCATCACAATGAGCGGTTGCGTATGCGCGCCGGCCAACAACAACCAACGACCACGCCGGCGCAGCTTGGTGTTCAATTCCTCCAATGCGTTCAACCCGGTCGCATCCATCGCCATCACGCGACGCATGCCGAGGATCAACACGGCCGGTTCTTCATGCGACCGCTCCAGCGTGTTCTCCAACTTGTCCGCGGTACCGAACAGAAACGCACCCGCCAGCTGATAGACCAGCGCGCCTTGGGGTACTGATTTGCCCACGAGCGAGTCCTGCGGCGGAAGGTCCATGACGCGGTCGTCCACCGCCGTAATCTGCGTAGTCTCCGAGACGCGCTTAATGAACAAAATGGCAGCCAGCACCATGCCGACCTCCACCGCCACGGTGATGTCCGCCACTACGGTCAGTACGAACGTGGAACTGAACACCAGCGCGTCGCTCTTCGGCCACTTGCGGAGGCGGGCAAAGTTGCTCCACTCGCCCATGTTCAACGCCACGACCACGAGCACGGCACTCAGCACGGGCAAGGGAATGAAGCGGGCCACGGGCGCCGCCACCAGGATCACTGCGAGAATCGTCAGGGCGTGAATTATTCCCGCCACGGGCGTTCGCGCTCCGCTGCGAACATTGGCGGCGGTGCGCGCGATGGCTCCGGTGGCGGGCAGGCCGCCAAAGAACGCGCTGCCAATATTCGCCAGGCCTTGCGCCATGAGTTCCTGGTTGGAATCGTGGCGATCCTCGATCATGCCATCCGCTACCACGGCGCAGAGGAGGGATTCGATGGCCGCCAGCAACGCGATGGTGAAGGCGGGACGGATGAGGTACTTGATCTGCGCGAGATCAATGGCGGGCCAGTGTGGCAGCGGCAAACTTTGGGGAATCGCGTTCGCTCCGAAGCGGCTGCCGATGGTGGCGATGTCCAAGGGAAAGACCGCCATGATCAACGTGCCCAGAACGACCGCCACGATGGAAGCGGGGACGCGATGAGCCCAGGCGCCGGGCCACAATTTGATGAAAGCCAGCGCCAGCGCCGCCATGGCCACCGAGGGCCAGTGAATGCGGTCGAGATGCTGCGCGAGGAAGACAACTTTTTCGAGGAAATCCGGCGGCACTTTTTCGACCCGCAGCCCGAGGAATTCCTTGACCTGCGTGCTGAAGATGTAAACCGCAATGCCCGCCGTGAAGCCGGCAATGACCGGCAGCGGTATGTACTTGATCATGCCGCCCATCCGTGCCGCCCCCATGGCGATGAGCAAGGCGCCGGCGAGGAAAGTGCAGATGACCAGATTGTCCAGACCGTAGGTGACGCCGACCCCGACCACAATCGGAATGAAAGCCGCCGTCGGGCCGCCGATCGACACTCGGGAACCACCCAGTGCGGACGTGAGAAAGCCAGCGATGATGGCCGTATAGATGCCGATTGCCGGCGAGCGCTCCGAGGCAATGCCCAAGGCCATGGCCAGCGAAAGCGCAATGATGCCGACGGTAAGTCCCGCCGCCAGATCGGCGGCAAAGTCGCGGCGGGAGTAGTTCCGTAAGGCATCCAGAATTTTGGGGTGAAAGGAAAACGAAAACTTCGGTTGGTTGGTCGCCATAAATTTTCCCGCCTGAACGGACTATTTCTGACGCCTTGCATACTGGAGCCCAAAGCGGGAAATTCAATCGAATTCTGAAATGCCGTTGAACGCGCCGGACCCTCTGGCATAATTGCGCGATGAAATATCGCCGGTTTGGCCGCACCGAATTGCAGATGCCGGTCATCTCTTGCGGCGGGATGCGCTACCAGCACAAGTGGCAGGACGTTGCGCCCACAGAAATCCCCCCCGCCAATCAGGCTAATCTGGAAGCCTGTATCCAACGCTCGCTTGAACTCGGCATTAACCACATCGAGACGGCGCGCGGCTATGGCACGTCCGAGATGCAACTCGGTTGGGTGCTGCCCAAACTCCCGCGTGATAAACTGATTGTGCAGACCAAGGTCGCCCCTATGGCCACGGCCGCGGAGTTCCGCCAGACCTTCGAGACTTCGATGAAGTATCTGCAGCTCGACCACGTGGATTTGCTTTCGCTGCACGGCATCAACAACCGGCAGTTGCTCGACTGGTCGCTGCGCAAGGATGGTTGTCTCGAGGCCGCGCGCCAGCTTCAGCGCGAAGGCCGCTGCCGCTTCGTTGGCTTTTCCACCCACGCGACGCCGGATCTTATTCACGAGGCGATGGCGCAGGGCGATTTCGACTACGTCAACCTCCATTGGTATTTCGTGAATGACTTGAACTGGTCGTGTGTTGAAGCCGCAGC
>JANXWY010000256.1 GCA_025350905.1 Verrucomicrobiota bacterium
GACCGCGACGGTCGAAAAAATAATGACCAAGGTGGAACGCGCGCGCCAGAAACTGGAGGAGATTAAGCCCGGATGGTCGGTTCGGAAAAAGCCCAAAAAGCGCAGATAATATGTCTAGCTATTTACGCAACACTACACTAGCGACATGGCCGCGAATGCAAAGGAAAAATTGAGTCCGGGATCAATCACGGTCAGGAAAACGCCCTCCAAGGCCGCAGCTTCGCGAGCCTGGCGGCGCAGAACCTTTCGCTTTCAGACTGGGAAAGTGGCGTGGCTGACACCCGCATCCACGGCACCACGCGCCAGCAGGTCGGCAAAGTGTTCACCGAAGTGGAACATGGCGTCCAACCCGCCGAAGCGGGTTTCGCTTCGGTTGGTTGACTGTGGCTTTAAGCGCGGACGGCGTTTTACAACGGACAGGGAACTGAGGGATGCAGTTGGATGAACTGATAACGGCTCACAGAAAATGAGTCGTCCCCAATTAAGCATTCTAGCATAGCTGGATGCTGGTTGTGAAGCTGGGGACGATCAGCTGTCAGCGGCGAGATGAACGTGGTGGGAAGTTGGCGGTGTGAAAATCCGTTTTCTTCCCGGCAATCGCATCCCCGCTGGCGCCACGGCATTTTTAGTTCTGATTACTTGTCGCCGTCGCCATTTGCTGCCGTCGGCTGGGTCCGAGGACGACCCCCGAGGCGATGCCGCACCGCTCGTGCATAGTACGCGATGGGGGCCAGGGAAAGCACGGTGATCACACTGAGAAGGAGCATTTGGCTTTGTTCCGCGTGCGGGTCGGCCAGGATCTGGCGGGCGATGGCATCGTTCGCATGTTGAGCAAATGCCACCGGGCCTTCCGCCGCGAGCCGGGCGATAGCGAATCCACCGCCCGTTGCGGTCTGCCAGCCGAGCGCAGACAACCATGCATAAGCTTTCACGCCTACCGCCATGCAGCCGACGGCCAGTAGACCGACGCCCGCCGTGCCGAGTGAGATCACGCCCACGCTGAGCGAGCCGATGGCCAGGAGGCCGATCGCGACGGCGCCGACACTGACGGGCGCAACCGCATAACCGCCCCACGCAAACAGAAGCCCGTAGGCGCGATCCCCGCCGGCGAACCAGCCAAACACGGGGCGCTCGCCCTCATCGGGCGTGGAAAACCGTATGTGAACCAGCGGCACTCCGAGCAACTTCAACCGGCTCCGGTATTCACCGGCGGACGACCCGACCTGATCCCGGGGATCACGAAAAAGCTCGGGATGCCGCCGCCGCTCCGCCGAGCGCAACGCGCGCATCCCGCGCATCACCCGCAGCATTGCCACCGGCAACCCCACAACGAATGCCAGCACCAGCACCTGGGCGATCCCCGCAAAAATTGCGCGACTTTCCCACCAATGAAACGCGGCGGCACGAATCAAATACAGGACCACCAGCAATCCAAGCGCTCCAAAGAACACCCCCAGCGTGATCTTCACGACGGCGCGACGTTCCCGGGGCGTCCGCGCCTGATCCAGACTGGCGCGCAGCGCCAACACCGTGGAGACCACACCCGAGATGGAAGCAAGCAACGCCGCGAGTCCCGTGGACTTGGCCATCAAAGTGCCGTGGGCCGCCGCCGCGCCAATCCCGGCGGCCTTGGCAGGCGTGGCCAACATCGCTGGCAGCGCCGCCACCACGCCGAGCGTGAAGACGCGACCGGGTGTGCTCCGCGAGAGTGCGCCTTCGACAAAGGAAAGCACCCGCTCCTGCAAGATCTTGCGCCCGCGCGCGAGCCTCTGCTTGACCGCGTCCTCGGTGAGATCGAGTGCGACCGCCACGTGCTCCACCGAACGATGCTCGCGGTAGTAGAGAACCAGCGGTTCGCGATACAACTCGGGCACGCGCTCCAGCGCGCTCCACAAGATCGCCTGCTCCTCCTTGTCCATCGCCAGGTCCGCGGCCGGCTCGTCGGCCGACGGCAGCTCCTCCGCCTGCTCCAGCGCTTCTGCGTGCCGCACAGGTTCCCGTACGTCGGAACGACGCAGCCGGCCGACCTTGTAACGCAGAATCCCGCATAGCCACGGACGCAGCTTTTCGGGTTCGCGCAACGTGCAGAGCTGGCGCCACGCGTCAACGAACGCCTCTTGTGCCAGGTCTTCGCTCTCGCTCAAGCTGCCGGTCGCGGAGTACCCCAGCGAGCACAGGAGCCGCTGGTATCGCTCCACAATCCGGCCAAAGGCTTCACGATCGCCGCCCAGGCAGGCCGCCACCAACTCCGCATCCGGGATGAGGTCAACTGAGGTCATAGTTTCCGCAGTGCGCACAATGCTTCACCGGTAAGTGCCAGAAAAGTGCCAACTGGTGACAGGATTTTTTCCCAGCCGCCGACCAGGCCGGCACGAGGTCGCCGAAAGCTTGAAATCGATACCATTTCGTCAGCAAGGAAAAAACTTTGTCACCGGTAGCACCGGTTTGGACACCTATGGGCGAAATGTCGTTCACTCACTGGATCTGGCGCCCACCGAAGCCGCCAGTTGGTCCTCGACCAAAAAACTGAAGCAAACCGTCATCACTCGCTTATGAAAATGAAACTGATTCCTTCCTCCCCGACCACCCGCCGCCGACCGGCGGCGACCTCCTTGTTCGCCGCATTCCTCGTGCTTGGCTCGATTGCGGCACAGGCCGCGAACGCTCCCATGTTGCTGGACGATTTCTCGGATTCAACGCGTAACAAGAACGGAGTCGTACGGCTCCTGATCGACGACAAGGCCATCGGCAGCAAGTCGCAGGCGACTCAGAAGTGCGAAAACGGCGTGCTCACGGTCAAAGGCGACCTGGTGCCCGGACGCGGCGTTCCTGCGTTCATCAGCCAGGTGTCACTCCTTGCGGCAGATGGGAAGCCGAAGGATATGACCGGCTACCAGGGCGTTCGCCTTCGCGTTAAGGTCACGAAGGGCATTCTGTGCGTTCAGGTGGCCAGTTCGATGATCGACAACTTCGATTTCCACGCGGGCGCGCCGATCGCGGGCAAGCGCGGGGAACTTCAGGAAGTCCGGATTCCCTTCAAGGACATGAAGCGCGCCTGGTCGGAGCAGACCGTGCTCAACCTGAAAACCATCACGAGTGTCAACCTGATCTCCTTCGGTATGGCCAAAGATGCGTTCGCCTACGAAGTGGATGAAATCGGCTTCTATTGAACCCTGTCACTCAACCCCTCTGCCATTATGACTCCATCTGCTGCCCCTACCACCATTGCTGCGTCGCAAAGCGCGGATAACTCCCGCCTGGACTACCTCGATGCGACGCGGGCGTTCGCGCTCGTGCTCGGGATCGTGTTCCACGCGTGCCTGTCGTTTATGCCGGTCTTCATGGGCTGGGCGGTCCAGGACGTCTCAACCAGTCCGCTGGTAACCATGTTCATGACGGTTAGTCACTCTTTCCGCATGGAAACTTTCTTCCTGCTCGCGGGCTTTTTCAGTCACCTGACCTTTCATCGAAAAGGCGGCGGCGATTTCGTGCGTTCGCGCGTGTTCCGGATCGCGGTGCCGTTCGTCGTCGGCTGGTTCATCCTGCGTCCGTTGGTCATCTCCGGCTGGATCATGGGTTCTGCCAGCCTGCGCGGTGACGTCGATGTCTGGGCCGGTCTTCGGGAAGGCTTCCAAACCTTCTCGACTCTTCCCACCGGGCTCTTCGCGGGATCGCACCTGTGGTTCCTTTACTACCTGGCGCTGATCACGACTTTGACGCTCGCCGCGCGGGGATTGCTGGCCGCAACTGGTTCGTGGAAGGTGGCGCTGGTCCGATGGGCTGACGCCATCGTCGCGTGGCTGGCCAACTCCCCGGTTTCCCTGTTGATCCTCGCGGTCCCGACGGCGGCCGCGCTCTGGTTCATGGGCGCCTGGGGCATGGATACGCCGGACCGGTCGCTGTGGCCGCATCTTCCGGCGCTCAGCATCTACGGCGGCTTCTTCGTCCTCGGCTGGATGTTGAGCCGGCAACGCGAGCTGATCTCCCGATTCGCGCGGCTCACGCCGCAACGCTGGATTGTGGCGGGGATTGGCATCGCCGCCATCCTTCTGCTCGGCGCAATTGAACGCGATCCGGGGCATCCCCGCTATGTCGCGGCGCACCTGGGTTACGCCGTCGGTTACGCCCTGACGATGTGGTCGCTTGTATTCCTGACCATCGGCGTCTTCCACAAACTGTGCCCGCGGCCCAACGCGTTCGTGCGCTACGTCGCCGACTCTTCCTACTGGATGTACTTGATCCACCTGCCTGTCGTGGTCTGGCTGCAGGTGGCGGTCGCCGAGCTTCCGCTGCACTGGTCGTTCAAGCTCGCGCTCGTTTCCACGATGACCATTGCCATTGCGTTGCTCACCTACGATCTCCTTGTGCGCTCGACGTTCATCGGCTGGGTGCTAAATGGCCGCCGCCGTGACCGGGTGCTGGCTTCCTGGGCTCTCAGCCGCGTCCACCACCTATGGCGCGACGAGAACCCGATGCAGACGACGAAATTGGAAACTGATCTACCGTAGCCGTCCTTGGTTTCTATGACGGCAATCAGGGCGGCTAGCCAGGTCCGCGTCGAAACCCGGGAATCCGTTCCAGCCAGATATGCCTTGGCGATATGCAGGTTCAGTTGTCGTTGGCGGAAGGGTTCGTTTCGTGCGTTGATCAGGGCAGTTGCTTCGGCCCGATCCTGGATACCGAGGCGCTCCGGCTTTCCAGTTTCAGGATCGCGGACTTAGACGACCCCGCCCTGGGACAGCGGTAGAGTCGGCGTCGCTCTTTCATGGCTCGAGTTTTCGTTCGCGCCTGTGAGGTGCGATCGAAGGGCAGGTGTCTCAATGAAACCAAACGCGCAGTCAATTACGTTTAAGCTTGTCGTGCCCGAGTGATTGCGGAGTAGATGTTGAGTTATTCTGAGTCACCTATCTGCTGCTACTTTTGATGGGTGACTTAGGACAGTGAGATTTGCAATTCCTGATCCAAACGACGTTTTGGAATTGGAGGCGAAAGTCGGAATGGAACCGACCTTTCCGCTTCTCAAGCGGCAGTGACAAAACCAGTCACACGCATTGAAATGAAACTTGTGGAATCGGGAATCTTCCTGCACTCTTCCTGCACAACGGTGCATGCAGTTGAACTTCAATGGTAGCGCGTACGGGAATCGAACCCGTCTTTCAGCCTTGAGAAGGCCACGTCCTAGCCGATAGACGAACACGCCAGCCGGAGGTCATGCTAGCCAGCGGGACGTTCTTGTAAACGAGAAATTACTGCTTGCGCCGGGCTTGCGAGCCTCCTAGACTGCGCGCTCTTTTGGTAAGAAACACAATTTATGCGACGTCCTAAAGGTATCAAAACGAAGAAATCAGTGGCCAAACGATTCAAGATCACGGCCCGCGGCAAGGTCCTGCGCAATCAGGCCGGTCGCCGTCACCTGTGCCAGGGCAAGAGTGCCAAACGGCGGCGGAGTCTGCGCGGTTCGGTTCTGGTCCACGAAACCGACGTTTATCGCATCAAGCAAAACCTACCGTTCAGCCACTGAACAGCCATCGCCCCGCCCTCACACTTAAATTTTTTTTATGCGAGTCACTAACGCGCCTGCCTCCCGAAAACGCCGCAACCGCATGTTGCAAGCGGCGAAAGGCTTCCGCCTCAAACGCTCCAAACTCTATCGCTACGCTTCCGATGCCGTGGATCATGGCCGGCAGTACGCCTATCGCGATCGCCGCGTCAAAAAGCGCACGTTCCGCTACCTCTGGCAGGCGCGCATCAACGCCGCCGCCCGGACGGCGGGCATGACTTATAGCCGCTTCATTGAGGGGCTCAAAGCCGCCCAATGCGAACTCGACCGCAAGATTATCGCGGATCTCGCCGCCACGGACGCCGCTGCGTTTGGCGAATTGATCAAACTCGCGCAGGATGCGCTCAAGACCAAAGCAGCGAAAGTCGCGAAAGCCTGATCCGAAAATAATTTCAATGGCCAACGGGTGACCCGCAAGGGTTGCCCGTTTTGCTTACGGTCAGAGGCGCTCCCAAACCGGCGCTCACGCTCTCGGGTCCGTGCCTCAGACAATTGGTCCCGACACCGTGTCGTTTCGGTCGTGACCCCGGCGGCAGTAAAAATATTTTCGTTTGTGACTTCGACCGCGGTTTGCGATTAAACTCGCCCCCAAATAATTTTATGGCTGGATTTCTTGATGACATTGAACCGCTGAAACAAGCCGCACTGGAGGAACTCAACGCGGCGCCGGACGGCGCCGCGCTGGAGCAAACCAAAGGTGCGTGGATTGGCCCGAACGGCAAATTTACCGCGTTGATGAAACAACTGAGCACCTTGACCAAGGAGGAAAAACCGGCCGCGGGCAAACTTGTCAATGCCGCGAAGGTCGAGCTCGAGGCGGCGCTGGGCGCGCGCCGCGAAGCCCTCGAGCTCGCCGCAGCGCTCCCCACTAGGCCAACGGACTTCACGCTCCCGGGACGCCGCCGGGCCCTGGGCAAACTCCATCCCCTCACGCAAGTCACCGAAGACATCGTGCGCGCCTTTCGCAAGATCGGTTTCGCGGTCGCGGATGGGCCGGAGATTGAGGACGAGTATCATTGCTTTGATGCCCTCAACACGCCCGCCGACCATCCCGCCCGCGATGCACAAGACACATTCTACCTGTCCAGCAATGGGCCCGACCACTCCTCTTTGCCGCTAGGCGAGGTCGGTGGGACACGCGTTCGCCAGCCCCGCCTGCTCCGCACCCACACCAGCTCGGTCCAGATCCGCGTGATGAAATCGCAGCCGCCGCCCGTGCGCATCATCGTGCCGGGCCGCGTCTATCGGCGCGACAATGCCGACGCCACGCACAATCCGACTTTCCATCAGATCGAGGGCCTGTATGTGGACCAAGGTGTGACCGTGGGCGACCTCAAGGGAACGGTCGAATTCGTCTTCCAGGAACTCATGGGGCGCGACGTAAAAATTCGCTTTCGTCCGCACTACTTCAGTTACACCGAGCCCAGCTACGAAATCGATTTCACGAATGCGCTCGTCAAAAAAATGGGCAAGGACTGGCTGGAGATCGCCGGCTGCGGCATGGTGCATCCGCAGGTCTTCGAAAATGTCGGTTACGATCCAGCCGTCTGGACCGGCTGGGCGTTCGGCTTCGGGATTGAACGCATTGCCATGCTCCGCTACGGCATCAACGACATCCGGCTCTTCTACGAAAACGATGTGCGGTTTTTGAGGAATTTTTGATACGCCCCGACGCGGAGGGATCTTCCCCAGCGCACCGCAGTTGCCATCCCGATTCTAGCTGGATGCCTACCCTCCCCGCCATCGCCCGCAGCCACACCGTTGCCCCGGCGCCGCGCATCTTCATTTCGGCGAGGGCGGGGCAATTGTTTTCTGGTCATCGCTGGATTGGTCGGCACGGCGGGCATCGCGGCGGACCCGATGGCTGGTCGCTGGGTGCCGACCAACGCGACCCCAATGGCCAAACCTGCGGCCCGATTTCTGAGGAAAAGTGGCGGAGGTTAATGACGCATCGGCCTTGCGCCATGACTACAGTTCGTTTCCGTCCGGTCACACGGCGACTGCGGCGGGTTTCGCTGTTGCCTTGGCGTGGACGGCCCGGCGGTGGGTTGGGTCGCGATGAGTTGGATGCCGGGCGTGGGTTGGTCCCGGATTTGCGTGGAAGCCCACCATTTTCCGAGGTGATGGCCGGACTGATTTTCGGCCTGGCGACGGCGTTGGTAGTCTTGCGAGCCTTCGGTTGGCCACGGCTTGAACGGACGAATGCGGGCTAGCGAGCTGGTTCGGTGGCGGCGAAAAATCGTTTGGGTCGCGCTGGCTTCTATGATTTACTCCCGCCGCACAGAATTTGTAGCGCAATGAAAGTCACCCTAAACTGGCTCAAACAATACGTTGATTTTAACTGGTCGCCTGAAGAATTGACCGAGCGCCTCACCATGCTCGGGCTCGAGGTTGAGGGCGTGCAGAAAATCGCCGGCGCATTCGAGGGGATCGTCGTCGCCCAAATTCTCACCCGAGACAAGGTACCCGGCTCGGATAAATTGTCCGTCTGCAAGGTCAACGATGGCCGCGGCGAACGCACCATCATTTGCGGCGCGCAGAATCATCAACCCGGCGACAAGGTCCCGCTGATCTTACCGAACTTCGCCCTGCCACTGAAAGCCGGCGACCCGGAGCCGTTCGTCATCAAGGAACGCAAAGTTTTTGGCGTCACGAGCCAGGGTATGATGTGTTCGCCCCAGGAACTAGGATTGCCCGATCTAGTGGACGGCCTGCTCATCCTGCCCGCGGAGGCGCCGGTCGGCCAGCCATTCGCAGAATATCTTGGACGCAGCGGCGGGGATGTGGTTTATGACCTTGAGGTGACGCCGAACCGACCCGATTTGAACAGCGTCATTGGAATTGCGCGCGAGATCGCGGCGGCCACCGGAAATCCGCTACGGCTTCCGGAATTCAAAATTCAAAATTCAAAATTCAAAATTGAAGAACTGGTCGCCGTGCGAATCGAAGATGCGGAGTCGTGTCCGCGTTACACCGCGCGCGTTATCCAAGGGGTGAAGCTTGGGCCCAGCCCGGATTGGTTACGTTCGACGCTGGAGCGCGTCGGCATTCGCAGCATCAGCAACGTGGTGGACGTGACGAATTACGTCATGCTCGAAACCGGCCAGCCGTTGCATGCGTTTGATTATCAGCTCATCGCCAAGGCCGCAGACGGCCAGCCGACCCTCGTGGTCCGCCGCGCTGCAACCGATGAAAAATTTCGGACGCTAGACCAACAAACCCGCACGTTGACGGCCGAAATGCTTTTGATTGCCGATGCGCAGAAGGGCATCGCACTCGCCGGCGTCATGGGGGGCGCCAACACGGAAATCAACGAACAGACGGTGGACGTTTTGCTGGAGAGTGCGTATTTCTCGCCGACCAATATCCGGCGCACGAGCAAACAACTCGGGCTCCGCAGTGAGTCCAGCTACCGCTTCGAACGCGGCGCGGACGTGGGCCTCTGCGATTGGGCCAGCCAACGCGCGGCACAATTGATTCAGGAAACGGCGGGCGGACAGTTGGCCGAGGGCGTGGTGGATTGTTACCCGAATCCGGCACCGCGCAAAAGCATCACGTTGCGTTTCTCCAAGTCGAAAGATTTGCTGGGCATCGGCATTTCGCACGCCGAACAGGTTTCCTTCCTCACCCAACTCGGCTTGTCCGTCGTAGAACAACAACCGGGCGAATGCACGGTCAGCATCCCAACCTGGCGGGTGGACTTGAAGCGCGAGGTGGATTTAATCGAAGAAGTGGGCCGGCTTTACGGCGTGGACAAAATTCCCAGCACTCCGCCGCGAGGGGCGATTGGCAGCAATGACCACGATGCCGTGCACGATCAAATTGCCGAGGCCCGACGGATTCTTTGCGGTTTGGGGTTAAACGAAGCACAGGGTCAGACGTTAGTGTCGCGGGCCGAGTGTCGCGGGCCGGGCGCGGAAGTGGTCGCACTGGCGAATCCACTGAGCTCCGACATGGATGTGTTGCGGCCGAGTTTGCTGCCCGGACTGATTCAAGCTCTGCGGCACAACGTCAGTCGGAAGAATTACGAAGTGGCGTTGTTTGAAGTGGGCCGTGGATTCACGCAAGTCGCAGGTCACGCGCAAGAGACTCGCCGCGTTGCCGTGGCCCTCACCGGCCGGCGCCACCTAGCGTTTTGGAGCGGTGCGGACCGGGACGCGAAGTTCGACGCGTACGATCTGAAAGGGATGCTCGAGGAATTCCTGGAACAGTTCGGCGTGCGCGGTTGCACTTTCACCCGCCGGGCCGACAGCACCGCGCTCTTTTTGGAATCCGCGAGCCTTCAAATCGGGAAGCAACCCATCGGGGAACTCGGCCAGCTCTTGCCGACCCTGGCCAAGAAATATGACCTGCGCGACGCCGTGCTGCTGGCCGAGCTCAATTTGGATTGGTTGCTCGCCCGCCGGAATCCGACGAAGTCATTCAAGCCCCTGCCCCAATTTCCCAGCATCCGGCGCGACGTGGCAATGCTCGTGGCAGAGGCCACGACCCACGACCTGGTATTGCAAACCGTTAGGCAAACGAAACCCGTAAATTTGGAATCGGTGGAATTATTTGATGTCTTTCGCGGCCAGAACGTGCCAGCGGGGCAGAAGAGCCTGGCCTACGCGTTTACCTATCGCGCGGCGGACAAAACGTTGACCGACGCCGAGGTCAATGCCGCGCACGACCGGATCGTCGCGCAGCTCCGCCAAGGTCTTACCGCCGTGATTCGTTGACAGGCGGAGCAATTTTGGCCCGGCGAACGGCACCCCCAAACTGGTTTTTTCCCTAGGAATGACGGCGCCGGATATGGTTAAATGACAATCAGGTTATGAGCCAACGCACACGATTTACCCTAGCGCAGGAAGACATTCCCAAGGCGTGGTACAATCTCAACGCGGATTTTCCCGAGCCGTTACCGCTGCCGCTGCATCCGGGCACGCGGCAACCCGTGACGCCGGAGCTGATGCTGGGCCTCTTCCCGGAAAACCTGGTGCGGCAGGAGATGTGTCCGGACCGTTGGGTGGAGGTACCCGAGCCGGTCCGTGACATTTACGCGCTCTGGCGGCCCACGCCCTTGTTGCGTGCGGTGCGGCTGGAGCAGGCGCTGCAAACGCCGGCGCACATTTACTACAAATATGAAGGCGCCAGCCCCGCCGGCAGCCACAAGGTCAACACCTCGATCCCGCAAGCCTATTTCAACAAGGTCGCCGGCACCAAACGCCTGGCCACCGAGACCGGCGCGGGCCAATGGGGTTCGTCGCTGGCCCTGGCCTGCCAGTTATTCGGATTGGAGTGCAACGTCTACATGGTCAAGGTGAGCTACCATCAAAAGCCCTATCGCCGCATGCTCATGCACACTTGGGGCGCCACCGTACATCCGAGCCCCAGCGACCAGACGAACTACGGCCGCCAGTTGCTGGCCGCAGATCCGAATTGTCAGGGCAGCCTCGGCATCGCCATCAGCGAAGCCATTGAAGACACCGCCACCCATCCGGACACCAAGTATTCGCTGGGCAGCGTGCTGAACCACGTCTGCCTGCACCAGACCGTCATCGGTCAGGAATCCATCCGGCAAATGGAGTTGGCGGGGGAAGAGCCGGACACCATCTTTGGCTGCGCCGGCGGCGGCAGCAACTTCGCCGGCATCGCCTTCCCATTCATTCAAAAGAAAATCACGGAAGGCAAAAAATACCGCATCGTGGCGGTCGAACCGAGCGCCTGCCCGTCCCTCACGGCCGGCGAACTCCGCTATGACTTTGGCGATACGGCGGAGACGACCCCGCTGATGATGATGTACACGCTGGGCCACAAGTTCATGCCGCCCCCGATTCATGCAGGCGGCCTGCGTTACCACGGCATGGCGCCGATGGTCAGCCACGCCTTGAAACTCGGGCTGATCGAAGCCCAGGCCATTCACCAGACCAAAGTCTTCGAGGCGGGCATCTTGTTTGCGCGCAGCGAAGGGATCGTGCCCGCCCCGGAATCAGCCCATGCCATCGCGGCGGTGATTCAGGAAGCCATCGCGGCGCGGGAAGCCGGGCAGAAGCGGGTGCTGCTGTTCAACCTTTCCGGCCATGGACTCCTCGATCTGAGTTCTTTTGAAAGCTACTTGTCCGGGAAAATCCAGGATGTTTAAACCCGAATCTAAACCAAACCAGACCCCCAAAATCCACTCATGAAAATCCAACTCAACTCCGCACTGTTCGTTGCCGGCCTGCTGGTCGTGCCTGCGGTGCTCCAGGCTCAACCCACCGCGCACTATGTCGCCGGCAGTGAAGGCATCAAGGGGGCGTCCCTCCCGCCGCCAGGCTGGTATCTGCGGGACTACAACGTGGCGTACCACGCCACGCAGGTGAATGATCCCGCGGGTCAAGAGATCCCCGGATTGGACCCTAAAATAACGACCTATGCCAACGTGCCTCGCGTCATCTGGATCACAGAAACGAAATTCCTCGGCGGCAATCTTGGCGTCGACGCCTTGGTGCCCCTGATCTACCAGAGCTTGGTGGTCAATACTCCCGGCCCGCGCTACAACAGCGACACTTTCGTCATTGGCGATATTTTCGCCGAGGGTACTTGGTCCTGGCGCCTCAAGCATTTTGATTTCTCCCTCGGCGCCGGCGTTTGGGCGCCCACGGGCGACTCCGCCGCGCCCCTCACGACCAAAGGCGGCAAAGGCTACTGGACCCCCATGTTTACGGCTGGAGTGACCTGGTACATTGACGAAAAGAAAACCTGGGCGGTCTCCGCGCTCAACCGGTACGAGTTCAACACCGAACAGCGCTATGTCGACATTACCCCCGGCCAGGCCTACACCCTCGAATGGGGGATCAGCAAAACGGTACATCAGACGATTGATCTGGGCGTGGTGGGTTACTACCAGCAACAAATGACCGGCGGCGATGTCGCGGGCTCGTCCGCTCACGATCGCGCGGCCGCGGTCGGCCCGGAAATCCTCGTGGCGTTTCCGGACTCCGCGCTTTCGCTTTCCTTGCGTTACCTTTATGAATTCATGGCCCGCGATCGCGCACAGGGCGGGACCATTGCGTTAACGGTGACCAAAAAGTTCTGAGCAGGTTTCCCTGCCTGGGCCACCGGCGACTAGCCCACCGCAAGCGTCGCGACCGAACCGACGGTCGACAAACCCCCGCTTGCGTCCGAGCGGAGGCGAGCGTGCAAACGGAGGACCGGGCCAGCGCTCCGGACGCTCTCCAAAAATGGAGGTAGTGGTCGAGTTTCAAACCGCAAATCAGCGCCCGAATGTCGATTCAAACAACCGTGTGAAATTTGCAGGCTAACACTCGTGGCGAAACCAATCCGCGCCCATGACTCCTTGGACTGGAACATTGGCAACGCCTTCCCGATTCGCGGCGAGAGGTAATTGAACTGGGCTATCCCATAAAACTGGGACTGAAAGCCAGGCAAGCCTCTACGGTGTCGCCCGTGCCCGAAAGGAAAGACCCGGAGAAGTGACCACCACTGAGTTGGTGAATACCGGCGAGCCCGTCAGCGGAATGGTGTTGGTGACCAGGGCCACCCAGTTCATCAAGTTGGTCGAGCTTTCCAGCACATAACTGACGCCGGGTTTGCCGGTGACAGCAAGTGGCAATCGACCTCCCACCGGAGTGCCCGATTGCCAGTTCAACACTGGCACGCGGCTTTGCAGCGTGAACATGTCGAGGACCTGGTTGTGGTCATCGTAGGTTTCCCAGGCAAGCACCGAGCCATTCACTTCCATGATGTCGTAGTGGTACTTGCTCCATTCAACTATTTGCGTGAACGGCCAGGCGGCCACAACCTGGGTGTCCAAGGCGCCGCCACCACCGCCGCTGACGACATACACCACTCCGTTAGTCGCCCCGCGTTGATAGGAGTGCTGATGGCCGCTGATGACGATGTCCACATTTTTCTGGGTGAACAGCGGCACCCAGTCCGAGCGGACAAAAGGTTCACCGATATAGCCGCCGCCGTTCCACACGTTGACATACGGCGGCCGGTGGAAACAGACGATCCGAAAGGCGGCCTGCTGGGTTTCGGGGCGGCTGAGTTCCGTTTGCAGCCAGTTGAATTGTTCCGGGGCCGAGCTGGTGTCGACTTCGCTATCGAGGAAGATGAAACGGCTGTTGCCATAGTCGAAAGCGAACCAGGCTTCGTTGCCGGGCAGCGTGCTGTAGGCGTAAGCGAGTGCATGTTCGCCATCGTGATTACCGCGCGCATAGATGACCGGCGTGGTTTGGGCGGCGTTGAGAGTTTCAAGCGGTTTGAACCAATAGTCGTGCCACTCGGCAATGGCGTTACCGCTGTTCACCATGTCGCCAGCCACGCAAATCAGGTTCGGCGCGTGCGCCAGGAGGTTGGTCACATGCGTCGCCAGCGTGACCGTTCCGGCATGATTGTCGCCCCACCATGCGGTCACAAACGGACTCGTACGTTTGGGCGCGGTGCTAAAGGCGAAGGTGGCGGTGGCGGCTGCCCCGCTGCGGACGCGATAGACATATTCCGTCTCCGTCGCCAAACCGGGAATCGTGGCCCGATGTACAAAATGGGTGGCATCAATTTGCAACGATTCAATCTGGCTCAGCGTATTTTCGATAAGGTTGCTGCGGCCCCAATCCACGAAATGCCGCGCCAGATTGCCGTCGGTTTCCCAGATCAGCGTCATGGCGTTGGTCCGCACATCCTGCAGCATCGGCTGCTTGGTGATGGTGGGTGTGGGCAGCGGAAAAGGCTTTTGCAATCGCACGATCAAGTCGTCGGCCATGCTGTCATTGTCCGCGTCGCGGCGATGCTTGCCGACGATTTCGAGCCGCAGCCTGCGCGTGCCGGCCGGCAGCAAACCCGACAGGTTGCGTTGCAACCACACGCTATTGGCGGCAATGATGCAGCGAACCGCGGACAGTTCCTGGTTGGCGGCATCGAGATAGCCGACGCGGTAAAAGACCTGATCATCAAACGTCCCCGCGCCGTATAGATTTCGCAACCAGGCTTCGGCATCGAGCACGGCGCCACTGTCGAGATCGCTGGGCGTGAACCCGGCGGCGATCAAATCAATGTCCTGCCGCACGATGGCGTTGCTGGCGGACGTGTTAATGCCACCGTGGAAAAAGTTGACCCCGCCGTGCGGCGAGCCTTTGGGACCGGCGCTGGTGAGCACGACCGGACTACCGGCCAGGGTCTGCCAACTGGCGAAGAACGATTCAAAACCGCCGTTGGTTTGCAGCGCTTGGCCGAACAGTGGATTAAGATTGCCGGCGGAGCCAAAGACCGAAAAGTCCCCATCGGAAACATCCGTCACCGCCGGAACGCCAACGGCTGTGATTCGAATGCGGTAATTGTTTGTATCACCCAGCGCAGGGTTGATCGCCCACGTATAATTGCTTTGGCTCAATCCGACTTGGGCCAAGCCTAGAAAAAAGACTCCCCCGCGATACAGGTCAATTTGGGCGAGGCCACTCGGATTGGCCACCGTCCACGAGATCGTCGGCGAGCTGCCCGCTTGATAATTTTCACCGCCATTCGGGGTAACAACGTGGAGTGAACTGGGCGGAGCCGGGAGCGGTATGCCGGCCGCCGTCGCCCCACCAAGCGCGGCAATATCGGCGGCGAGCATGGCTTCCGGGCGAAGTTGCACACTGTTGACATAGCCGGCGGCATTCTCCGAATTCTCATCGGCAAACAAGAGCACGGTTGCGCCCAGGGCCCAACGTCCGTCCACCGCGGGGCCGCCGACTTGCTGGACTTGCGTGCCGTTGATGAAACTCGTCAATGTGCCGGCCACCCCGTCCACCACGACCGCGAGCCGATTCCAAGTCCCATCGGCTACCGTGCCGCCATACACGCCGGAGATGCCGAGGCCGCGGCTGCCATTAATAAACCATTCACCATCGTCGTTGTTGGCAGGATTGGTTTGGTAAAGGACCGCCCAAGGATCGACATGGCTCGGGAACATCACGTCGAAAATGAGGGTGTATTGATTCAACAGACTGCCCCCGCCATTCGCACCCAGTCCATGCTGCAGGTTGAAATAGCTGCCGCGGGTGAAGGTCGCGACCTGGGCGGATTGCCCGCCGATGGTGGCCGTGGTGAAAGTGACTCCGGCACTCGAAGCCGGCGCGGCGAAACTGGTGGTCAGGGCGCTGCCACCGACCGAAGAGCTCAGGTTGCCGTCAAAGTCATACTGAGCCACGGCCGCAGGCAGAGGCGAGGTCCCAAACCAAGAAGTCAGGAAAAACACCACTACTGCTGCGTATTTCATAAAGATTTATTCAACTTGCTGCTCGGCTAAGTTCGGTTCGGCCACCGGTTTATTGTCCGCGCCACCGTCCCTCGCCAGCGACGCCAGCGACGCCGCCA
The DNA here is from genome assembly GCA_025350905.1 of Verrucomicrobiota bacterium. Classification (GTDB taxonomy): domain Bacteria; phylum Verrucomicrobiota; class Verrucomicrobiia; order Limisphaerales; family JADLHS01; genus JADLHS01. The sequence continues at coordinate 15,899 of JANXWY010000256.1, forward strand.
CTTTCGCTCGCAATTGAATTGTGGCGGAGGACGTCCGCATGCGCGAGGGCAGCGCATCAATTGTTTGCAAGGTGGCTGCAAATACTGGCTGTGCATTTTGCGGTCGGCCCGCGCCCAGCAGGATTTCGCCCTTCCACGCCAGCCACGTCTCCTTCCGATTCGCGCGGACGATGATCGTCTCCAACCGGGCCAACGCCGCGTCCGGTCGCTGGCGCTTCAATTCGTATTCGATCGCCGCCTTTTGAAAGGTGACTACCCAGCCCAACCGGGCCAACCCGTCATCCAACCCTTGGATGGCCTCGCCCACGCCGAACTCGGTCGCTTGCAGGCTGGCACGCTCGAGAAATTCCTCGGGCGGCGGACTGCCCGCCGCCGCGAGGGCACTTGAATAATCGGCGATAGCCGCTCGGCGTTCCCCCAAGCGGGCGAGGACCCGCGCGCGACCGAGCAAGGCCACGCGGTTGGTCGGAACGCGGGCGAGAAATTCATCAAAAGCCGCGCGGGCGTCGGGATCTTCACCCAGGTCCACGCACAATTGGGCCCGCCCGAGGAGCAGCGGAGCGGAATCGGGCGCCAACTTACCAGCGAGCGTGTAATCGCTCCGCGCCTCCGCCCAGTCCCCGTGCAACCGGTAGATGTCACCGCGTTGAACCAGCACCTCCACGTTGCTTTGGTTGGTGCTGAGTTGCGCGGTCAGCAGCCGGATGCGGGCGGTCAAATCTTCGTGCGCCAAAACCGTCCCGGCGCCGATGGCGCCCAGCGCCAAGCCCAGCACTGCGTTGATCAGGAAACGACGCGAACTGGCACTGACCTGGGTCCGTTGTGTTCGGCAAATAAGGCGCGGGATAATCCGCCGGGCAGCGGCGACTAGGATAAACACGGGCGTTTTCCAACCAGCGCTTGGCGCCAATGTTAACGTGGCCTTCATCGAAAATACAACGATGGCATCCTCTCACTTAGCCCTGCGGGTGGCAAGCGAGGCTGCGTCGCGGAAAATGAGTTCCGGCCGCAGCCCGCGCGCCTGGGGCCGCGTAAACGTGGAACTCCAAACCCACCAGCCGCTAGCTTTGCGGGCCGTTTGCGGCAGCACCCCAATCCGTGCGTTACGCGCTTAGCCATAGGTCTGACCTTGTCCTCAGTCGTCTTCCGCCGCTAAAATGGACGGACATTATGATTGGATACCTCGGTCGCTCGGTCATTTGTGCCCTGGCTCTCTCGTTGGCGTTGGCGGCGGGTGCAGCCCCGCACGCGACCCACGTTTTCATCATCAGTATTGATGGTGGTAATCCGGAAATAATGCTGAATAGCCGGATGCCGGTCTTGAAAAAGTTGGCCGCCGGCGGAGCGCACACGTGGCGGGCGCAAACCATTGTCCCCTCGCTCACCTTGCCGGCGCATACTTCCATGCTGACCGGCGTTCGCCAGGATCAGCACCAAGTCACGTGGAATAATTTGTCGCCAACGAATGGCTTGGTGCGCGTGCCGACCATCTTTGCGGCGGCCCGGGCCGCGGGGTTTTCCACCGCGATGTTTGTGGGCAAGGAAAAGTTCCGGCACCTCCTACTGCCCGGCACGGTGGACGTGTTCAGTTATGATCGCGACGCAGCGGTCGACGTCGCCAAGAGCGAAAGCGGCGGGGCGAACGTGAAGAAAGAAGGCAACGTGCTAGCCAAGGTGGTGGCGGCCGAGGCGGCGGATTACATCGTCAAAAACAAACCGAACCTCTGCTTCATCCATTTCGCGGATCCGGATACCATCGGCCACACGCTGGGCTGGGGCTCGCCGGAGCAAATCAAAGGGTTCGCCGATACCGACGCGGCGCTGGGCATCATCCTGAAAGCCATTCGCCGGGCGCACATCGAAAAGGACAGTGTCATCCTGATCAGCGCGGATCACGGCGGCCACGGTCGCGGTCACAGCCAGGGAACGCCCGCGGATATGACCATTCCGTGGATCGCCTGGGGCAAAGACGTCCGGCCGCATTTCGAGATTACAGTCCCCGTGAACACTTGCGACACGGCGGCTACCGCGCTCTGGTTGCTCGGAGTGCAACCCCTCATCTCGCTGGACGGCGTGCCGGTCTCCAGCGCTTTTGAATGACCTGAATCGGTAGGGTCAGCGCGCTGCGCTGACCACCGGCCCGTGCAGGGCCGGAACGAGTTCTATGCAAGGGCACGCCGAACCAGTCGCCATGGCACCGCTGGACGCGGCGCTGGTCATCGCAGCGCGATGACCCTACCCCCCTGTCGCAGATCATCGCAGCGCGATGACCATACCACCGTGACGCGAACTTCTATTTCGGCTTCCTTTCAAAATACATTGTCGGAATTCGCCGGCGGCGGTTGTTTAATAAGTGGATGCTGGAAAAGACCGACGCCCAACTGCTGCGCGAGTACGTGGAACACCGCAACGAAGCCGCGTTCGGCGAAATTGTCAGCCGCCATGCGGACGTGGTATATGCTTCCGCCCTGCGCCAAGTCAACTCACCGGATCTGGCCCATGACATCGCCCAAGGCGTTTTCAGCGACCTCGCCCGCAAGGCCCGACCGCTCGCCGAAACGCTCACCAGGGACGCTTCACTTCTGGGCTGGCTTTTCCGCAGCACGCGCTTCCTCGCGCTTAATCAATTGCGCGATGACCGGCGTCGGCAGACCCGCGAAAGGCAAGCTATGGAAAACTTCGACCCCATTTCCGAAACCGCGCCCGAATGGGAACGCATCCAACCTGTCCTTGATGAAGCGATGGCCGACTTGACCGACGAAGACCGCGACGCCGTGCTGCTGCGCTTTTTCAAGAATCGCGATTTCCGCACGATCGGGGCGGCTCTGGGCGTCAGTGACGATGCCGCGCAGAAACGGGTGAGCCGCGCGTTGGAGCGGCTGCGCACCCAGCTCACGAGCCGGGGCGTGACCACCACCACCGTCGCCCTCTCCACCGTGCTTTCAGCCAACGCCGTTCCGATGGCGCCCGCCGGTCTGGCCGCCATGCTTTCGACCGCCGCCCTGGCAGGAACGACCTTCGCCACCACGGCCACGACGACGGCCGTTAAAACCATTGCCATGACCACAATCCATAAAACTCTCATCGCTGCCACGCTCGCTGCCGCCGTTGGCGCCGGGATCTACGAAGCGCGCCAGGTCTCCAACCTGCGAGATCAAGTCCAATCGCACGGGCAACAAGGAGAAACGCTTGAACTACAGGCAGCTGAAATCGAACGTTTATCCTTAGTGGTCGCTCAGGCCAAGACCTCTCAGGCGCTGGCGGATGAGCGGCTGGTCGAACTACTGAGGCGCCGAGGAGAAGCGGTCTCCCTCCGCAACCAAACAAACGAACTTGCCAGATTGAAACAGGAATACCCTCAGTTCCGCTCCTCGAGGGTGATCGACCAGAATTACCAAACCGCCGCCCCGCGACCCGAAGCCATTGTTCCAAAGGAGGCTTGGACGTTCGCGGGGTATGCGACTCCAGAAGCCGCGTTGCAATCATTAATGTGGGCAAAGAGCAAAGGCGACGTAAAGGCGTATTGGGCCAGTCTTAGCCCAGACGAGCAACAATCCTCCGCACAGAAATTTGAAGGTAAGCCCGAAAGTGAGATTGCGACGAGTTTGATTGTGGATGCCAGCGGCACCGAAGCATTGCGCTTGGATCGAAGAATTGTTCTTGCCGACGGCGGAGTCGGCTTCGTCCTTTCTGCGACAGAGGTCGACAATGGGGCAACCTCAACGAGAGCCGAGAAGGTGATAGTATTCAGAAATCTTGGAGGCGAGTGGAAGGCGACGGGGCTTCCAGTGAAGTAAACTGCGGGCGTGCGCTGGGCTCATCTCGTCGATAACAAGAGACATGGCTTATCGCACAACTTTCATGGCGATTCCACCGTGGAAATGCGTGGCGTCGGATTAATCGTCGCCACCGCCGCACAGGGAGCCGAGTGTTACGCGCGGTAAACCGCCAGAATACTTCCGGCGGTACCCCGGACGGGAACCAGTAGTTGTGCCTCGCATGTAGCCGCCCACGTCCCTGAGCAATTCGCAGTAGCGTCGGGCCTCGGCCACCACCTCGTGGGTCGTGGCGTCGGTCGTCCCGCGAGGGACAATTGGAAATTAGCCAGCCACAAGGTGGCTGGCAGCCCGCCCAAAGCTAAAACCGTCCTAGAAGGACGGCGGAAAACAAACACGTTTTCCCTCGTCGTTCCGCGATGAAAACCCTTTTCAACATCACCCACCCAGCCATCCAGCCAGCCACTTCGTAGCTTGCTAATCTCCACTGCCGCTTCGCGGCTTTGCGCTCCTGCCGGAAGCATTTAGTCTTTTTCTGGTTCGAATCGCCGGCGGGACCTCGAGCTAGAGAAAGCGGCCCGAGCCACGGAGGTAGCCGCTACCGACCCCAAACCGCCACGCGCTAGCAAGCCGGCCGACGCTCCCAACATTCAGGAGAACGATTCAGCGGGGTGCCGGCTCCGCGAGGCAATAAAGGAAATGTTCGCCGCGCAGATAGAATTCACGATCCACCAGCGCCGGGGAGGCGCTGAACGAATCCTCGAGGTGGTTGACCCCCAGCGTGGCGTTCTCGCGATCATGGCGCAGCACGACCGTGGTGCCGTCACGCCCCGTGATGTAGAGGCGGTCGGCGGCCCCGACCGGGGAAGCAAAAATGAAGTCGCGGATCCCTTCCAACCGGAGCGGTTCGCCAAGGGGTTTGCCGGTGGCGGGCTCGAGGCGGGAAAGGATGTTCTGATTGTGCCGCAGGAAATATAGCGTGTCGTCATAGAGGAGCGGCGAGGAGACGTACGGCGTCATGCGATTGAGCTTCCACGCCACGCGATCCGTGCCGGTGAGGTCGCCTTTCGCGCCGGCCAGCCGGATGGCGAGCATCGCCTGCTGATAATAACTGTTCCCGGCAATCACCACGCCGTCGCGATGCACCGGCGAGGAGACGACATTGTCCGTGAGGCCGGCACATTCCCAAAGTTGCTTCCCCGTGGCCAGGTCATAGCCACGCACTCGTTTGGTCGCGCTCACAATAATCTGCGGTTTGCCCTCGTATTCCACCACGAGCGGCGTGGACCAGGAGGTCTTTTCGTCGCGGGCAACTTTCCAGCGTTCCTTGCCCGTGTGCTTGTCGAAGGCATAGAGGAAGGAGTCGCCTTCATGATCCCAGCAAACGATGAGAGTGTCGCCGTACACCACCGGCGAACTGCCTTCGCCGTGCGCGTGCAGGGTCTGCATCCGGCCCAGGTCTTTCGACCATTTCACCTCGCCGTTCAGATCGAGGCCGTAAAGACCGCGCGAGCCAAAGAAAACGTAGAGCTGCTCGCCGTCGGTGACGGGCGAGTTGGAGGCGAGGCTGCCGGTGGTGTGCCCACCTTCGTGCGGCCATTCTTCGCGCAGGACTTTCTTCCATAAAATACTTCCATCCCGGCGGCTGATAGCCAGGACGACAAATTGATGGCGCTGCGTGACCGGCACACTGTCATGAACGCCAGGGGCGCTGTCATAGACGGGTTTCTGCGCCTCGCCGATCGGCACTGCGGCAGTAACGAAGACACGGTCACCGAAGACGATGGGGGAAGAATGGCCTTTACCGGGCAAGGGGATTTTCCAGCGAAGGTTATTGGTCTCGCTCCACTGCAGCGGTGGATTTGCCTGCGGTGCGACGCCGTTAGCCAAGGGTCCGCGCCATTGCGGCCAATTGCGCAGGTAGTTCGTGCTGGCGCGGTCGCCCGCATCCGCAGCCAGTGTCGGGAACACGAGCACAAAACCGAAGAGCGCGAGCAATCGCAGTGGAGTCAACATGCTGAGGCATGGTGTAGCCCTTGAGCCAAGGCGTGTCAAAGCACGAGTGACAAGCACGAATGGCACGAGTAGCGCGGTGCGAAGGGAATCTCAGACTCCCAGCAAGCTGCGCCTAAACTTAATCTTAATCTTGATCTTGATCTTCGTCTTAATCGGTTCTGCAAAACTCGCAGCTCGGATTCGGACGGGGGACATGAAGATTAAGATTAAGATTAAGATCAAGAGTGGGAACTGGGAAATGCGCGCCGCCGGCAGTCGCATCACTTCTCCCTTCAGGCAAGTTTTGCCTTGTCAGCCCCTGTGGCTTGCGAACAATGACCTCCGTGAAAGTCTCTCCGCGCATCCTCCTTCGCCTCGTTGTTTTCCTGTCGCTCGCCGTCGGCCGCGTTGGGGCCGTCGACGAAAAAAGCGCCGACACCAATGCCGTCTGGCTCGCCGAGCATTACACCAAGTACGAACATCGCATTCCGATGCGCGACGGGGTGCGCTTATTCACCCGTGTTTATGTGCCCAAGGATGACGCTGAGAAATGGCCCATCATGCTCACGCGCACGCCCTATGCCCTGAAGCCGTACGGCACGGACAACTACGAGGATCCGAGTGGCACCTTTGCCATGCTGGCCCGGGACAAATTCATCCTCGTCAAACAGGACGTGCGCGGACGCTACGCCTCGGAAGGGGAATTCGTTCATGTGCGGCCTTTCAATCCGAGCAAGGGGCCGAAGGACACGGACGAAAGCACCGACGCCTGGGACACCATTGACTGGCTCGTGAAAAATGTGCCGAACAACAACGGCAAGGTCGGCCTGTTCGGCATCTCGTATCCCGGCTTCTACACTTCGATGGGGATGATTGACACCCATCCTGCTCTCAAGGCCGCGTCGCCCCAAGCTCCCATTTCCGACTGGTTCATGGGCGACGATCTGCATCACAACGGCGCGCTTTTTCTCTCTCAAAATTTTGGCTTCCTCTCCTGGTTCGAGCTGAAGTCCGACGACCCGCTGCACGATAGCGGCCGGAATTTTGTCTTCCACAATCCTGATGGCTACGACTTTTTCCTGCGCATGGGGCCGCTCGCCAATTCCGACACGGTGCTGTTCAAGAACGCGATCCCGGTGTGGACGGAGTTTCTGGCGCATCCGAACTACGACGCCTTCTGGCAGGCGCGCAACATCCGGCCGCACTTGAAGAACATCCGTTGCGCAGTGATGACCGTGGGCGGTTGGTTTGATGGTGAAGACCTTTTCGGCGCGCTCGAGACCTATCGCTGGACGGAACGGCTCAACCCCGGCATCACGAATCTGCTCGTCATGGGCCCGTGGGCCCACGGCGATTGGGGGCGCAAGGATGGCGACAAACTCGGCAACATCAATTTCCATGCGAAGACGGCCGCGTTTTATCGCGAGCACATTGAGCTGCCGTTCTTCCGCCAATTTCTGAAGGGCGCCACCAACGACCCGTTGCCGGAAGCCTACGTGTTCGTGACCGGACTGAACCAATGGCGTCGCTTCGACGCCTGGCCGCCGCGCGCTGTGCATGAGCAAACGTTGTATTTCCACCCCGGCGGCAACCTAACTTTCACCCCGCCCGCGGAAGCCGCGCCGGCATTCGAGGAATACGTGAGTGATCCGGCCAAGCCCGTGCCGTTCACGCTTGAGGTGACGACCGGTTATCCGCGCGGCTATCCGGTGCATGACCAGCGCTTCGCCGCGTCACGGCCCGACGTGCTGGTTTACGAAACGGAACCGCTGGAGGAAGACCTCACGTTTGCCGGTCCGCTCAAAGCCACGCTCTACGTCACCACCACCGGCACCGACGCGGATTGGGTGGTGAAGTTGATGGACGTTTACGACGCCGACTTTCCGAATCCGGACCCGAATCCCGCGTATGTCGTCATGGGCGGATACCAACAGCTCGTGCGCGGCGACGTCATGCCCGCGCGCTTCCGCGACAGCTTTGAAAAGCCCGTGGCGATGACGCCAGGCCAGGTGACGAAGATCGAGTTCACCATGCCCGATGTGTGCCACACCTTTCGGCGTGGTCACCGCGTGATGGTGCATGTGCAAAGTTCGTGGTTTCCGTTGGTGGACCGCAACCCGCAGACCTTCGTGAACATCGCCACGGCGAAACCGGAGGATTTCCGCAAAACCACCCAACGCGTCTATCACAGCAGCAACGCCGCGTCAGCCTTGACGGTGCAAGTGTTGTCTGCGGCCAAGCCGTGAGTCGCTATTGATTGGTGGCAGCCGACGTAAGGAGGCTCAAACTTTTTTGCTGGAGTCACAGCTGCAAACCCAACGGAAGGGAGTAGGTTGTCACCATGACCATCACGCCTTCACTCTTCGAGGCATTTCTCAAATGCCCGACCAAATGCTGGCTCCGGTTTACCGGCGAAACGCCGCCCGGCAACAGCTACGCCGAATGGGTTGGGACCGAATCAGAATCTTATCGCATCGATGCCGCCAAAAGGTTGATGGCGACCGTGCCCGCGGACGAGTGCGGCCCATCACCTGGTAGCAGCCGACGTGAGGAGGCTCATTCGCTCGCCGAAAATCTGAAGGCCGCCCAGTGGCGCGTGGCAACCGACGTTTCGTTGCATACCGAGCTTCGTAGCAGCCGAGGTCACGAGGCTCAAACCCCTTCCGCTCAACGCTCAACCGTCAACTCTCAACCCACTGATCAGAGCCTCCTCACGTCGGCTGCTACGATCGTCGAGTCCCGTCTCCACGCCATCGAGCGCATACCATCGGAAGGCCGGGGCAAACCGGCGCAATTCGTTCCCATCCGTTTCATCTACCGCAACAAACTCACCAAGGACGACCGATTGCTGCTGTCGTTCGATGCCTTCGTGCTTTCCGAAATGCTCGGCCGCGCCGTCAGCCCCGGCAAAATCATCCACGGCGAGCTCCGCGACAGCGCTGGTAGCAGCCGAGGTAACGAGGCTCAAACTGAAAAATCGGAAATTGGAAATCCGAAATCGGAAATTAGTCAGAGCCTCCTCACCTCGGCTGCTACTCACAATGGGGTAGGTGAACCACAAACCGGGATTGCAGCCGCTCTCGGCCAAGCCCATCCACGGGTAACGAAGGTCAAGACCCCGGCCCTGGCCGGCGAAGTGCGGAAACGCCTCGAGAAAATGACCGCGCTGCTCGCCAGCCCCGCGCCGCCCGATCTCGTCCTGAACCGGCACTGCGCCGAATGCGAATTCCAGGCGCGCTGCCGGAAGATCGCGGTGGAGAAGGACGACCTCAGCCTGCTGGCCGGCATGAGCGCGAAGGAGCGCCAGCAACTCCGCAGCAAAGGCATCTTCACCGTGACACAGCTCTCCTACACATTCCGCCCGCGCCGCAGATCCAAACGGCAGCGCGATAAACGCGAGAAATATCATCACTCGCTCAAGGCGCTGGCGATTCGGGAAAAGAAAATCCACATCGTCGGCAGCCCGGAACTCAAGATCGAAGGCACGCCTGTCTATCTGGATGTCGAAGGCCTGCCCGACCGCGATTTCTACTACCTCATTGGCCTGCGTATCGGCCAGGGCGAAGCTGCCGTCCAGCACAGCCTGTGGGCGGACACCGTCGCGGACGAGGGAAAGATTTGGCAGGAATTCCTCGCCATCCTCGAAACCGTCAAAAAGCCGGTGCTGATTCACTACGGGAGTTACGAGACAACTTTTGTGAAAAACATGGCGGAGCGTCACGGCAGCCCAGAGGCCGAATCAGTTGCGGCTAAAACGCTCGCCTCGGCTCTCAATCTCATCTCGGCAATGTTTTCGATAATTTACTTCCCGACCTATTCCAACAGCCTCAAAGAAATCGCCCGACACTTGAATGTTGAATGGTCGGAAGCAGGCGCATCAGGAACGGGTTCGATTGCTTGGCGGCGGGACTGGGAGAAATCACGATTAACTGTTTTGATGCAGAGGCTGATCACGTACAACACCGAAGATTGTATGGCCCTTGCTCGACTGCACGGCCATCTCGGTGATTATTCAGTGAATGGCGACACAACCACATGTGCTAAAGATGTTGTTCATGCCGATTGCCTGCCACGCAATTTTCCATGCACTTTCAAGAAGAATCAGTTTCAGTTCGCAGAGTTTGAACAAATCAACCAAGCCGCCTATTGGGATTACCAGCGCGAGAAGGTTTTGGTCAAATCAAGCGAACGATTGAAGCGAATCGCCCAGAAGATTGGTCCAAAAATAAAGCTGAAACCCCGTATCAATAAAATCGTTGAATGGCCCGGACCGACCGCATGCCCTAAGTGCGGTGCGCTCAAGATTTACAGGCACCAGGCTGAACGCAAGACTTTGGTTGACGTCCGATTCAGTTTTGGAGCCATCAAAAGATGGACAACGAAAAACCTATTCCATCGCTATAGATGTCCGAAGTGCAGGATAATTTTCCGCAACTCTGAATGCGCTTGGGATGGCCACAAGTTTGGGCCCAACCTGCGAGCGTTCTGTGTATATCAAACTATTGAACTGAGGCTACCCCAGCACCAGGTGACCGCATTCGTCAACTCGCTTTTCAATTTTCAACTTTCAGCCACTATCGTGAATAAGTTCAAGGAAAGCGTGGCAGCTTTCTATCAAGAAACTCACGAAGCGCTGATGCAGGCCATAATCGATGGACCTTTAGTTCACGCGGATGAAACTAAAGTGAGTTTAGGTGGGCAAATTGGCTACGTCTGGATCTTCACGAATCTCGAATCGGCAGTTTATTTGTATTCTCCGTCTCGAGAAGGCGAACTCGTTCAACGCGTCTTGAAGGATTTCGATGGCGTGCTTGTTTCGGACTTTTATACGGCTTACGATTCTCTGAGCTGCGCTCAACAGAAATGCTTGATTCACCTCATACGGGACTTGAATGATGACGTGTTCAAAGAACCGTTTAATACCCAGTTCAAAGAGCTGGTTGCCAAGGTAGCAACCCTCCTCAAGCCGATGATCCAAACAGTTGATCGTTTCGGACTAAAGACTCGATTTCTGCGCAAGCACAAGGCCGATGTGGGTCGGTTTTTCAAGTGGCTGTCCCTCCGGGAATATCGAAGCGAGACGGCTTTGAAGTGTAAGCAGCGATTGGAGAAGAACCGTAACACTCTCTTTACATTTCTCGACCACGATGACATTCCGTGGAACAACAACAATGCGGAGCACGCGGTCAAAGCGTTTGCGCTGCTGCGTCGGAATTTCGCTGGACTCTCGACCGAAAAGGGAATCAAGGAATACTTGATCCTCCTAAGCGTCTGCCAAACCTGCAAATACATGGGCGTGGACTTTCTGGATTTCCTCCGTTCCGGGGAAAAGGACATTCACGCCTTCGCGGAAAGCCGGCGCGGACGCAAACAGCGGACGCCATCCAGCCAACCGCCCGATTTGCCCGGGAGCGCAACCCCGGGCAGCGGCGGCCCACCCTAACCTTCGTAGCAGCCGACGTAAGGAGGCTCATTCTAATTTCTGCGATGGATGCGGGGCGATGATTGACCACTCCGGTTAGAATATAAGGCCACGAGACTTGCATCGATTCGCATTTAGGAATTCCAGTCAGAGCCTCCTCACGTCGGCTGCTACGAAAGCATTGGCTCTGGATTCTCCGGGGCTTGCACCGTACGATGGCGCAGCGCCGTGAATGAACCAAACCTCAATCGCGCTTTCTATCTCCCGCGCCTTCCCCGCGAGTATTACCGGGGCGACGCCGTAGTACATTGGACGCTTTCTGTCTCGCATCGCCGACGCGGTTGGCTGGATGAACGGTTTCACGCCGCGTTCCGCGAACTGATGCTGCACGCCGCCGCCCGCGAGGGCTTATTCTGCCCGGGGTATTGTCTCATGCCGGATCATTTGCATCTGGTCTGGATGGGCCTGCGGCTGGATTCCGACCAACTCAACGGCATGGCCTTCCTCCGAACGCACCTCAAACTCCAACTTGCGCCGCAGAAATTCCAGCATCAACCACATGATCATGTGCTCAAGGAAGCGGAGCGCCAGCGGAACGCGTTTGCCAAGGTCTGCAATTACATCCTCGCAAATCCGTTGCGGGCTGAACAGGTGGAGCATCCGAACGAATGGCCGTTCACCGGGGCCATCGTGCCGGGCTATCCCACGCTGCATCCATTGCAAAACGATTTTTGGTCGAAGTTTTGGAAGCTTCATGCGCAGGCGAAGCATGCAAATGCAGGGGAAATTATTCGCCCGCCTATCAAATAAATAGCCGCCGTGGCAGCCGACGTAAGGAGGCTCTGAATGCCTTTGTGGGGAAAGCTGGTCGGAGAAGTGAGCCTCCTCACGTCGGCTGCTACCGAGAATGGGCGCAGCCATCGCAGCCACCCATTCAATGTAGCAGCCGAGGTCACGAGGCTTTGACTCTCCTCATCGTTGTTCCTTCAGAATGAGCCTCCTTACGTCGGCTGCTACGATCGCAGTTCCTTCGCCTCTTGGCCATGGATGCGTTCGGACAGTCCGGTTCAGGCCAAAGCACGTTCGATGAGCGACTGTTCACGGGCGCCATACCTAAGCTTCAGCGCCTCGGCGTGCGCGGCGGGCGTCATCTTTTTCCACGATTTTTGCAGCGCGTTGATCATCTTTGCGTCGTCTGATTTCGCTGCGAGGGCGGCCAGTTGCCGTTCGAGAAAGACGAGGCAGAGAGCGTCCTCGAGGACGCGGCTTTCGGGATCGGCGGGGAAATTCTTTTTCAAGTTCAAGTCCTGCACGCGGCGGATGGTGTCATCGTCATAGCCTACGGCGCGGAGAATCTCGCCTGCCTTTTGCGCGTGGAATTTCTTCAAATCCGCGCGCCATTGCAGATAGCCCGGGCGCGACATCGGATACGAGTCGCGCGGGATCAGCCAGCGGGCGATGTGCTGGCAACGGGCGGCCAGGCGCAACGGTTCGCTGGCCTCGGGGCTGAGCTGCTGCACCCAGTCCGTGAGCCATTGGGCATAAATCAACTCGCGTGGGTGAGACTCTCCGTCAGCAACCTCCCGGTTCGGGTCGCGGGCGTTTTCTTCGTCGAACCGCCGGAGCGCAGCGGCGAAGCGCTCCGGATCGTTGGGCTCAAAAGCTGACTGCATGGCGGGGTTATTTCAGTTCAAGACCGGGCAGGCAAGGTTGGATTCAATTCTAAAGGAAAAAAGGTTGTCAATCGGCAACCGCCCTGCTGAAATCAGCGGTGATGCAACTGCTGTCCCCGAGACAGGCCGCCTGGACCAAACTCGCGCTCGCGAGTTTGATGGCGGGGTTGGTTCTACTGCTCGCGCTCGTCGCGTCGAGCGAAAGCCTGCATCACCGAATTCATGGCAGTTCCACAGATGGCCAGAGCCCGTGTGCCATTTGCTCCGTGGTCCGGGGACAGATCGATGCCCCGACCTCGACTTCGCCCGAAGCCGTCGTGACGTTGTTTATCGCGTGGACGCTTCCCCATCTTGAATCCGCGATTCCCCCTGCGGTGGATGTCTCCGTGGCCTCCAGTCGCGGTCCGCCGGCTTCCTTTGCTTCCCTGTAATTCGTCACTGGCCATCCACGGGCCAGCTTTTTCCGTTTGGAATTTAATACTTGGCGTACCGCGTCGTGTGGACGCCGTTACTAGGAAATTTTATGAAGCTTTTGAAAACGATCAGATGGACCGTTTTGGTTTCGGCGTTGGTACTGGTACCGCATGGTGCGGTACGGGCGCAGGAGACCAATCAATTGAACCAGTTGCGGCGGCAACTGGAGCAGATGCAGGAAAATTTTGAAAAAGTGCAGCGCGCCCAGCGGGAGCAGATTGAGGCGTTGACCAAACAACTGAATGAAGTGATCCAACAATCGACGGCGACGGCCGATCAAAAAAAACTCGAAGCCCAACTCGCCTTGGAATTGGCGACCAATCAACCTGCGGCGGCGCCGCCCGCCAAGGGCATGGACAAAGCGCCGTGGTCACCCGCGCAACCGCTCACGGTGGCGCGGAGCGGCGCCTCGTACCTCAACATGAGCTTTGACGGCATGTTCGCAGTCGGCGGTTCCTCGGCGCAGGATATCCCGGCGCTTGAATTTGGCGGCCATGATCCCAAGCAGAATGGGTTCACCGTGCAAAATTTGGAGATGACGCTGGATGGCAAAGTGGATCCTTACTTCCGTGGCCAGGCCAACATTGTCCTACAAATCGATCCAGACGGCGCGACGAGCGTTGAGGCCGAGGAAGCCTATCTGGAAACCATTTCGCTGCCGTGGAATCTCCAAGTCAAGGCTGGGCAGTATTACACCGCGTTCGGAAGGATCAATCCGACGCATCCGCACACCTGGGACTTTGTGGATCAGCCGCTGGTCATCGGTCGATTCCTGGGGCCGGATGGTTTGCGCAATCCGGGCGCGCAAGTCTCGTGGCTGGCGCCGACACCGTTTTACTCCGAGCTGTTTCTGTCCGTGCAAAACAGTGGCGGCGAAACGGCGAACAGCTTCCGGGATGTGGCGGGCACCGAGTTGATCACCCAGCGTCCGGGCGTGGACACCTCGGTTCAGAATGCGGGGGACATGCTCTATTCGCCGCGCTACGTGATGTCCTTCGACCTCGGCGATGAACACACGCTGGTGCTGGGTGGATCGGGTGCGTTCGGGCCCAACGCCAGCGGTCAGGACGGGCGGACGGCCATTTACGGCGCGGACCTGTTCTACAAATGGAAGTCGCGTCAGCATGACAAGGGCTTTCCATTTGTGACCTGGCAGACGGAGTATTTGTATAGCCACTATGAAGCAGCGGCCTATCCCGGCAGTCCCGGCTTTTCGCCTGCGGCCGCCACGACAATCAACAACTGGGGTGTTTACTCCCAGGTGTCGTACGGCTTTCGGCCGCGCTGGGTTGCGTCGCTGCGCGGTGATTACGTGACCGGCCAACCGGGGGATTTCTGGGCGGATCCGCTCCTCGACGATCGTTATCGCATCTCCCCGGCATTGACGTTTTATCCGAGCGAGTTTTCGAAGCTTCGCCTCCAATACAATTACGACCACATCCAGAGCGTTGGGGTGGAAAATTCGGTATGGTTCCAATTCGAGTTCCTGCTCGGCGCGCACTCGGCGCATAAATTTTAACCTGCGATAGACACAATTATGAAAACAACCATCTTGAAATCTTTGTTACGCTTAGTCGGGAGCGTCTTTTCTGGCGCGGCGTTCTCCCTCACCTCACCCCGACCCTCTCCCCTCCCGCTGGGAGCGGAGAGGGAGGAGCGAGCGAAGCTGCCAGGTTTTTCGCGAGCGCATTTGGCAAACCCAACGCCAGGTTTTGGAGGAAGACGGGATATGATTCCCCCCCTCCGCACTCTCGACGGGAGGGGAAAGGGCTGGGGTGCGGTGCGGGTCGGCATTGCGCTCGTAGTCGGCCTGGCATTCGTAAGTTTGGTTTCAACGGCGCAGGCAAAACTGAATGTGGTTTGCACCACTCCGGACATTGCTTCGCTGGCACAAGCGGTGGGCGGCGACAAAGTTGAAATCACCACGCTGGCGCGGCCCACCGAAGACCCGCACTTCGTGGACGCCAAACCCAGCTTCATCGTGAAGCTCAATCGCGCCGACGCCTTGATCGAGGGTGGCGCGGAATTGGAAGTCGGCTGGCTGCCACCGTTGCTCACGGGGGCCCGCAACGCGAAGCTCGCGTCCGGTGCGCCGGGCTACCTCCGCGCCAACGAAGGCGTACAAATGCTCGAAGTGCCCACGTCGCTGGACCGTTCGGAAGGAGACATCCACGCGGCGGGCAATCCGCATTTTCTGGTGGACCCGGAGAATGCAAAAATCATCACGCGCCACATCGCCGAGGCCTTCTGCAAGCTGGATGCAGCGAACTGCGCGAGCTACCAGGCGAACCTGAAAAAGTTCCTCGATGAGCTGGCTGCCAAGATGGTCGAGTGGCAAAAGCAACTTGCACCCTTCAAAGGGCAGCAGCTTGTGGCGTATCATAATTCCTGGGTTTATTTCGCGAAGCGTTTTGGACTTCAGATCAATGTGTTCCTCGAACCGAAACCTGGCATCCCGCCGTCGCCGGCGCATCTCGCGTCGGTGATCACCAAGATGAAGGCGGACAAGACGCATGTCATCATCGTGGACCCCTATCTGAACCGGCGGACGGCGGAAACCGTGGCGCGGAACACCGACGCGACGGTCGTGGACGTGGCGCAAATGCCCGGCGGCGTGAAAGGAACGGAGGGCGGCTACCTGGCGCTGATGGATTATCTCGTGAACTCGCTAGCGAAGGCGCTGGCGGAAAAGAAGTGATATGGAGAACGAAAACGCCCTCACCCTGACCCTCTCCCATCCGATGGGCGAGGGAACAGCAATCGCGCGCCCGACTTGTTCACTTGCCTGTGCGGCAAATCCAGCGATCGGTTTTTCTGTGGACTCGAAAACATTTCTCCCTCTCCTCGGAGGAGAGAGCCGGAGTGAGGGCGAGCGTTACAATTAAATTATTCTATGACCGAGATTCTTTCTGTAATGAAATGGCCGCTGGTCGCGTGTTTGTTGCTGCCGGGCATCCTGGTTTACTACGGGCTGCACATCATTCGTCGCGAAGTCATCTTTGTGGACCTGGCGCTGGCGCAGGTGGCCACTTTGGGCACCTGCGTGTGTTTGTTTCTGGGCCATGAACCGGATGATCCACACAATTATTTCTGGTCGCTCGGCTTCACGCTGGTGGGCGCACTGGTGTTCACGTTTACGCGCTCGACCAAACACGCGAAGGTGCCGCAGGAGGCGCTCATCGGCATCACTTACGTGGTGGCCGCGGCGGCAGGGATTCTCCTGTTGAGCAAGAGTCCGCACGGCAAGGAGGAACTGCAACGCACGCTCGTCGGCGATTTGCTCACGGTCACGCCGATGGAAATCGGGAAAACCGCCGCGCTCTACGCGGTGATCGCGATTTTGCATTTCATTTTCCGGAAGCAGTTCATCCGGCTTTCGTTCGACCACGAACACGCGGAGCAGGGCGGCCTTAACGTGCGGTTTTGGGATTTCCTCTTTTACGCACTGTTCGGGTTGATCGTGACGAGCTTCGTGCAAGTCGGCGGGGTGTTGATGGTGTTCTCCTACCTCATCGTGCCAGCGGCGTGCGGGACCTATCTGGCGGCGGCGCTGCCGGCGCGGCTGGCCATCGGCTGGTGCGTGGCGACCCTGGCGAGCGTGGGCGGACTGTACGCGTCGTTCCGACTCGACGTGCCGACGGGCGCGGCGATTGTGTGCGTGCTGGGCGCGGTGTTGTTGGTGGCGGCCATCAGCTCGAAAGTGTTTGTCCCGTCGCCGAAGGATTCATAATTCTTGGGTGGAAGGAGGTTCAGGCAAATGCACCGTGGTGTGCTTCACCGGCTCGCGCTCGAACACCTTGTAAAGCGTGGGCAGCAGGAAAAGCGTCAACAGCGTGGAACTGATCAGCCCGCCAATGACCACGGCGGCGAGCGGCTTCTGAATTTCACTGCCCGGCCCAGTGGCGAAGAGCATTGGCACCAGGCCAAGCGCGGCGACGCTGGCGGTTATCAGAACCGGACGCAGCCGCAGCACCGCGCCTTTGATCACGGCGAGTTCGACGCTGACGCCTTCCCGGCGCAGTTCGTTGAAGTAACTCACCATCACGATGCCGTTGAGCACGGCCACGCCAAAGAGCGCAATGAAGCCAACGCTGGCGCTGACGCTCAGGTTGAAGTGGCCAAGGAGCAGCGCGAGAATGCCGCCGATGAGCGCGAAGGGAATGTTCAGGATGATGAGCAAGGCCTGCTTGACCGAGTTGAAGGAGCCGAACAGCAGTAGAAAAATCGCCGCGATAGTGATCGGCACAACGATGCTGAACCGCTTCATGGCGCGCTGCTGGTTCTCAAACTGGCCGCCCCAGGTCAGGAAGTAGCCCGGCGGGAGTCTCACGGCGGCATCAATCTTTGCCTGCGCCTCCTTCACAAAGCTGCCGATGTCGCGGGCCGTCACGTTGCACTCAACGACGATGCGACGCTGCCCCATTTCGCGGCTGATTTGGGCCGGACCTTCCGTCACATAGACGTGCGCCAGTTGCCCGAGCGGGATCAATGCACCTTGAGGTGAAGCTATGAGGATCTGGCGGATGGACGAAACATCATTCCGCGCTGACTCCGGGAAGCGCACCGCGAGCCCGAAGACTTTCTGGCCTTCATAGACTTTCGTCGCCTCCTTGCCACCGATCGCGGTTTCGACGACCTGCTGCACGTCGGCGACATTGATGCCGTAACGGGCGAGCTTATCGCGGTCAATTTCGATTTGCAGGTAGGCCAGACCGCTGACTTTTTCGACGTTGATGTCCGCCGCCCCGCGCACCTTGCCGAGGACGCGTGCCACCGCTTCGGCCTTCGTTTTTAGGACTTCGAGGTCATCGCCGAAGATCCTGATGCCAATGGCGGACTTCACGCCGCTGACCAGTTCGTCCACGCGCAGGGCAATCGGCTGGGTAAAACTGGCAGCCACGCCGGGAACTTCGGCGACGGCCGTGCGGAGCTTGTTCACGAGTTCTTCCTTGGTTTTGGCCGTGGTCCATTGCTCCCGCGGTTTCAGCGTGACGGTGACATCGCTGGCTTCCACCCCTTCGGGATCGGAGGCAATGTCGGCGCGGCCCGTCCGGGAAACCACATCAATCACTTCGGGGAATTGTTTGACGATGCTTTCCACCCGACCGGCCAGCTCCAGCGATTGCGGGAGAGCGATGCTGGGCAGGCGCGCGAGTTTGATGGAAATCGCGCCTTCATCGAGGGTCGGCAAAAATTCCGTGCCTAGGCGAGGCACGAGCGCCAGTGCACCGGCCAGCGCCAACATTGCCGGCAGCACCACGAGCCCCGGTCGGCGCACGCAAGGCTTCAGCACCACGAGATAGGCGTGTTTCAACCACCGGATGTGAAGCGGGTCCTGCGCGCGTGGAACTTGTTTCAAGAAAACGGTGCATAGCATCGGCACGAGCGTGAGCGAAAGCATCAACGAGCCGAGCAACGCGAACGAAATGGTAAACGCCAGGGGGCTGAACATCTTTCCTTCGAACCCTTCCAGCGTGAACAGTGGCAGGAACACCACGATGATGATGAAGATGCCAAACACAATCGGACGACCGACCTCCTTGGCGGCGTAGAGCACGAGTTCCGTTTTGCTGGCATGCGCGTGTTGCTTCGCTTCGTCTGGCTGCTCGGTCAGATGCCGATGAATATTTTCCACCATCACGACCGCGCCATCCACCATCATGCCAATGCCGATGGCCAGACCGCCGAGCGACATGAGATTGGCCGAGAGGCCATAGCAGCGCATCATGATGAAGGCGAAGAGTGCCGCCAGTGGCAACACCAGCGTAACGATAATGGCGCCGCGAATGTCGGCGAGCAGCACAATGAGGATGATGAGGACAAAAATCGCCCCTTCTCCCAGGGCTTTCGTGACGGTATGAATTGCGTTCTTGACGAGATCGGTGCGGTCGTAGAATGGCACTAACGTGACGCCTTTCGGCAGCGCCTTCCGGATCGCGGGTAGTTTTGCCTTCACTCCGTTGACGACATCCCGACCGCTCGCGCCTTTGAGCATGAGAACAATGCCCGCCACGGCTTCGCCTTCACCGTTGGCCGTGACGGCGCCCTGCCGCAATTCCGCGCCGATGACCACATCCGCCACGTCCCGAACATAGACGGCGGCGTGCGCGTGCGTGGCCACGATGATGTTCTCGATGTCCTTCGTGTTTTTCACCAAACCCAGCCCGCGCACGACGTATTGTTCCGAGCCGTGTTCGATGAAATTGCCGCTGGCGTTGGCGTTGTTCTTTTCCAGCGCTTCAAAGACCTGCTGCAACGTGAGGCCATAGGAAGTCAGCCGGTCGGGATTGATGAGCACTTGGTACTGTTTCACCAGACCGCCGAAGGAATTGACATCCGTGACGCCGGGCACAGTGCGGAGAATGGGCCGCACGATGTATTGCTGGATGGTGCGCAGTTCGGTCGCGTCGTATTTCTTGTCCTGGCTGACAAGGGTGTATTGGTAAATCTCACCCAAGCCGGTACTGATCGGGCCAAGTTGCACGTCCACGCCCGCCGGCAATTTGTCCCGCGCGCCGGATAGCCGCTCGAATACCAGCTGGCGGGCGAAGTAGTCGTCCACCTGGTCCTCGAAAACCACGGTGATGACGCACAGCCCGATTTTCGAAACCGAGCGGACTTCCGTGAGCTTGGGTAAGCCGGCCAGTTCGATTTCAATCGGGCGCGTCACAAGTTTTTCCATGTCCGGCGGCGACATGCCCCCCGCCGTGGCGAGTACCTGCACCTGCACGTTGGTCACGTCGGGAAAGGCGTCAATCGGGATCTTCAGGAGCGAGAGCCAGCCGGAACCGGCGAGAATCAGCGTCGCCAACACCACGAGCATGCGCTGGCGCACGGAGAAATTGAGGATGAGGTTGATCATGGGGCTATTCCTCTCCCAATTGGCCTTTGTGCATTTCCGATTTCAGAATAAAGCTGCCGTCCGTGACCACGTTTTCGCCCGCCTTCACGCCGCTGAGGATTTGAACGCGCCCAGATTGCTCCAAGCCCAACTTGACGGTGCGCTTCTCGAATCGGTTGGCATCTAGGGCGACAAAAAGGATCTGTTCCTCGCCGTCGGTTTGGAGCGCGCCGTCGGGAACCAACAGCACGTTTTCAAGCATCGTGGTGACGATTTCAACGTCGGCGAACATCCCCGGCTTCAAACGCCCATCCGCGTTGTCCACGCCGATCCGGACCTCGACCGTGCGCGAACCGGCCTCCACCTGATTGCCAATGAGCATCACCTTGCCGTGAAACTTCTCCTCGGGAAACGCCTGCGCGGCGAATGTCGCATCCTGACCCACCTTGACCGCCGCGATGTCGCGCTCCTTCACTTCGGCGATGGCCCATAGCTGCGTTGGGTCGCTGATCGTGTAAATTTCCTTCGCCTTGTCCACCAACTCGCCGGTGGTGGCCTTGCGGTCGATGATCACCCCATCAATCGAGGCTTTGATCTCCAGTTGTCGGCCGAGCAACTCCGGCGACTCGACGAGCGCCATCACATCGCCCGTCTTCACGCGGTCGTTCAGGTCGAAATTGAGTTTGGCCAACCGGCCTTCGAACGTCGAAGTGACCTTGGCGCTCTTGTTCAAGTTGGCACTGATGCGGCCGGCCGCCTTGAGCGTCGTGCCGAGGCTGCTCAACGTCGCGGGCTCAATCTTCAACGCGACGTGCTTCAAGTTCTCCGGCGTGAGGGTGACAATGTTTATCTCGTGCTTGGCTTCCGGTTTGGCCTCCGCGGCGGGTACGGCTTTTTGTCCGCAACCCGCCAGTCCGCCGGTCAGCAGCGCGGCGGTGAATAGTAAAATGATTCGATAGTTCATGTTGATTTTAGTTTTTGCTTGCCGATGGTTTGGTCTTTTCCAATTCGTTCAACGGCATTCCCAATCCTGCCTCGAGCGCGGCTTGGGCGTCGTAGAGCCGCTGCAAGGTTTCGTAGTAACCCGCTTCTGTGTCGTAATAGGTGCGCTCCGTTTCCAGAAACACGAGCAGCGAAGTGCGGCCGTCCGCATAGCTTTGCGCGGCGTTGTCGAGGGCGGCTTTGAGTTTGGCGCGAAACGCCGGGGTGTAGATGGCCAGTGATTCGCGCGCGGCCGTCAGCAAATGCGCCGCGCTGCTGACCTCGCGCACGATGTCTCGGCGCAAGGTGTCGAGTTCGGCCAGCGCGCGTTGTTGCTCGGCGGTGGCCGTGGTAATCGCCCCCTGCTTTTTGTCCCACAACGGCCAGGGCAGCGAAATCCCCAACCCGTAAATCTGCTCGCCTTCACGGTATTCCACCGACGGACCGACCGTCAAATCGGGGAGACGCGATTTCCTCGTCAAGGCGAGACTCAACCCGGCGCGCTCAACTTCCGCCGCCTGAATTTTCAGGCTCGGGTTTTGAGTCAAGGCGCGGTGCAAGAGGGTGGTTTCATCCGGCACGGACGGACTTTCACTGAACTCGCCCACGATCTCCACAGGTGCCTTGAGTTGGCGCCCCACCAGCGAATTGAGTGCCGTGCGCGCCACGGCTTCGTCCGCCTGCGCTTCACGCAGCGATTTCATCCCCGCCGCCACGTCCACCTCCGCCTTGATCTGCTCAAAGTCCGGGGCGAATCCGCCTTCCACCTTTTTTCGCGCCGCCTCCAGGAAAGATTGGGCCAGCTTCATGTGCCGTTGCCGCAAGGCGACCAACTGCCGCGAGGCGAGCAATCGGTAGAACGAGCGATGCACTTGGATGGCAATTTGCGTCCGAAAGGCCGAGCGCGCCAATTGCCGGGATTCAACAGTCTTTTCCGCCACCGCGCGCTGCAAGGCGCGCTTACCCGGAAAACGGAAGGTCTGCGCCACGCCGAAATCACCATGGAAACCAGTGCGCGACGGGCGGCCGCTTTCCTCGGTGCGAACCGCCCCCGGAGCGAATGACACTTCGGGATTATCCCACGTCTTGGCTGTGATCAACTCGCCGCGAGCCCCCGCGACCGCGGCTTCAAACAGCCGCACTTCCGGGTTGTTCGTCCACGCCTCGGCGACCAGGGTTTCCAAGAGGGCGGCATCGCGCTGTTCCGGGGAGGCTGGGTCGGGCGGCAAATTGGTTGGTTGGGCCGGAGTCACCGCGCTTGCAAACGCCAGCACAAGCAGGAACGGCAAGCGGCAATAAATGTTTCGCTTCATAGTCAAATCAAACGCCAAACCTAAAACTGGAAAACCAGATCACGGCGTGAAATCACACCGCGTTGAGAGGAAAGTCCCGAACGGGACGGATTACGAAGTCACGGAGGGAGCGCGCGGTGGCGCCGCGGCGCGGGAGGAGAATTGCCAGACTTTGAGAAGTTCGGGCGGGGCGGAATCGAACCGGACGGGGCGGACGCTGGCCGGTCGCACCGCTTCCAGCAAAAGCGCTGTCAGGAATGGAGACAAGTCCGCCGGCGGCAGGGGCACCGCAACTGGTCCCATTTCGGATTTATAAAACCCGGATTCGACGGACGCGCAACTATCGGTGGCACAGTCCCGCTCCGGATGCGGCGCGGCGGCGGCTTCGTTTGCACAGGCCAGGAACTCAAGACCGGAGATTTGCTCCAAACTGCAATGACTCGTGACCAGCGGCCAGAAGGCCACCAGCAGCAGAGTCAGCGATATTCGAAGCCACTTCACGGGAGTTAAGATGTTCGTCAGCCGCAAATGTTCAATGCTAATGTTGTGCCAAAACAGAAATTTTACTCACGGCCAGGTAGCTGGCTCTCCCGACCGTGGATCTCCTGACGGCTTTTGGCGGGCGGCCGCACAAAGCCGGACGGCAGCCAGTGCCGCGGCGGCCCTTCACGGCCAAACAAGCCTCTGACTCACAGCACGACCATGGTAGCGGATACCAAATTGGTCACATTGGCGCCCAAGCTGACAGCGTGATCCGTGGATTGCGAGGTGATGGTGAATGCGAAAGCTGCGCTTGAAGCCAACAAGCAAGTGGCCACTGCGGCGAGGATGCACTGTGTTCGGTTGTACATAGGTTTTTCCCTAAGAGCCCGTTTGAAAACGCTTACGAAGCGCCGCGTGAGGACACGCGGCCTACAGGAAACTTCGGAAATGGCCACGCATTGTAGGCCCGGTGCTCTCACCGGGCTAGTTTTCAAACAGGCTTTAAGTTATGCGCCCCGATTGGATAAGCAGACTTCAGGGCACTGGTTGGGGGTTCTGGTCCGGAAGTGGAATCCGGGTTTCTCTGCCGGAGAGCGGAGAGAAACCCGGCGCGACCTTTGCGCTTCTATGGCAGATTTGAATTCAATGGAGAGAGATGGACTGCTCGTCTTCCAATTCAGTTCAGCGGTTCGATCGCGACGCGGGTGCCATGGGAAATTCCCGCGGGGTGAAACGGAAGCGTAATTCCGTTCGGTAGGATGATATCCGTCTGAACCGTCGCATTGAATTCATCACCGCCCTGGTTGACGGTGAGGCGGCTGCGAATCTTGCTGATGCCGGTAAAGGTATTGGCGGCATCGAACCCAAGGCGCAATTCCGTGGCCGCGAACTGATGGCGGCCGGTTGTGACCCAATTTCCCTGTCCGGGGGGACCTCCTGCTCCAGGTCCGTTATTTGATGCCACGAGAACGCCGCCTGCGGCATAGGTGTCGAGCCTCGTGAAGTTCAGGGTTGAACCCGGTGGAAGCGACGCCGGATCGAGATTGACCTGAACGAGCCACGTGCCCACCAGTACATCCGGATTTCCGCCCCGCTCGGAGTGGTCATTTTCCGCCTGTGTTTTTTGCGCCGGCATGAAGAGCGGCAGAGCCATTGCCCCGGCGATCAGGGAAGCGAGGAGGAAGCCTTTGGTTTTGCTCAGGTGCGGCAGCCTGGTTGATTGGTTAAACATCTTGATCATACGATTTGTCCTTTCTTTGTTTGTTTTGTTTGTTTTTGTTGTCAGGCATTCGCGCCGTGACTCTGTCACGGTTCATTGATTACTACAGGAGGGCGCGGGCGGGGTTACAGGAAGCGCAAGCGAGAACTCGGCGAGCAATGGGAACGGATCAAACTCCAGGTGAGGGCGTGCCACTCCACTCCGCCGACCATTGGGAATCCGCGTTGCGTTCATGCGGACAGAGTTCGCTGCTTGGCAACCGAGAGCGGGATGTTGCCTGGTTGGTCACCTCCCAGCGTACTTGAACTG
Organism: Verrucomicrobiota bacterium; assembly: GCA_025350905.1. Taxonomy (GTDB): domain Bacteria; phylum Verrucomicrobiota; class Verrucomicrobiia; order Limisphaerales; family JADLHS01; genus JADLHS01. The sequence continues at coordinate 40,364 of JANXWY010000256.1, forward strand.
CGCCCATCGGCACGGGAACGTCGCCTTTTTCGCGGTGTTCGCCGTGACGTTACGCCCTTCTTGACTGGCGCCGTCAACATTTCGGCCGAGGCAGAAGGCCCAAAGGCAAAACCCCGCCCAAAGGGCGGGGTTGTTGACTGACGCGGCTGCTATTCTTCGTCTTCTTCCTCCAAGTCAGGGAAAGAGAAGCTTCCCTTGAGTACGGCGCTGTATGGGTTAACGGGAGCGCCCGCATTTACGGCGAAGTCAAAGTGATCGACAAAGGTCCAGCCTCCGGTCGCGCCCTCAAAACGGCCGGTGCCACCTGTGACCGTGTAACTGCCAACCGTCTCTTTCAGGGTAAAGGGCTGTAACGCGTATCCGGTCGACGTCAGGAACAGCATGTCCCCATTGGCAAAAGTCATCGTGGAGGTTGCGGTAGCGCTCGCCAACATCACATTGATCACTGTGAGGCCGGTCAGGGTATAATGTCCAAAGTGAGTCAGCCTCCCCTCTGCGACGGTTTGATTCGTGGCAAACGGGAAGGAGAACGATACGGGGGTGCTGCTAACAAAGACCTCTTTGCCTTTGAACGACACCGAATCCGAATCATCTGCCAAAACCGGGCGGGCCGAGATCAATAGAGCTGAAGCGGCTAGAAACAGGCCGATTGTTACCTTATTACGTTTTGATTTGATGAGTTGCATATTTGTTTTGTTCTTTCTTGTTTTGTTTTTTGTTGGTTGTCAGGCAATCGCGCCTGACTCTGGTTTACCGTTCAGGGGTTACTACAGGAAGGCACGGGCAGGGTTACAGGCGCACGGTCGAATCTTGGCGAGCGGCGAACGCATTGCGGGCCCTTGCCCACAGAGCGCGCCAGCCGGCCACCGGTCAGGACCACGTGCGCTCCATCCGGGGCGCGCGCCAAAGGGAGTGTGCGCGGTCCCAGTTCCGGACGGCCAATGCTTCTGCCCCTCGACCGGAAATTGCATTAACATGTAAATCAGATCTTGCAGATCCGACCCATTTGCAAACGTGAGGGAGGTGGGGCCCGGAACCCAATTCCGTTTTGGCCCAAGCCATCTGTGACGGGTGACATGGCCGTCGGCAAAGGCGATATTGGCGGCCTGATTGTAGTGATCCGCCGAGAGATCGTGGCACACTGTGTCGTACGCTAACACCGGCACGCCGACAACCGCCAGCGCGTCCGGATCGGTGTTTCAGAGTCCATCCCAGCATGAGCTGGTTGAGGTGGCTCTGGCACACCGCCGATTAGCTCTTGGCTTTGGCTCGGGTCAGTGCCGGGAGCAGCAGACCAGCCAGGCTTACAATGGTCGCGAGGACCACCGGCAGTTCGATGAAGGTGAATGCATTGCTGTCGAGGCGGCTTCTGAGAGCGCCGTTGATCACAGAGTGGCAAAGTGCCGTGTTCGCACGAGGCGTCGCATAGACTTTGAGGCCGGCCAGAAGGCGGATTTTGTTTTCATTTTCGGATCGCATTTGCTTTCTCCGAGGCAGTGATATCATCCCATGTCGCAGCGGGCCATAACCTAGCCGTTCCGTCGGACCCGGTAGTGGCCATGAGGTTCCCATCCGGCGAGAACGTCACCGAAGTAACCGCTCCGCCGCCATGAGCCAGTTTCAATGCCACCTGGTAGTTTGCCAGTGACCAAAAACGGACGGACCCGTCGCCGCTCGTCGAAACGAGCGTCTTGTCATCGGGCGCGAAAGCCAATCCGCACACCGGCCCAAAATGGCCCTCCAGACGCTTGGGTACACCCTGTCGCAAGTCGTAGATTACGACCAGGTGGTCCTCTCCTCCTGAAGCCAGCAAAAGTCCGTCATGAGAAAAGCAAAGGGCATTAATTGCATTCGTATGCTCATGGAAAGGGGAAGATGACAGCCGCCCGGTGCCAAAATCCCAGATGGACACCTGGCCGTTCCGCATTCCGAGCGCG
>JANXWY010000397.1 GCA_025350905.1 Verrucomicrobiota bacterium
TCGAGACTTGGTTGTAGTACTCTTCTGATGACCATGAATCTTGATACTATTGGTCAGATGTCATGTAACCCAGCGATCGGAGGTCTGGCGAAAGGTCAGCTCGTGCGAGAAATTGACGCGCTTGGAGGGGAGATGGGGAAAGCAACAGACATGTCCGGGCTTCAATTTAGGATGCTAAACATGAAGAAGGGTCCTGCCGTACAAACCCCCCGGGCACAATGTGACAAAAAATCTTATCAGTTACTCATGAAATGGATTTGTGAGCGACAGTGTAATTTATCAGTAATTCAGGCTCAAACAGCAAAGTTGCTCCATTGCAATGGAATTGTTAATGGCGTTGAAACACTCGCTGGAGTCCAATACAGATCAAGAGCCGTCGTTATTACCACTGGGACATTTCTTCAAGCGTTGATGCACATTGGATCGGAAACACAATCTGGTGGTAGGGCAGGAGATTTAGCGGCTTCGCGGCTTTCGTCCTCACTTGAAGAGATTGGTCTTGGTCTGGGCCGTTTCAAAACTGGAACGCCGCCACGCCTTCTGCGGCGTTCGATTGATTTCGCTTTGACAACAGAACAACACGGGGATGAACCAGTGCCATTTTTTACTTTCTGGGAAAACGATTTGTTCCACATGGAACAAACTCCTCAATCGGCCACTGAAGAAGTTTTTCCAGCAGATAAGTATCCGATTGGCTCAGTGTTACGAAGAGCTCGTGGACAAATGCCGTGTCATATTACCCATACATCAGCGTCCACAGCGGAAATAGTTAAGGCAAATCTATCAAGATCGCCGCTCTACAGTGGTAGCATTAAAGGAATTGGGCCTAGATATTGTCCGTGCATCGAAGACAAGCTCACAAGATTTAGTGACAAGGAGCGGCATCAGATCTTTCTGGAACCAGAAGGTATTGAGACTGAAGAGATTTATGTCAACGGATTTTCAACAAGTATGCCGTTCGATATCCAAGTGCAACTTGTTCGCACAATCGTTGGCTGTGAAAATGCCGAGATTGTTCGCCAAGCATATGCGGTTGAATATGATTATGTAATGCCGACACAACTCAAATCATCCTTGGAGACGAAAGTTTGCAAGAACCTTTTTCTGGCAGGGCAGATCAACGGATCTTCAGGTTATGAAGAAGCTGCAGCACAAGGTATCATAGCTGGCATCAATGCAGCGCGAAGTGTGGATGGAAGACAACCAATTGTACTTCGGCGTGACCAAGCCTACATCGGTGTACTGATTGATGATCTTGTTACTAAAGGAACCTTGGAGCCATATAGAATGTTTACTTCTCGTGCTGAGTATAGACTCTTATTGAGACATGATAACGCGGATCTCAGGCTTTCAGAACTGGGATGGCAGATTGGCTTGTTGCCTGAGCGGAATTACCGGCAATTTGTAGGAAAAAGCGAATCCATCGCATCGGAAATCGGCCGGTTGAATCGCACGCGAATTGGTCCGAACACGCTCGCACAAATTCTCAAGCGCCCCGAGGTTTCTTATGCTTCGTTACCTGGACGAGATGTCTCGTTGCCTGAGAAAGTGTCGCGACAAGTGGAAATTGCCATTAAGTATGAGGGGTATGTTCATCGCCAAGAAGTTGAGGTCGGAAGATTTGCGAGACTGGAGGAAAAGCAGATTCCGGCGACGATGGACTACTTGTCCGTATCCAGCCTGCGATCAGAGGCTCGAGAGAAGTTGAATCAAATCCGTCCGGCAACCCTTGGACAGGCTTCACGGATTTCCGGCGTTTCGCCAGCGGACATAAGCGCACTTATCGTTTGCCTTAAACGCACGGGCGCAGTTATTGCAATCAACCTTGAGGACCGTAAATCTGACAGCACTAATGGTTTGGAGGAATCGGAGTAGAGGGATTACGTGACTTTGAAGTTGCAGTTACTTCAAGAACTCACACGGTCAAAGCCGCATCCCAGTCTTTCCACACTGGTTCGTACCCGAGTCGCCTAATCAACTTCGTTACTTCTTCCGCAGGGCGTTCATCGGCGATGTTGAATTGCCCAGTCGCATTCGTGTTCACGCCCTTAGCTGTCGCCCATTCGCTTGCGCCGGTTTCTACAATTTGCCCGCGCACGGTCTGGTGGATTTTCTCCTTGCCGGCGCCTGTGTAGCCGCCTGGTTCGGTATGACTGCCCGCACTGACTAGCGTTATGCCCAGAGGGAAAAGTCCATCACGCAGCTTGGCCGGTTCGCGTGTTGAGAGTACCAAACCCACGTCCGGAAACATCAGTCGGAACGCGCAGACGAGTTGCACCAGTTCGCGGTCGGTCACGTGAGTCAGTGGCTGGAATTCTCCTGCGCACGGACGCAGTCGCGGGAGCGAGATAGTGACCTGCGCCTTCCAACAGCTGCGCTGCAAGTAATCCGCATGTGCCGCCACGCTCAAAGCCTCGTAACGCCAGTCCGCCAAACCGTAAAGCGCGCCGATTCCGAGCCGACGAAATCCCGCGATGTAGGCGCGCTCGGGAGTTTCCATGCGCCACTCGAAATTCCGCTTCGGCCCAACTGTGTGCAGGGCATCATAAATGATGCGGTCGTAGGTTTCCTGATAAACCACCAACCCATCCGCCCCAGCCTCGACCAGCGGGCGGTATTCGTTGGTTTCCATTGGCCCGACTTCGAGGGAAACGCTGGGGATTTCCGCGCTCAACGCCGCCACGCAGTCGGCAAGATATCCATTCGAAATAAACTTGGGATGTTCTCCGGCCACAAGCAGGAGGTTGCGAAAGCCTTGTGCCGCCAGCGCTCGCGTCTCGCGCATTGCTTCGTCTACCGACAACGTTACGCGTAGAATCGGGTTATCACGCGAAAAGCCGCAGTACTTGCAATTGTTGATGCACTCATTGGAAAGATAGAGGGGCGCGAAAAGACGAATGGTTTTGCCGAAGCGTTGTTGTGTAATCGCCTGCGAGCGGCGGCTCATTGGCTCAAGCAATTCATTAGCTGCGGGCGAAATCAACCGCGCGAAATCCGTCAGCGAATGATTTTCCCGCGTCAGCGTTTCCCGCGCGGCAGACACGCTTGCTCCCAACGAAGTCCTCACTAGCGACTCGAGTGGCAGCGAATTGAATTCAGCGACAAAGCTCACGGGGCAACCCTAGCAAGCGGGGGGTCAATGTCGAGACGCGTGCTTTCGTTACGGTCTTTGCTTTTTGGCTGCGATCACAATAAACTCTATTCCTCGTGGGCGAGACGAGCTGCGTCAGGCATTCATGAGAATTTACGAATTGAATCATGTGGCAATCCACGTTTCGGACTTGCCACGCAGTTGCGAATTTTACGCGCGCGTTTTGCAGTTGGGGTCAATGACGCGTCCGGCGTTCGATTTTCCCGGCGCCTGGTTTCGATTGGGAAGCCAGCAAGAATTGCACCTCATCGGAAGCACGCACGAAGCCGTCGAGTCGTGCGGTCGGAACAACCATTTCGCACTGAGGGTTGACGACATGGAGGCGTGGGAAAAACACCTTCGAAAGGCAGGAGTAGATTTTCGCCCGCCGAAACTGCGGCCCGATGGCGCTTCACAGATTTTTCTCACCGATCCGGATGGGCATTGGATTGAACTCTTCGCGCCACCACTTTGAGTCGCGGGACCAGTTGCAAGTGTTACCAAGTCTCAAAAACCCGCCACGTTGGGATTCGCTAACCCGTCCCTACGAAAAGAAACTACAAGCCCAGCTTGGCTAACTCGTCTTGCAGAGCGACCTGGAAGTGCTGCACGTCCGCGGCGGAAGGCTTGTAACCCTGCAGTGCCGGCGACACCCCGAGTCGTCCCGCTTGGTCCAAGTACCAATCCGCGCGCTGTCCGTCACTGAAAGTGACCCCTCCGCTAACCAGCGTGCCGGCGCGAGCGAGTTGGTCCACCGTGACGGACACTCCGCCCGGCGGCTTCGTCGCTCCATCGCTCGAAGGCGAGAGCGGTGACGGCGCGGTTTCGGGTGCGGCAGTCAAGACCGGCCCGTCGGGAACGGGCGCGGGCTTGGG
>JANXWY010000415.1 GCA_025350905.1 Verrucomicrobiota bacterium
CGACTGCGCTGGGCCAGGGTACAAACTCCTACGGCCGGACTGTTTTTACCAACGCCATCGACGGAACCGGTTTTGCCGGAAGCTCGCCCTGGCGCATGCGCGTTGCTCCTGATGACACCCTGCTTGCAACCGATTCCACCACCTTGGGGGATGCCCTATATCAATTCACACCAGACTTGAGTTCGGCCAACTTGGTCCTTGCGGGGATCAGCCGGGCTTCGGGACTGGCGGCTGGGACGCACGGTGGGCTGTTCGGTACGCCCGTGATGACTGGTTCCATTGCCGGCGGCAATCTCGTACTATGGACTGCAGATTGCCGTTTGCCAGCGCCCGCCACTGCGGCGCTGGGACCGGCGACGACGCCCGGCTCCGCCAACTGTATTTTCCGTTTTGATATCGGGGCTGGTCCGCTGCCTTGGAACAGCCCGCCGAACTATGCCTACACCATGGGGCTGGACGGAATTCCAGGGCTGCGAACGGAGATGACTTTGGGGAATGATGGGAAGATCATCGCTGCATTCGGCCGCGCCAATGGATCGAACCCGTGCATTCAGATCCTCAATCCCGCCGGTGATACGTGGCTTTATACCGGGGGTATCACGCCTCCTTCAAATCAAGGGCCGCCTGGCGTGGATCCGTGGGCTGGCATCAATGGCAGTGGCACGGTGAACGGAACGTATGCTGGTGCTCGCGTCTCTCCCGACGGACGCTACCTCGCGTCAGTTGACCTGAATAACGGCGTCACGCTTGCAAATCTGACTAATGGCATCCCCGATGAAGCGAGCCTCACCGGCATCGTGAACACTCCGGGGACGAGCAATAGCCGTGGAATGGATTGGGATGCGGCGAACAACCTTTACATAGCGAGTTCTGGCCAGGGCCTTCTCCGGATTTATTCCCTCGGCCTCAGCACCACTTGCATCACGAGCAATGATTTCACCGGCACCAACGGAAGCTTTAGCGTAGCCCTGCCGCCGGTGAGCGCTTCAGTCGTCGCGACGACGCCCCAGGCTTCTCAGAATTACGTCAACAATGCTCCTCCTGGTACGCCTACCCCAGGCGTTTTCAGAATCAGTCTTAACACAGCTACTTTGGCGTCACCTATCACTATCAATTTTACGCGCTCGGGAACGGCAGTTTACACCAATCACTACGTCATCAACACCAATGAAACTCCAAATGGTGTGATTATCGGCAATAATAGCGTCACTTTCCCTGCCGCGACCTACGCAGGCCCAAATGGTCCCAATTGGAACGTGGATGTCAAAATCACTCCGACCGCTCTGCCTGTTAGCACCAATACATTGACCGTCGTTCTCCAAGTGCTTGGTGGCGCGGCCAACCTGGCGGGATCACCCGCCAAGGACACTGTTTATATCCAAAACACTGGCCCCCAACTGCTGCTTTTGGCGGCTGCGCCTGCCGCCCCATCAGGAGGCGGAGCAAGCGCAACCATGTACCGCGGCGTCACCAACGATTACGCCAAATTCGCCATCACCCGCTTGGGTGACACAAATGGGCCGGGAAACAGCGCGGGCAGTGTCACTCCCCTCAGCTACACCGTCACCAACGTCACCTATTTCGGTACGGCCTCGTATCCTGCGGATTATACGGCGCGGGCGCAGAGACTGGATCCGTTAGGCGACGGCGCGCTCGTTCCGCCGGTTGATGGGCCTACCGCAATCGTGATCAATCCGGGTGATACCAAGGTCACCTGCGCCCTCGGTAATCCAGTCCGGCACACGGCCCTCAATGCGCCGCCGTTGGACAAAACAATCATCCTCAATTTGACGAACCTCGTTACCGGCATTACGAACAAGAGTTTGGAGGGCAAGGATTACACCGTGAACACCGCCACGCTGACATTGACGGAAATAGACAATGCCGTCGGGCCGGAAGTGCTCCTCTATTCCAATCCGCTTACGAACGCGGCAGATAGCGTGAACTGGACGCTGACTTTTGCCGCCACGAACTTTGGACCTGGTGCACTCCCGGTCGTCATCCCCAACTATGTCAACGATGCCACCAGTATCGCCGGCGGCGGGGTCAATGATTTCTATGCGCACTTCGGTTTCGATCCTTCTGCCGATGGCGTCAGCCCTTCCCCGGTGATGTCCTCAAGCAACTGGAATGGTGTGCTGAAGATGACCGTTAACAAGAACAACTTCGTGTACGCCGGCGTAAACGTTTATCCGCAAGGCCAGAATTTCAAGGGTAACTATGCCTTGCGATTCAACATGTATCTCTCGCTTTACCAATTTGCCTTGAACAACCCGGGCATTGGATCGTCGGCGAGAGAGTATGCCGCCTTTGGCGTCAACCATCGCGGCACCAATTGCAACTGGCGCACCGACGCAGGGGCCGCGGTTCCACCCGGCTCCGGCATGGCGCCGACGAACTCGGACGGCATCTGGATGGCGATTGACGCGGGCAGCGGCGGAATCACACCGGCGGATTTCGATGCCTTGACTCCTCCAGCATTGCCCAACAACGCCAATCCCGGCGTGCTCAACGATAAATCCAGCAGTTCCGCGATTTCCCAAAACGGAGTCTTCAAACGTCCGCCTTTTGAGGCCATGAACGCCGCCAGCTCCACGGTGGCGAACCCGGGCGGCGGCGAGCCAGTCAATAAGTGGGTGGACGTGAGCGTGGAAATAACGCGCCAGACCAATGTCAATGTGTTCATGAATCGCTCACTCGTGATCCCTTCATTCAGTCTCGATAACGGCTCGGTTCCCTACACCAATGGCACGATCATGCTGGGCTACCTCGACCCGAATCTGAATATCAGCGATAACTCGGCTTTCGTGTATTTCTCCAATGTAAGGGTCGTCGAACTCTCCCCCTACATTCTCCAGCAGCCAGGCTTGATCGGCAATTTGACAAACAGCGTCATTGTCCCGCAATTCTCCAGCCTCACCTTCACCTCCTCGGCGGGCTTTGCCTCTTCGCCGATGACGAATACTTGGTACAAGGGAACCAACGCTAGCTTGACTTCCGGGGTCATCGGGGTTCCGACCCAACCTTTGCAGACTAATACGTTTGTCGGCACCACCATGTTCGACTCTTTGACG
>JANXWY010000420.1 GCA_025350905.1 Verrucomicrobiota bacterium
CCCATTCCGCCTCGGTCGGCAAGCGGTACCCCGCAACCCATTTCACCCAATCATTCTGCACGTTGGTCTGACCACGCCGAAAGACCGTCGTGTGCGCCGCATCGATGTAATAGGCTGGCATTCGCCCCTCCTTCTCACTCCGCGCATTACACCACTTCACGCTGTCGTACCAGCTGATCGTGGAAACTGGATGGTTGGTCGCTTTGGCAAATCCCGCATGGTCAAAACTGTAGCCGTTCGTGAGGGCCCAATTGTAAACCTCATCCCACAACGCTTTCATCACCTCGTACCGATCGAGGTAAAACGCAGAGACATAGACAGGATGCACCGGAAGTTCGGTAAAGTTATGCTCGCCAAACGTATCACCCATCATGAATGAGCCCGCCGGTATGAGCGCCATGCCGGCGGGAGGATTGGGATCATAAAGCCGATGCGTGGTAACGGAATTCGTGACGGGCACCTGAATGTAGTCCACCCAATTGCTCGGGCCGACCAGCGACACAGCCGTCTGGACGATGAAAGTTGCGTTCGTGGTTTCGTTGGTCCAGGTCACGTAGCCGTCGGCACTGAACCCGGTAATGGTGCTGACCACCGGCCCGGCGATCCGGAAGAACCGCGCGTCATCGGCGCGTGCTGCGGGCAGGAGCGCTAGGAACAGCAGCAGGGTCACCTTGGGTTTGATGATCGTGATTTTAATCTGATTCGCTTCGGACCACAACTTGAATCCAGCCCGTGAATCCAGCCCGGCAGCACGGACTTCGACACTTTGTCAACGGAAAGAGTCGCCGGACATTCAATGGCTTCGGCCTTCAACGCGAGGAATAACAACCGGTGAACTGGGACCGCGACAGCGTCCTGGAGTGCGGCGGTCCACCGCCGACTTCTGTTGCTGGCGAGATGAAAAGCGGCAGAGGGCTGCCGCACTCCAAAACCTCGCGGGGCATTCGGCAACCGAACCTGTCTGAGGACGCAGCTGCTGCGTCGGCCGGAGGGCGGTGGTACGAAGCTGAGGAGGAGCGGAACTCTTCATTCCAACTCGAAGCTCGGAAAAGTAATTGCCCCGATCATTGTGATTCGAATGACACGATACTCCCGCGATTTCGCTTGGGGTTCCGCTCACGGACCTGTGGGGAGAGCGGTACGGAAGCCTAACAGGTTGAGGCTGCCCGTCGGGCGATAGGAGCCACGTACCGCCATACGCGCAGTCCAAGCGACGTCGCCCCAACTGCCACCTTTAACCGCGCGTCCCGAGCCGGACATAATGCCCCGCGGGTCGACCTGTGAAGCGCTCGAGTATGTGTCCGGCCAATCCCAGCACCACTCCTCCAGATTCCCCGCCATGTCGTAGAGTCCATAACCGTTCGCTGCAAAATAGCCGACTGGGCTCGTAAAAGGATAAACGCCATCGTTGAACGTCGGGTGATAACCGCGGGTGGGACTGGTGTCGTACGCGTGGTCGTAAAACGCATTGTTGGAGGAACTCTGATAGTTCGCCCGGCTGTGAGTGATCTCGTCCGTGTCCGCCCACGGGAACCGATGACCGCTCGCCCCGCCCCGCGCTGCTTTTTCCCACTCAGCTTCCGTTGGCAATCGATAACCCGCGTTCCAATTGACCCAATCATTCTGCACAGCGGTCTGCCCGCCCCGATACACCGACGTCCGCGCCGCATCTGTGTAATATGCTGGCAGACGCCCCGCTTTTTCGCTCCGCGCATTGCACCACTTCGCAGCGTCATACCAAGTCATCGAATGCACGGGATGCGTCGCGGCTTTTCCAAGCGCCCCCGACTCGAAACTGTAGCCGTGGTTCGTCCCCCACTGATACACGTCGTCCCACAGCGCCTTGGTGACTTCGTATTTATCCAGATAAAATGCGCTGACTTGCACCGTGTGGAGCGGAATCTCTGGGCTGGCCCCATAGGCAGACGGCCAGTCGCCAAAGGTATCGCCCATCGTGAACGAGCCCGCCGGAATGAGCACCATGCCCGCCGGCGGATTGGGATCGAACAGCCGGTGAGTTGTACTCGGGTTTGTAACCGGAACCTGAACGTAGTCCACCCAATTGCTCGGGCCGACCAGCGACGCAGTTGTCTGAACGGTGAACGTGGCGTTGGTCGGCGCGTTGGTCCAGGTCACGTATCCGTCCGCACTAAACGCGGTGATGGTGCTGACCACCGGGCCGGTAATCCGGAAGAACCGCGCCTCTTCGGCGCGCGCCGCCGGCAGGAGGAGCGTCAGGAACAGCAGCAGGCCCAACTTGCATTTCATGGTTCAGTTTTAAGTCGAGTCTGCCTTGAAGCGCAAGTTGAATCCGGCCGGTGAAACGAAATCCGCTCCTTCAAAATGGAAAAAGTTAAAGCTATTCAAGGCGGCGGTGATCAATGGGAGGATTAGCAACCGGAACCGGTGGACGTGGACTGCGACGGTGTCTTGGAGTGCGGCCGCCCTCAACCGCTTTTCATCCGCCGGTAGCCGAAAGCGGCAGAGGGCTGCCGCACTTCAAAACCTGGCGGGCGATTGGCGGCCAGAGACCCATCGTGACTGGCATGACCCGCCCGCGCCCGGTCCGCTCGCGCGCCAGAAGCGCTCCTCCTCAATCGAAAGACCCGACACAATCAACGGCCGCGCTTGGTGACCGGCCCCGCGCCTCCGCGCGCTCCCCGCCCGTCAACGGGGACATTCTCCTTGACTACATTTCCGCGCTCCGTCACAAGCAAGCATCAACATGATCAGGTCAATCCGGCGGACCGATGCCTTGCGAAGCGCGCTGAACGTAATATGTTTGGCGCATTGAACCAGGTGCTAATTATTTCATGGGGCGTCGGCTTGAAATCGTCCGGCCCGAAAGGCAGCGACCAATGAGCAACAACGTCAGCCGTGGCAAGGCGCGACCGGCTTGGGCGGTGCTGCTGGCGTGTGTCCTCGGCAACCTTTTGCTCGCCGCGACCGCCGCCGAAAATCCTGCGAAGCAATCATCCGGGGGGAACAGCGAAAAGTCGCCGGCCGTGGCGACCGGAGATTTCCTGCTCGCGTCAGCCGAAGGCGTGAGTGTGTTCAACCGCGCTGGGGCGATGCGGTTTGGACAATTTGTCACCACGCTCAAGGACGGCAAACCCGGCCCCGTGGAATGGGACGACATGGTCTATGACGGCTGGCGTTTGGAGTCCGGCGACTACCTGTATTCCTCGCACCGTTACGTTCGCCAGCTAGCGCCCGACGGAAAAATCAAGTGGGAGTTCAAACTGAACGCCCCGACCGAATTGAAAACCTGCGTCCCGCTGCCCAATGGCGATGTGATGACCGTGGACGCGGAGCGCATGGAACTCGTGCAGGTGACGGACCAAGGCCGCCGCGAAGTGAAGCGGATTTCCGTCACCACCAAGAAGGAAGCCTCGATTCACACGCGGTACAACCTGCTGCGGCGAACCCCAGTCGGCACGTTTCTCCTTGCTCTGCGGCACGAGAAGGCCTTCATCGAAGTGGACGAATCCGGCGCGGAACTTTGGCGGCACGCGGTGCCGGACCTGCCGATAGTGGCAGAGCGGCTGGCTAACGGAAACACGCTCATGAGCTGGAGCGGCGGCCTCATCGAGGCGGCCCCCGACCATCACGTGGTCTGGGAATTAACCACGGCTGACGTCACCGAGTTTCCTGTGATCCTCTTTGGCAGCTTTCATCGCTTCCCGAATGGCAACACGCTGGTCGCAAACTCAGACTGGCACTACAAGGAGGCCGGACAAAATCGGGTTCAGGTTTTTGAGGTTAACCGCGACAAACAAGTGGTCTGGAAGTTGACCACGGAAACGCTCGCCAGCCAAAAGCCCGGTTCGTTGGAGCCAACGACCGGTTTTGTCGAGCATCGGATCATCGGACTGCAATGGCTCGGCCGTGAACCGTCATCCGTCCCAGCGCAACCGGCAACCGAGCCGGATGAAATCTTTTTCACGACGAAAGTGCAGCCGCTGTTGGTCGAACGTTGCTACGAGTGTCATTCCCACGGGAAAAAGATCAAAGGCGGCCTGACCCTGGATTCACGCTCCGGTTGGAAGCAGGGCGGCGAAGGCGGGCCCGCCCTGGTGCCGGGCGCGCCCGAAAAAAGCCGGCTCATCACGGCGGTCCAATACGCGGACAAGGATTTGCAAATGCCACCCAAGCAAAAACTCACGGAAGCGGAAATCGCTGTACTGGTCGAATGGGTGAGGCGCGGCGCTCCCGACCCACGCTCGCTGGCCACTGAAACGCTGGCCCCAACGCAAGCCACCCGCCCGGAATGGGAATCAGTTTATCGCGAACGCCTCGCCTGGTGGAGTCTCCAGCCGGTGTCGAATCCCCGACCGCCCCCAGTAAAGGACGCCGCGTGGCCGCGGAACCCGGTGGACAATTTTATCCTCGCCGACCTCGAGGCCAAGGGCCTGAAGCCCGTGGCCGAAGCCGACCGGCGTACGCTCGCCCGCCGGCTGAGTTTTGCGCTGACCGGACTGCCGCCCAAGCCGCAGTCCGTGGAGCAGTTCGTCGCGCGCAAATCGCCGCGCGCTTACGATGAGTTGGTGCAGACCCTCCTCGACAGCCCACACTTCGGTGAGCGCTGGGCACGGCATTGGATGGACGTGGTGCATTACTCGGACACCCACGGCTACGAGTGGGATACCCCGACCAAGAACGCGTGGATGTATCGCGACTACCTGATTCGCGCCTTCAACGCGGATCTGCCGTTCCAGCAGCTCGTGCTGGAACAGATTGCCGGGGACCTCATCCCGCCGCGGGTGGAAGCCCGCACCGGTTTGAATGAAGCCCTCCTCGGCCCGATGGCCATGCGGCTCGGCGAGCGGCGGCACGGTGACAACGCCGATGCCGAGGGCGTCACGCAGGAGGCGGTGGGAAACATCATTGACACGGTAAGTAAAGGTTTTCTTGCCACCACGGTTGCCTGCGCCCAATGTCACGACCACAAGTTGGATGCCGTAGCGCAGCGCGATTTTTATGGACTGGCCGGCATCCTGATGAGCACGCGTTGGGAGGCGCGCCCCGCCGACACCAAGGATCCGAATCTGCCGGTGCTGCAAGAGCTAAAGGACCTCAAGCGCAACATCCGCCACGAATTGAAAGTATTGTGGGCCGGCGCACAGAATTCCATGACGGACAAAATCAATGTCCGGCCGCTGAACGATGCGAAATCTGATGAGGCGAAGTCGTCCGACAAGGACAAATCACCGCCCAAACCGGCCTTTCCCGAATCGTTGCCGGCTTTGTGGCGGCACTTGAATGACGCGACGACCAATGGCGTCGCGCTGGAAACAGCCTGGACGAATCTGGTGGCGGAGTTTCAGCTGGAGCGCCGGAAGCGGAGCGAGGGCAACCAAACGAATTTGCAATTGCTCGCGGATTTTACCCGCAAAGAACTACCGGTGGGCTGGCAGGTGGAGGGCGCCGGGCTGAAGCACGGCCTGGTCAACGATGGCGAAATCGTCATCGCGGATGAAGGCGATGCGGCGCTGGCGCAGTTGCTCCCGGCGGGACGATGGTCGCACGTTTGGTCCGCGCGTCTCGCGGGCGCCTTGCGCAGTCAACTCTTGGCGCCGGATCCGCCGATCACATTTTCGGTGGGTTACGCGGGAGCTGAATGCGCGGCCCAATCGCTCATCGTGGAGAACGCCTTCCACAGCGAACGCATGCGATTCCTCAAACAACCCCTGCCCGGCTGGCTCACCATCACCAATCGGAATTTGCCCACTCTCGCCGGCGCCGTGGACCGGTCACCCCGCCGCGCCTTCCTCGAGCTCGCCACTAAATCGCTCAACAACTACTTCCCCCCGCGCACCAAGTTCGATGAGTTGAAGGAGAGTGACGTGACCGACGAGCGTTCCTGGTTCGGTGTGACCCGCGTCTACCAACACGCGCCGGGCCAACCGCCGGCGGATGAACTGACAAGGTTTACGCCGTTGTTCGCGGCAGCGACGGCCCCGCAAACGAAGGCGGAATTGGCCGCGCGCCTCGCTGCACTGGTGATGACCGCCGTCCAGCGCTGGCAACAAGACGCCTGCGACAGCGAGGATGTTAAACTGATCAACGATGCGCTTACCGCCAAGTGGCTGCCAAACGAGCCCCTCGCCAATCCCACGCTGGCGCAGTGGATCGCGCGCTATCGGGAAACGGAAAAGCGACTCCAGCCGGAACGCGTCATCGGCACGACGGACGACTGGAGCGAAGGCCGCGATGAACGCATCGGCGTCCGCGGGTCCTACACGGATTTTGGAGAGACGGTGCCGCGCGGCAATATCCGCTTTCTGGGGGGCGCCGGCACCCGCGCGACGCCGGAATCCTGTGGGCGGCTCGAATTTGCCCGCAACCTCGCCAGCGATCACAATCCGCTCACGGCCCGCGTGTTCGTGAACCGCGTCTGGCACCATCTCTTCGGAGCCGGGCTGGTCCGCACCGTGGATGATTTCGGCCACCTCGGTGAAAGGCCCTCGCATCCGGAACTCCTCGACTGGCTCGCGCAGCGCTTCATGGCAGACGGTTGGTCGGTGAAGCGGCTCGTGAAACTGCTGGTGACCTCCGCGACCTGGCGGCAAAGCAGCATCCCCAACGAGGCTGCGCTCACGGTCGATCCCGAGAACCGGCTCAACCATCATCTGCCGATGCGCCGGCTGGAAGCCGAGGAAATCCGCGACGCGATGCTCGCGGTGACGAGCCGGCTCGACCCGAAGCTTTACGGGCCACCCATTGACCCCTACCGCAACGCGCAGGACGAAACGAAGCGGCTCTTCAGCGGTCCGCTCGACGGCGACGGCCGCCGCAGCCTTTATCTGAAGATGACTTTGATGGAGCCGCCCAAATTTCTCGCCCTGTTCAATCAACCCATTCCCAAGCTGACCGCCGGCCGGCGCGACGCGACCAACGTGCCCGATCAGGCCCTCGCGTTGCTGAACGATCCGTTGGTCATCGCGTTGGCGAAACACTGGAGCGGGCGCGTGTTGCAAGATCACGCCCGGTCGCCCGAACAACGCGTGGCGGTAATGTTCACCGCCGCGTTCGGGCGCCCGCCGCAACCCGACGAAACCGCGCGCTTCGTGAAACTGGCGACCCGCTCGGCGGAACTTCACGGCGTGGAGCCCGCTGCTTTGCTCTCCAGTCAGCCCGTCTGGCAGGACGTCGCCCACGCGATTTTCAACCTGAAGGAGTTCATCTATGTCCAGTGAAACCAGGAACGATGGCCGCGAGCCATCAAACACTAAACCCCGCCTGCCATGAACCGCTACCCGACAGCCAGCGGCCAGCGTTCCGGGCATTGCCCCGGTCGCGAATCCCCGGCCCTCACCCGGCGCGGTTTTCTCAAACGCTCCAGCATGGGCTTTGGTATGCTCGCCTTCGCCGGGCTAGCGAACCAGTGGGCGGCAGCGGAGTCCCGGCAGCCGCTGCCGCATTTCGCGCCGCGCGCGAAGCACGTCATTTTTCTGTTCATGGACGGCGGCGTGTCGCACGTGGACACGTTTGACCCCAAGCCTGAACTCACGAAGCGCAACGGTGAAAAGGCGCAATGGCGGGCGGATGTGGGTTCGCAAGCGCTCACCCCCAATCGCAAGTGGTTGAAAAACCTCTGGGAATTCAAACAGCGCGGGCAGTCGGGCCTGTGGGTGAGCGACCTCCTCCCCAACATTGCCCAAGTGGCGGACGAACTGTGTGTGGTTCGTTCCGTCGTGGGCGAGACGCCGCTGCACGGCGCGCAGAATTTGTTGCTCCACACCGGCCGCAGCATTGGCGCCGCCCCGAGCCTGGGCGCCTGGATTTCCTATGGGCTGGGCACGGAGAACGAAGAATTGCCGGGCTATGTGTTGCTGAACAACGACTGGGTTCCCAATGGCGGCGCCCAGAACTTTGCCAGCGCATTTCTGCCCGCCAATTACCAGGCCACGATGGTGCGCGCCAAGGGCAAGCCCGTGGATAACATCACCCCCGCCGACCCGGCGGAGTTGCAGCGCGCCAAGCTCGACTTCCTGCGCGAACAGGACGGCGCGGTGGCCGCCGCCCGCGGCGGCTCAGACGCCATTGAGTCCGCCATTCGCAATTATGAAACCGCCGCCCATATGCAGACGCTCGTGCCGAAACTCTGTGACGTCAGTGGCGAGAGCCCGGCCACGCTCAAGCTCTACGGCGTGGACCGGCCGAACGATTACGATCATTATTACGCGCTGCAATGTCTGCGCGCGCGGCGATTGGTCGAGGCCGGCGTGCGTTTCATCGAAATCACCTGCCCGCTCACCCACAGCAACAATGCCCCATGGGACCAGCACGGCGAACTCAAACAACGCCACGAGGAAAATGCCCGGATCACGGATCAACCCGTGGCGGCGCTGATCAGCGATTTGAAAGCGCGCGGACTGCTCGAAGATACGCTGGTGCTTTGGGCCGGCGAAATGGGCCGCACGCCCCACGCCGCCAACACCGATGGCCGCGATCACCACGTCAGCGGCTACACCCTTTGGCTGGCGGGCGGTGGCATCCGCGGCGGCATGACCTATGGTGCGACCGACGAGATGGGAATGTCCGCCGTGGAAAACCCCGTGGATATCCATGACATCCACGCGACCATCCTGCACCAACTCGGCATGAACCACGAACGGCTGACTTTCCGTTTCGGTGGTCGCGACATGCGGCTCACCGATGTGCATGGCAAGGTCATCACACCACTCCTGGCGTGAGGGCCGGATTGAAAACTCCAAAACGGTTGTAGCCGCCGACGTGAGGAGAATCCCACGGCGACTTTCTGGGCAGTGCGGTCTTGAAGTGGGTGGCCGTCTTGGACGGCGATGGATCACACCGTTAGTGAAGACACGGTGCGCGCCACGCTTAAGCATATCCCGGAGGAAACGGGACGGAACTGGTTGCGCCACGAGATCCTCGACCCGATCACTCCGGCCTTCGAACTGCCCTGGCTCCTGGCCATCGACTCCACCGTCAAACGTCTCGATGGCCACCAGCAGGGCGCCGAGCTTGGCTGCAACCCGCACAAGCGGACAGGCCCAGTCACGATTATCACAGTTACTTCGTGGCGAACCTGCGGATCAGTCTTGGGGCGGAGGTTCGGCCCGGCAAGGAACACGCTGCGGCCCACGGTCGGAGCGGATTGTGGAGTACGCTTTCAGCCCTGCCGCGCTCGGGGTATTGCGGTTACGGGAACGAGCGGCTCCTGCAGGAGTTTGAAGCGCAGGGATGGCCTTTCCTTTTTATCCTGCGGCACAAAGGCAAAGTCAAACAACTGGTGCAAAGCTGGTAGGTTTGCAGCTTCCGCGCGTTATGGATTCCATTTCGGCCTAGTAAATGGGCAAGGAGTTGGGTGGAGGCGGCCGTTGAGCTTCAATCTTGCCTTCGTTGCAAAAGGGGCAGGGCATCTGGCCGGAGCCGAAGCACAAGAAACATTTGTGATTGCCAAAGCAGGTCGGGCAAATCTCCTGCGCTGACGTCCGAACTGCGTCCCGGCAGCTTACGCATCTCCCCTTGGCATCACCACAGACAACGCAGTAATGCAGCCGGCCAGTGCCTTCACAGATTGTGCAGGGCACTTCCAAGGTCGGCGAGCTGGCAGCTTGCTCACGCAATTTCGTGAAGACCGGCCAGTTGGTTTTGAGGACGGTCGACCAACGGGCGGCATAGGCTGTTTGAATGAATTTGCGAGAGGCCCCCGTGTTCCCCGCTGCCTGCTCCCGGCGCATTTTTGCGGCCGCGAGCCCGGCGAGGACCTGAACGCGAAGCTCCGTCTCCCGATCATGAGCCGATTGCAGTTCGTCGGCGTCCACCGGTGGCGCATCATCCGTTATGCTGGCGATCGGACTGGAGCTGGCGTGGACGACTAATGGCGATTTCCATTGCTCGATCACCGCGCAAACGAGTGCCACGGCGAGGCCAACCCCGATGAGTTGAAAACGGGTGAGCATCTTATTGCCAGAAGACCGGGCTGACCCGCTTCCCTTTGTTCGATGATGTGGCCAGCAAGTCCACCGCGGCAGGATCGAAACTGACAATGGATTTCGCCGCCTGATTGTTGGATATCAATGCCCCGCCACCGCTGATGAGCGTGCCTTTGAAATATTGAATGTTGCCGGCCGTCAGGTTCTCAATCTCGATAAAACTGGGGGTGTAAATGGCGCCGGAAACATTTGCTGCCCCATGGATATCGAAAATGCCGATGTTATACATGAGCGCCGGCAGATCGTCGCCTGCCACAAAGTTCTGGAGGCTACCACCCGAGGTGATGTTGATATTTACCGGATTGTTGGAGGGGTTGCTGTAAACGGGCGGGTATCCGGTCGTATAGGTGGCGGGATTGGTGGCGTTCAGTCCGGCCAGATTGGCGGGATTAATGTTAACCGTGGCGGAGTTCATGAAATAGTCGGTGGCGACCACATCCGCCGCAAAATTAAAGAGCAAGGTCCCGCGCACATTGATGGGGTTCTTTAAAATGGTGGGAGTCAAACCTTGGGGGTACGTAGTGAAATCGGCCTTCTTGACATTCACTACTACTACGCCCTCAAGAAAAGTGGTGGCGTTTGGGGCGTTGGAGATGACTTTTATGAAGTCGGCGATGTTGGTGAAATGATTATTTTTGGAGACTGAAGGCCCGTTTGGGGTCCGGTCGGCCACCGCAATGAAGCGAGTGAAGTCAAAGAGCTGGTCGGTCGAGCCCTCCAAGGTGTAATCGGGAATTTGGTTTGCAGTGTTGTAATTCGTCATCGAAATAGACTTGGGCGGAACAATGGCATAGGTGGTGTCGATATTTGCGCGCCCATTGGCGAGGATCGCATAGCCGGGCCCACCATCGATTATGGTCACGCCGTTTTTGTTGCCGTCAATAACGACATTGCCCGACGCTCGATCCTTGACGACGGCCGTAGACGACGTGCCGGGACTGTCACTGACAATCGCGGCGCCATATCCAAATTTCATTTCGACCCGGATGGTGGCGATTTGCTGGACTTTGCCGACCGTGGCAATGCCGACAATCTTGGCGGCGGAGGGGGAAGAGGAGTTGGTGAACCAGATTTGGGCCTTGACGGTCCCCACCGTGAACGGGGCAACAATGGTCCGTTCATAGACTTTTTCTACTCCTGCGCCGAGGGAGGTATTCAGGGTATACGCCCCGGCGGCATTGCTCCCCAGGCTGGCTGTAAAAGTTGACGCTGCGCTCATGTAGGCCTTCTCCAATTCGGCGCACGCCAGCCCGGCGCCGCCTTCCGCCAATTGGGTCGCATTGATCATGTCGGTGCGCCGGTGCGCCATGCCGAGTTCATTTAGCGAATACGCGGAGACACTTGCGATGGCAGAAACGATGACCAGCACGAAAACAAAATAGACGAGGATGGAGCCAGTCTCGGAAGGGTTGGATGTAAGAGGTATGATTTTCATACGATGCGAGCGGGTTAAGGCAAAATGGAGATCATTGATGCGGGATCCGGGCGGTTCCGAGCCACAAACGACGTCTGGATCGCACAGCTTTGGTAGCCGTCCGGGGCGTACTTGTCCACCAGGAGGTAGTTCAAGAGTACTGTCGTAGCGCTATTGGTGACGACAAACACTAATTTGCCCGGCAATTTGGCCACGGAATTCTTAATCAGCACGTTCGTTCGGGCGACCGTGGCATTGGATTTGTAGATCAACTGGTAGTCGGCCTTGGCGGCGTTGGTGATCACTTGGAAGATCTCGAAGTGATCCTTGTCATTGTAAGCCTTTTTGTCATTGTCACTGTCAACGTTCAGATCATCGTCGAAACCCAGAGTCAGCGTGTCGCCGGACGCATCATTGCTGATGCTGGTGGCGAAGCGAACGCGGTTAAAAATGAACTCACTGGTGCGCCCCGCCTGACTGTTGAGTTCGGTCTGCTTGACGATGCCCGAGGTGGAGCGCGCGGCCATGGCGATAAAGGTCGCGGTGATAGCGAGGACGACCGTGCTGATGGCCACTGCTATCAGCAGCTCCATCAAAGTGAAGGCCGGGGGGGGGGGGAAGCGTCGGCTGGTTTTAATCGTCGACAGGTAATTCATTCTTGGCCTCCCGCGAACCGGTTCACCAACGTTTGCATCGTAATCACGAGCGGTATGCCGCGCGCTTGAAAGGTTCCCGTGACGGTGACCAGATGTCCAGAGGCTGATGGCGTAATAGTCGAAACGATCGTGCCCGGCTCGAGGAAGTCGCCGTTTATGCCCACGGCAACCGTGACCTGGTTGGTCAGCTTGACCTCGGTCGCGGTGAAGAATGGCGCGTTGGGTGGATTGTAGGTGGCGGCGCGAATCGCCTCGACGCGCCCTTGGACGGCAGCCATCGCTGCGGTGTGGTCGGCCAGCCGGGCGGAAGCGGAATTGAGATACAGCAGAGCTGACATCGAACTAGCGATCAGCACAACCACCAAGCTCATCGTGAGCATCACTTCCAAAAGAGTAAACGCACAGATTGACCCTGGGGTGCACCGGTGAACCCTCCGGTCACCAGACGTCCACCGACCGGCCCTGAGGTGTGGCTCCTTTCTCATTAAGGATGAACCGATCCGTCACATTGTTGTCCGCCTGGGGGGAAACATTGTTAGGAGCAAGCCAGATTGGCCTCGGATAGGACCGCGGTACAGCTTGAGTGGGCCTAGAGACATCATTTTCATTTACGACAAACTCCTCTAAGCAGCTAGACGCACGCCGCGTGCCGGAATCTATAACAACTTGGATTCAATGCGATTCCCTGCTCAAGCATGTCATCTGGCGCATGTCCAATTGATGGATGGGGTCCCGAGGAAAGCGAAGCGCGCTCGTTGTGATGTCTGCGGATGCCACCGGATTGCCTTGAATCTGGTTGGTCTGTATTGCCGTCGGACAGTCTGATAGTGCAAGGTTATCAACCAGAAAGTAATTCCCAGCACTGGCGCGCTTGGCGCTTCCAGATCGCGAGTGTTTACCCGACATGGGAATGATCCGGCGCGGCGCGAAGGCGTCGCAATGTTCAGGCGTGGCGGCTAAACCGACTTTGTTCGACTTCGATCAGGCCTGTACTTGCACGCGGGACAATGGTCGCCGTAACATCAACAAACCAATGAAACTGGAACGAGTGGCCCTGATAGTCGCGGTGCTGGCGCTAATCTGCGTAGGCTGGAGCTCAATTGAGGTGCGCAAAGTCCAGGCGCGCTTGAACCGGATGACCGTCGAGTTGCCGCAGCAGCCTCTGCCCAACGGGAGCGGGGGATCGCCCTCCACTAACTTGGAAGAGCGGTTGAAGAAGCTTGAAGCCACCGCGCCCAGCCCGGGCCTCTTTATGTCGGCCGTCCAACTCCACTTCGCCAAACTCTACTTCGCTGGTGAGGCGCGTAACTGGGACCTCGCCCGATTCGAACGCGGCGAAATTTTGGAACATCTCGAAGTTGTGGCGGCGCTGCGGCCGGAAGAAGGGGCTGTTAGCGTTACCGGGATTATGGACGCCTTCAAGAACACCCAGCTGGTGGCGCTGAAGGATGCCATTGAAGTGAAAGACCGCGGCTTGTTCCGAGACGCTTATCGCGAATCCATGCTCATGTGCAATACCTGCCATCAGGCAACTGGGCGGCCCTTCATAAATATTATCATGCCGACCAATCCACCAGTGTCGAACCAACGCTGGGACGCAACGGTCCCTGGCGGAAAATAAATCACGCAGCGCATGAAATCCGTCCAGCTTCAAATGAATAACAAATCCCCGTTCCGCCATTGGCGACTGCTGGCTAATCTGGCCACATGCCTACTTGCCGGCCCTTATGGTTCCCCCTCCTCGGTCGCCGCCGTCGTCACCAAGGACGCCATGCTTCACGACACCGTGCGTAACGTCATCCGGCCCAACTATCAGGAATTGGCCAAGACCAGCCAGGCCTTGACCTCGGCCATCGAGCCACTGACCAACGCGCCTACGGCGGGATCTTTGGCAAAAATTCGTTCCGCCTGGCTGGCTACGTTGCTGGCCGCCCGTGAAGTTCAATGGTTGCAAACCGGTCCGATTGCCGATCGTGAATACCTGGCCACCTTCTATTACAGCAAAGTGTTACCGCACCGGATTGAAGCGGTCCTGAATTCCTCCGAATTGTTGGATATTGCTTACCTCGATCAACTCGGTG
This sequence comes from Verrucomicrobiota bacterium, assembly GCA_025350905.1. GTDB lineage: Bacteria > Verrucomicrobiota > Verrucomicrobiia > Limisphaerales > JADLHS01 > JADLHS01. The sequence continues at coordinate 14,117 of JANXWY010000420.1, forward strand.
CGACCACCAAGGGCCTGTTCACCTTGGAATACCTGCTGTTCGAAGCTAGGCCGGAAGCATCGGCAAAAGGTACCAAAACCTCAGGTCCGCTGCCCTGGAATCTAACCGGCACCAACGTCCAACGCCGTTGCCAATTCTTGTTGGCTCTCGCCATGGACATCCAGAAAAAAGCCGATCAAATCTCGGCGGATTGGGCCGGCACCAACCGCCAGGATGTGAGCGAAAGCTTCGCCGCGGGGGGACAGGAAACTCTGAGCAGCCTGGTGAATCAACTGGCCCGGAGCCTGGAGAACATCGCGGAAAATCGATTAAACTTTGCGCTGCAGCTTCCGCCGCCGGTCATGCGGCAACTGGACCGGATTGAAGGGGCTCGCAGCGCCACTTCGTTGCTCCAACTCGTTGCCAGCCTGCGCGGCGCGCACCGGCTTTATGAGGGCGGCGGCGGCTTGGGCTTGAATGACTATCTTCGCGACTTGAACCCGACCTTGGAAACTCGCGTCGAACGGCAATTTCAAATCGCGCTAGCCGCGCTCCAAGCGGTTGATGCCCCGTTGGAGGAGGCCGTGACCGGACGTAAGGAACTTGTGCAGCGCGCCTACGAAGCCGTGCGTGACTTGGAAGTTTTGTTCAAAGTGGAAGTTGCCAGCGCCCTCGGCGTCACGATCATTTTCAAATCGGATGATGGAGATTGATCCGGCGCCGACCCATTCCCGCCTCAGCCCCGCGGCTTGGTTCTGGCGTATGCGCTCTCAACCTTGCGCCGCGGCGGTATTGGAAAGCTCGATCGTCCGATCACGTCACGGCCAGACTCAGATGATTATCCCACCGCCGGGTGGACTGGTCGGGCAATGACGGCAGCGTGTTCGCTCCGGCATCGTAATGAGCGAGGATGCCGGTTTCACTGCTGACCCAAGCTTGGTGACCGTCGCTGGCAATGCCGGCGGGGCGCGGGAAGTTAATGGCGGCCAGCGGTTGACCATCGCTTTGCCAACGTGCCAACGCACTGCCGTGCAGGGCGCTGACCAAAAATTGATTGCCCACGGCCGCGATGCTCGCGCCGTAACCCATCAATCCAGGTGGCTGCTCGGCCAAGCGGAGTTTTCCTTGGCGCAAAATGGCCAACAATGGAGCGTCGCGATGCGCGGCGGCTTCAGTGTATTCCGCTTGCAGCGCCAGTCCCAGGGTGCCGTCGTGCGTGCACGCCAGATGACGAATGCTGAGCGACTTGTCCGGCATCACGTATTCTTCAACTTTGCGGCCGGCGGGCCATTCGATCAGGGTCAGCGTTGGATTCAACTGGCCAGGATTGAGTATGGTGCGGCCGGTTTCCGGTAAGGTAAGGATTCCGCCATTTGCCACCGCGAGTAGCTTGCCCGATTCCATCCAGATTAATTCGTGCGGGCCAATCCCATAACTCGGCAGTTCACCCAACCGTTTCAGCGTATCCACGGCATACAGTCCTAAGACACCTTGGCCGTTCTCGTCGTTGTTCTCAGTCGTGATCAGCGTTTTGCCGTCCGGGCTGAGAATCGCATGGCCAAAGTAATGGCGCGATGGTTCGGCGGCGATCAGCTTGCTGATTCCCCCGCGGCGCCAGTCAATTTTTGCCAGCCAGTCACCCAATCGCCGGCTTACGACAATTGCCTGGCCGTTAAGTAAAGGCACGATCCCATGTCCGCGCCCCGGTAAAGCAATCGGGACAACGGTCGTCAAACCCGCGCCCAGCATGTCGTCGTCCCAGCTGGCGCTCAACAAGCACGGCGCGGCGGCTGGGGCGGACGCCAATTTCACGGCTGGCGAGGGGGGGCTTGCGGGTTGCGTGCGCGCTGGAATTTCCGCCACCAAGTTGGTCGCCGCCCGCAAGGGTAACGGCAAAGCCAGGGCGGTCAGGCTGAACAAAAATTGGCGGCGAGTCGGATTACGCATTCGATGCCTACGTGGCGTGGTTGGCGACGAATTAAATTTGAATCGGTTCGATCAATGGGGCAATAGGACCTTTATCCGTGGAGTCAAATTCATTCCGGCCATGATTTATTTCCGTGCCAGTTTCTCCGGCTTCGTGGAAGGTCCGCGCCGTACACTGAGGCTTCCGACCAAATGGGATTTATTCACCAGTCAAGCGTGCCAACCATGGTTTTCGCGGACCTGAATCATCGCGGCCAGAATGTCGTTCCAAGTTTGTTGTTTCATCAACGTCTCATTCGGGAACATGCACCCGTCCCAGCAGATGTGTTTGATTTTTTTAGTAACCTTGCCGGCATCATCACGCAACCAGTAGCCGGCGTCGCGGGCGATGTTCAATTTGCCGTTCGGGTCGGTCGCCAGGCAGTGTTTGCCGGTCTTGTCGTGCGAACCGCTGCCTTTCATCGTCGCGTCATTTTGGGCGACGTGAAAATCAATGGTCCACGGGCGCAGCGCCTTGGTCAGCTTTTTCATGGCCGCATGGAATTGGTCCGGCTCCCAACTGAAATTCTTGGGCACGATGCGATGTTCGGGCGCGTTGTCACTGAGGATGTAGAGCAGCGTATGCGCCATGTCCGCCTGAAAGCCGACGAACTTCGGCAGCCCCACTTCCTCGAGCAACGCGATCATCCATTTCCACGAGTGCATCGCGCCCCAGCAAATTTCGCCTTCGGCCGCGAGACGTTCGCCGTGGTCTTTGGCGATCTTCGCGCCTTCCTTGAAGGTTTTGGCGATCAGTTTGGTGTTGCCCTTTGGGTCCTTCTCCCAATCGGTCACGCTCGCCGCCGAGTCGATGCGCACGATGCCGTAGGGCCGCACGCCGAGCTCGCGCAGTTTCTTCGCGATCCTGCATGCCTTTCGCACGGCGGTAACCCAGTTCGCCCGCTGAGTTTCATTCCCCATCGCCGAGCCGTCGAACCATACCGGCGCAACCACCGAGCCGACCACGAAGCCCTTGCCGCGGATCTTGTCGACGAGCGCTTGGATGCCGTCGTCGCTGATATCAATATTCACATGCGGGTCGTAGAGAAACAAATCCACCCCGTCGAACTTGACGCCGTTGACCTCGGCTTTGGCGGTGAGGTCGAGCATCGTGTCGAGGTCAATGGAAGGCTCGGCCCCGGGGCTGCCCTTGCCGACGAGACCGGGCCACATGGCGTTGTGGAGTTTAGGGAAATTGTTCGCGGGCTTCTCAGTTTTCATATTTGGGTTGTTCGGCGCATCCGCATTGTTGTTATGCAAACGGGTTGGGAAAAACTATCAATCGAATGGCATCCGGCAATGCCAAAGTGCGCACCCTGAGTGTGGGCCTGAAAAGTTCCCACTCGCTAAGTCCGGCGGCTTGTCACTAATCTGCCTACCGGAAGTTGAAACCGTTGCTGGTTGAAAGTTGCACGTTACAGGTTTTGCGCCGCTGCGAACTTGTTGGGCTTTCAACCTTCAATTTGCAACCTGTAACTTTTTAAAACTGAACTCCACCGTTTCCAAATCCGCGGATTTTTCCGGCCCGAGATCCATCCACCCGCCGGTTTGGCAGCCGGTATTATTCGCGGCCATGGCCGGCGGAATGGGCTGGGGCATTCGGGGGCAATACGGCCACGAAACCGGGGCCATGATTGCTGGTTTACTCGTCAGCCTCGTGTTGGTGTTTTTGATGTGTCCGCAGGCAGCATTGTTGCCGGCCGCCCGGGCGGTGGCGTTCGGCACCGTCGCAATCGGTATCGGGGGCTCGATGACCAATGGCCAGACGGTGGGTCTTACGCAGATTCCCGCATTGATCGGCAACTGGGACGCTTGGCGTTGGGGCATGTTGGGGCTGGGCATCAAGGGTGCGATCTGGATCGGTTTCGCGGGTTTGTTTCTGGGTATGGGGCTGGGCGGTGTCCGCTACACCTGGCGGGAAATTTTGTTGGTGATGGTCGGCATGCTCGTCCTTTGCACGGTCGGCGTTTGGGCGCTCAATTCTCCGCATGATCCGGCCAACAAGATTTTGCCACGAATTAATTTCTCCGCCTCCTGGCATTGGCAACCCACCGCTGGGGCCGAACTCAAGCCCCGTCCGGAAGTGTGGGGGGGACAACTGTTCGCGCTGCTGGGAGCGTGGGTCTGGGCCGGCTGGATTCGCCGTGACCGGCTCGCCCGCAAGCTCGCGCTCTGGGGCATGCTGGGTGGAATCGGATTCCCGATCGGCCAATGTCTGCAATCGTTCCACGCTTGGAATCCGGAGCTGTTCAAGACCGGCATCTGGGTCACGCTCGATCCGGCGATGAATTGGTGGAATTGGATGGAGACCACGTTCGGCACCGTGATGGGCGCGTGTCTCGGGCTCGGGCTCTGGCTTAACCGACGGCATATCGGTCCGATGACGGACCCGGTGGAGGCCCCGCTTGGTCCGCAGATTGAATGGGGGCTGGCTGGGGCCCATGTCACCCTGCTGGTGCTGTCCGAGTTCACGGCGATTCACTGGGCGAATGTGCTTTACGATCCTGGCTTGATCATCGCCTTGGTGCCGATGGTCGCGGTGGCGGGCGGACGTTGGTGGCCGTTTCTGCTCGCGCTGCCGATCACCGCCGTGCCGATTTTGGGGAAGACCATTCAGAATCTGGTCTATGAATCGCAGGTGGTCGGTCCGGTGTCCGGCTGGTTGTTCTACGGCGTGCTGCCGTTGGCATTGACCACGGCGGCGGCGATCTGGTTTGCGCGGCAACTTGGTCGGAATCTCTCCGGCTCGGAGTACACCCGGCGCGCGCTTCTGCTCAACGCGTGGCTCTACTTTGGTTTGAACTACGCCTTCTTCCGCTTTCCGTGGCCTTGGGCCAGTTGGACCAGTCGCACTCCTAATGCAATCATCTATACCGTCTGCCTGTTGGGCCTGACGATTGCCTGTCTGACTGTCGGGCGAGGCGGCGAGCCAAGAAGCCGGAAGGTTTTCAACCCTATTGAGCCAGTGTCCGGCTAATCGGCCAAACCCGCGTAACTGGGCCGATCCCGACGCAAATTGTCCTCTTGTTCGCTATCTGAAACAGCATCTTCTGCGCAGTGCGGATGGCTTGCTTTAATTTCACTGGACAAGCCGGGTGGATCGGCCTAAACCAGTGTCAATCAACCGGCGATGAATTTGCTATTGCCACCAACGCAGTCCATCCCGATTTTGTAGCCGTGTTCCCCGGACCGCCGATGGGTCCTCCGAGTCCAGCGGCAGTGTTCATGTAACCGGGATAACGCCACCCGCGCAGGCTGGTATGAAATATACTTTGACCAGAAAACTTCTTCACGAGGGAGTTGGGGAAGGTTGCACAGAATTCCGTCCGCGGCACGACGGCAGGCGAGTCGGACAGATTCTAAAGTGCAATGCCTTCACGCTGATTGAGCTTTTGGTGGTCATCGCCATCATTGCGATCCTGGCGGCACTGTTGCTGCCGGCCCTGTCACGCGCGAAGGCCCACGCGCAGCGCATTCAGTGCGTCAACAGGGGTGTTTCATCTGGGATAAGCAAGCCGCAGGTGAGGAGGAGGTTAGTGGAAAATGACTGGACATCGGCAAGACGACTTTCTACACCTTGGGCATGCCGAAGCCACTAACCGGTGCTGAATCCGCGATTCTCCAAAG
>JANXWY010000445.1 GCA_025350905.1 Verrucomicrobiota bacterium
TCCCATACTACATTGCGCGGGGCGATTTCAAGCGGGTGAGTATGTTCGGGCCGGCCGCCCTGAAGGCGCTGGGGACGGTGTTGCGCAGCGGGAGCGAGGAACGCCGGGTGACCGCGGCGAATGCGCTGGCGGAGCTGGGCGAACCGGCCGCAGTGAATTTGCTGATCACGGCGCTCAAGGATGGCGAAGCGGCCGTGCGGGCCGCCGCCGTAAATGGCCTCGCGCGGTTGGGCGATGCCCGAGCCGTGCCCGGGTTGCTGACGTTGCTGAAAGATCGCCACCGCAATGTACGCGTGGCGGTGGTTGCGGGGCTGGGTCAGTTGGCGGACAAGGCGGCGATTGAGCCGCTGATGGGCTTGGTGAGTGACGAGGAGTGGGAAGTCCGTGCGGTGTTGGCGGAGGCCCTGGGCCGGCTGGGGGATCGGAGCGCCCAGGCGGCCATCCTGGAATTGCTCAAGGATCCCGATCAGGAAGTCCGCCAGAATGCCATGGAGGCGCTGGGCCGGCTGGGCGACGAAAACGTGATTGATCGCTTGGTGCTCGGGATGATTGATGCGGAAATGGGCGTGCGGCAGGCGGCGGCGCGGGCCGCGATGATGGTGGATCCGTTCTGGCCGCGGTCGCCCCGGATGCAGTCCGTGGTCGCGGAATTACAGGTGGCGTTGCAGCAAGGCGACGCGGGCGTACAAGTGGCCGCGTCGGTATTGTTGCGTCGTATCACGGGGCGCAGCGGGGCGGAGCTTTTGGCGGCCGCGCCGGCGTTGGTGGGGAAACCGGTGAGCGATTCCGTAACGGCGTTATTTCAAAGGTTGCTGGTGGATGCGGACGAGGACGTGCGGCTGGCGGCGGCGGAAGCTTTGGGTCGGGGGCGGTCGTCGGCCACGATTCCCGCACTGCAATCCGCGCTCTCGGACAAGAGCAAGTGGGTGCGCCGGGCGGTCGAGCAGGGGATCGCCGCGGTGTTGGCCGCCAAGTAAACGCCCGGTAAAACCTGCCCGACCGCCCGACCGCCCAACGAATTCACTTCACTTTTTCCCGCGACTGCTCCTGAATGAGGCCGGTCCGATGCTGTTTGCCAGGAAGCTATGAACGATTCGCCGAAAGCCGCCAACCCCGCCGTCGCCCGGCGGGTTCTGTTTGTGGATGACGACGCGACGTTTCTGGAAACCGTCAAAGAGTTGATGGGAGTGCTGAGCCACGGCCAATGGGAAATTTTTACCGCCGAGAGTGCGAGCCGGGCATTTGCGCTGTTACAGCATCAGCCGGTGGAGCTCGCGGTGATTGACATCAACATGGGCGTGATGGATGGCATTCAACTGCTGTCCATGCTCAATCGCGGATATCCCAATGTGCAGAAAGTCGTCCTCACCGGCCACGCCACCGAGAAGTATCGGGCGGCGTGCCTGAGCAACGGCGCGGAGTTGTATCTCGAAAAACCCACCAGCCCCAGCGGCTGGGAGAGTCTCCATGGCGTGCTGAACGAGTTGGTCAAGTTTCGCCCGGAGGAGGGCTTCCGGGGGGTGCTGCGCCGCGTGGGCTTGACGGATGTCATCCAGATGGAATGCCTGGCACGGAGCTCGTCGGTGCTGGAGGTTTCCGCCGCGCGGATGTCCGGAAAACTTTTCATTGAGACGGGCCAGATCGTCCACGCGCAATGCGGGGAGTTGACGGGTGAAGCGGCCTTCAATCGATTGCTGGCCATGAGCGGGGGCCAGTTCAATCTCAAGCCATTTACCGAACCCCCCGCGCGCTCGCTCTCCGGCCAGTGGGAGTTTTTGCTGATGGAAGCCGCGCGCCAGAGCGACGAGGACAAGGAGACCCTGGCCGCCGCAGCGGCGGCAGCGCCGGCCGGGGAGACTCTGCTGGCGGAAATGGAGCGCCTGACGGCGACCGCAGCCACCGCGTCCGAATCCGCCGCTCCGTCCCCAGCGGTCCCTATGTCGCCAACGGCGGGCGTGCCCATTCCGGCATCGGCTTCCGCTGCGGCTGGCGCGCCAGCCATGCTGGCCATTCCCACCACTTCCAATGGTTTGTCCGCGGCGGCCGTGCAGCGCGAATCGGCCACGGTTTGGCCACCGGGGACGGCCACGCGGCCGAAAGTGGACGAAGTGTTAGTCTGCTCGGCGGAGGGGGAAGTGTTGTACGAATGGCAGTGTGCCAATACAGACTTGTGGGTGAATTTTTTTGAATTTGTCTCGCAGCGCAGCCAGCGGCTCGCCCAAATCTTGCCGGCGGGTGAATTCAATCGACTGGAAATCCAGAGTGCCGGGGTGCGCGCGGTGGTGATCATCGCCCACGATCGCGGCGTGCTGGTGAAAACGCGGCGCGAAGCTTTGGCGCCCTGATTGGCCAACCGGAATTTCTCGATGAGCGAAGCAATCCAAGAGCAGACGGCCCAGTGGCTCCGCCAGGCGCAAAGTGTGCCGGGCACGCTGGTGCGGGGCATCCGGTTTGCCGATGCGACGTTCGTCTCGGACGGCGACTCGCGGGAATTTCCGGCCAGCGCCTTGGAGACGGCGTGGCGGCTGGTGGCGGATACTTTCGCCGTGCTCCGGGCGCAACACCTGCCACCCACCCGGCTGACCTGGGTTTACGAACGCACGGTCCTGCATTGTGCCCAACGGGCGGATGCGGCGATCCTCGGGGTTTTCCTGCCGAAGAAAAGCACGGCGTCGGACCTCGCGGCGCTGGATCGGTTGCTAACGGAGTTTCAATCCCTGGTGCTACCCGCTGTTTGACCCTTGCGTTTGCCTGACCGTCATTCGCCATGAAGAAAATCAATCTCACCGCGGTACCCGCCCAGGAGGCGCGGTCTCCCAAAGGTCGCTTCCGACTTTTCAGCCAGGACATTCTCGCTGCGATGCGGCAGTCGAATGGCGATCGGTTGGGCGGCGTTCCCTTTCCGTTCGAGGTGAAACTGCTTCGCCTCCCCCCCCACGCCGCTAACGGTCCCTATCGCTCGCACTCCGCGCGCTGGGTCTTTTACCAGATTCTGGCCGGGCGCGGGCAGGTGCGCACGCCGGAGGGCACGGCCGAGCTGCGGGAGGGTGATTGCGTGATGCATCCGCCGGGGGAAGCGCATCAATTGCTCAACACCGGCGCGGTGGACTTGCTCTGCCATTTCATCACGGACAATCCGGCGGCGGATGCCTGCTTCTTCCCCGACAGCAACAAGTGGTGTCTGCCCGGCCACGCCAAGCCCGTGCGCATTCAACCGGCGGAATTGTACGACGGCGAGGAATAGCTGGGTGCCGGCTTGGGATCACTGCCGATGACGGTCGGCCTTCTGCGGCTTCAAGACCCGCAGGACCGTGATCGGTTCGGGGCTGGGGTAATGCCGCTTTACGCCCGCTTCGCCTAACAGCCCGGCCGGAGCGCGGCTGATGAATTCCGGAAAATTCCGCTCGACCCGGTCTTGGAGTAATTTCTGGCCGGGCTTGGAACCCCAAAAATCTTCCTCCGCTTTGCCCAGGGCGATCGCCGCTTCTTCGGCGGACAGGTTTTCCCGCTTTCCCAGGACCCAGATTAGTTCCGGATCGCCCGGTAAAGCCACCGGGAACGGCACGAATTTCAACTTCGCTTCCGGCGTATCGCTATCGACGGCGGCGATAGGTCGCACCTTGATCTGGTTTTGGAACTGCGTCCCATCGGGCAGCGTGATTTCCACCGCCAGTCGCTTTTCCTTCTTGTCCGGTTGGATCACCACGTCACCGCCGACGCCAAAGGCGGCCGCGAGTTGGAGTTTTACGTCGGCCAAGGTTTTAGGCTCGAGATCGGGCAATTCGACGCGTTCGCAAAATTTTTCGAAGGCCGCCACGCGCGACTTGGTTCTTAATTCGGCTTCCACCGCCTCGTAAATCTTTCCCGCCAGCTTCGAATCGTGCGTGGCTTTGGGTAGGACCTGTTTTAGCAACTCCAGCAATTGGAGTTCGGGGGTGGCTTTGGATTTTGGTTTGGGTTTCGTGGTTGCTTGGTTCATGACGTAAAAATGGGGCGCACTTGTGCCTTAAATCGGACGTGAGCGCAATAGTGGGGTGTGGAAACTTTTTGGCGCCGGCGTTGCCTGGGCCGCCAAGTCCGAGGGAAAGCGCATCCAAGCTGTCCCCCAGGGTTCGGTACGAGCCGGCGCTCAGAGTCGCTCTCGTTGTTCGTCGAGGCGCTTGGGAGAGATCGGAAAAGCGGTGCCGAGTTCCTGGGCGAAGAGGGAAACTTTATACTCCTCCACCATCCAGCGGAATAGCTCCAGTTGCTGCCGTGCCTCGGATGTGGCGGGCGGGGTGGTTGCACACTTCCGCAGCGTCGCCAAGTAGGGCGCGAGCAATTGGACGCGTTCCTGATCCTTGAGCGGATTCAGGGCCGCGCGTTCCATCCGCGTGAGCAGCGCCTTGAGGTAACGGGGCAGATGCGGGAGTTGGGCGAAGGCGATCGCCGTCAGAAAATTCGGCGGTACGAGTCGGCCGAGTTCTTCCACCCAAGGATTGTCCGCCCGGTTGCTTCCAGAAACGCTGCCGAGTTGTTTCAAATCGGACAGGGTCTGCGGGCGGGTTGTTCTCGGCGCCACGGCGGGCCCGCAGCGGCGTTGAATTTCCTGCCGCACTTTGAGGATCTGGCCGACGTGATCCATCAATTTCGCGGCCAAACCCGGCAGGCGACGGCGACCCTCGGCCACGGCCTCGTAAAAACAGGCCTCGGTCAGGGCGGGGAAACTTTCGCCGGGCAGCAGATGCCGCTGGAGATTTTCAATCGCGGAGGCGCTCAATTCGTCCACCGAGCAGAAGTTGGCGAGCAGCGGTTCAAACTGCTTCAGCGCCCGTAGATCTTTTTGCAACCAGGCGAGATCTTTTTGCAGTGCCAGCATGACCAGTCGTTGGATGCCGCCGAGGCTCGCTTGGCGTGCGGCTTCCTGACTGCGGAAAAGTTTCAGGCTGACGCTGTCCGATTCCGATTCCAAGGCCAGCCCGGGCCAGGCGTACGTCGGCATCGCACCCGCCGCGTTCACCGGGATTCGTTCCGGTAAATCTCCACACGTCCACCCGGTCAGATCGTAGCGCTCCCACTGCTGCGCGAGACGTCGCCAAGCTGGATCCTCGGCGACCGGACGAACGGGCGCGGCGACTTTTTCCAAGCGTTGGCGGAGTTGATTCAAATCGCGACTCGTGCCGAGGGATTTCTGATTGTGGTCGAGGACTTCCACCCGGGGACGCAGATGGGCGGGGATGGCATCGGCGGGCCAGGCGCTGGCTGGTATTTCCACGCCGTATTGGCGGTGGATAAACCGGGCGAGGTCCTGTTGGAGGGAAGCGCCGGTGGGTTGGAGGTCGCGGGCGATCTCCACCACTTTGGGCGGAAACGGCATCAACTCGCGGCGCAAAGCTTTCGGCAACGCGCGCAAGAGTTCGCTGATCTGGCTCTCGCGCAAACCGGGCACGGCCCATTCGACGCTGGCGGGCGAGATCGTTTGCGCCAGGGTGAAATCAAGTTTGACGGTCACCCCGTCCTGCTCTTCGCCGGGCGTGTAGGCATACGCTAAGGCCACCGGCTGGCCCCCCAGCGGCACGGCATCCGGAAAAGCCGCGGCATCGTAGTTCAACTCCGGTCCCCCGCCGGTCAGATCCGCTTCGGTCACTCGGAGCAAGGCGGAATTGGATTCCATCCGCAGGAAGCGATTTAGTTCGTGGACGGAGGAAACGTTCGCCAGGCGTTGGTCGTAAAAATTGAACAACGCCTGATCGAGGTCCCGGAAATCGTGACGGCGCACCCGGGTTTGCCAGGTCTCGATCTTTTGGCGGACCATGCGGTTGTGCTCGAGGAAGGCGTATTGCGGCGGCAACGGTTGCGGCTTCAGCTTCATTCTGCTCAGGACGCGGACCTCGTTGTCGTCATTGTCCTCGGCCTCGTCGGGCCGATGACTCGTGGGCAGCAATTCTTCGGCGACGAGGGCGGAGCGAATGAAGATCGCCGTGGCTTCCGCCGGGTTGAGATTGCCGTAGGCGACCTTCTTGTTGCTTACTTCCAGACCGTAGAGCGTGATTTTTTCGTCGGCGAGGACGTTACCGGCGGTGACGATCCAGCGCGGATTGTGATGGGTCACTTTGCACAGATGTGGTGCGAGTTGAACGATCCACAGCGGATCAATGCCGGCCACCGTGCGAGCAAAAAGCTGCGAAGTCTCGACCATTTCCCCGGCCATGATCCACAGGGGTTGGTGCGTGGCGGCGGGTCGCGGGGTCGCTTTGGTTTTAGTCTTGGGCGTAGGGCCGCGCCGCTCCGCGCGGTCGTGCAGTGCGGAGCCGGGAAAGATGGCCACCTGCCGGTTGCCCGTGGCTAGGTAAATATTTCGTTCCTCCCGAACGGCGACGTGCCCGAGCAAGCCGCTGAGAATCGCGCGATGAATGGCGGCGTAGTCCGCGTTGCTTTCGTTCAACTTGAAGGCGGTCAGATCCTCCAGTGCGCCGTGCAGTTGCGCATGGAGATCTTGCCATTCCCGCAGGCGGAGGTAGGAAAGGAAATTCGCTCGGCAAAATTTGCGGCGCGCATTCTGGGTGCGCAGCCGCTCCCACTGATCGTGAACTGCGTTCCAAATATTGAGCAGCGTGAGAAAATCCGACTGCGGATCCACGAAGCGTTTATGGGCGGCGGCGGCGGCGTCCTTTTGATCCAGTGGCCGTTCGCGGGGATCTTGAATGCTCAACCCGGCGGCAATGATGAGCAATTCGCGCGGGGCGTGTTCGCGCTGTGACTGAAGCAGCATCCGGCCGAGCGTCGGATCGATCGGCAGATGGGCGAGGTCCTGGCCCAACGGGGTCAGCGTCCGCTGTTCGTCGAGCGCGCCGAGTTCCTGCAGCAGCGCGTACCCGCCCTGGATCGCGGCGGGCGGCGGCGGATTGACGAAGGGGAAGGTTTCAATTTCTCCCAGCCGGAACGCCTTCATGCGCAGGATGACTTCGGCGAGATTCGCCCGCTGAATCTCCGGTTGCTGATACGGCGGCCGGGCGGCAAAATCCTCCTCCGAATAAAGCCGGATGCACACCCCATCCTGCACGCGACCACTGCGGCCTTTGCGCTGGTTGGCGCTGCTTTGGGAAATGGGCTCGACCGGTAACCGGCGCGTGCGGGTGCGCGGGTTGTAGCGGCTGATGCGCGCCAGACCGGAATCAATCACATAACGGATGCCGGGAATGGTGAGCGAAGTCTCGGCGATGTTGGTGGCGATGATGATCTTGCGTCGGGCGGCCGGTGCAAAGACGCGTTGTTGATCGCCGGCACTGAGCCGGCCGAACAGAGGAATAATTTCCGCTTCGCGCCCGAACCGACCTTCCAGCAAGTCGCTCGTCTCGCGAATGTCCCGTTCGCCCGGCATGAAAATCAACACGTCGCCGTGGCCCGGTTCGCACAGGACTTGTTCGGCTGCGCGGACCGCGGCGTCAATGTAGGTCAAGTCGCCGCGCTCCTCGGATTCCGCATCGAAGGGGGCATAAACCACTTCCACCGGAAAAAGCCGCCCGGAAACTTCAATAATCGGCGCGTGGTTGAACGCGCGGGAGAACGATTCGGTATCAATCGTCGCTGACGTGATGATGAGCTTGAGCTCTGGCCGTTTGAATAGCAGCCCCTTGAGATAGCCCAACAGAAAGTCAATGTTCAGGCTGCGCTCGTGCGCCTCGTCGATGATAAGCGCGTTGTAGGCGGAGAGCAGGGGATCGCCCTGCGTTTCGGCGAGCAGGATGCCGTCCGTCATCAGCTTGATGTAGGTGTAATCACTCGAGCGGTCATCAAAACGGATTTTGCAGCCGACTTCGCGTCCCCAGTTGACCGCCAGTTCATCCGCGATGCGCCGGGAGATCGACAGCGCGGCCACCCGGCGCGGTTGCGTGCAACCAATCTGGGCTTCAATCCCCAGACCCGCCTCGAGACACATTTTGGGGATTTGGGTGGTTTTACCCGAACCGGTTTCGCCGGCGATCACCACGACCTGATGGGTCCGAATCGCCGCCACGATATCGTCCTTGCGGCGGGTGATCGGCAAGTCCGGCGGGTAGTTCAGGCGCGGCACTTGACGGCGCCGTTCCTCGCACAACGCCATTGAAGCGCGAGCTTGCATCAACAGCCGGTTCAAAATGGCATCGTGCGCCTCCGGATGTTTGCGATCGCGCAACAGCCGGACCAGCCGCGCGCCGAGTCGCACCCAATCCGGGAGCAACGCTTGCGGGAGCAGAGATTTAATTTCTTCAATCCGGGCGTCAGTCATGTCGCGGACTCAACATAATGAACGCCGGGCGAAGGGGAAACTCTTCTGCAAATCGGCACGTTCGGCCCCGAGCTGGGTTCCCCGTGGTAGCCATCGTGCGTGTCAGCCAGGGGCGTCCGGCCTTGAGTTGGTCTGGCCAGCCCGACAAGTGTGGTTGGAATCCATTCGCCGCCCGACTCAATTATGCGGGCGCTCCAGAAAGAAATTTGGATTTATGTCGCGGCCAGGCGGCCACCGGCGTCCGCGCCTGTGAGGGCGGGGAATTATTTGAAGGTCCAGGGCGCCGTGTCCACGCCGAGTTCCTCGAATAGGAAGGCGTAGATGTCGGCTTGTTCGGCCACGCGGTCTTTCAAGGATGAGCCCATGCCGTGGCCGGCGCTGGCGCTGGTGCGCAGCAAGATGGGGCGTGCGGAACTGGTGGCGGCCTGAAGGCGGGCGGTCATCTTGCGGGAGTGGGCCGGGTTCACGCGGCCATCGTTCTCGCCGCAAGGAAAGAGCACTGCGGGATATGCCGTGCCGTCCTGGACGTGATGATACGGCGAGTAGGCGTGGAGGGCTTGGAACTGGGCCGGGTCGGTGACGGACCCGAATTCGGTGATGTTGAACGCTCCGTTGGGATCGAGTTCCACGCGCAGCATGTCATAAATACCCACGCGAGAAACGACCGCGCGGGCCAGGTCCGGACGTTGAGTCAGGAAGGCGCCCATCAGGAGGCCGCCGTTGCTGCTGCCAGAAACCGCCAATTTGGCCGGGCGGGTGTAGTGGCGTTGAATGAGATGTTCGGCGCTGGCGATGAAGTCGTCGAACACGTTTTGCTTGTTTGTGAGATTACCGGCTTTGTGCCAGGCCTCGCCGAACTCGCCGCCCCCGCGCAGATTGGCGATGGCGTAAACCCCGCCGGCGTCGAACCAGACCTGGCGCATCGCGTTAAAGGCGGGCGTGAGGTTGATGCCATAGCCGCCGTACGCGTACAGAATCGTCGGGTGGTTGCCATCGAGTTTGAGGCCTTTCTTCCGCATGATGTTGAGGGGAACTTTGGTTCCGTCCTTGGAGGAGGCGAACTCACGGACGACTTCGATGTCTTCGAAGCTGGCCGGCGAACTGGTGCGCATGGCGGTTAGGCGCGGCGATTCCCAGCCGGGCTGCCATTCATACCAGGCGGTCGGAACGAGGAAGCTGGTGTTTGCGAACAACACGTTGTCTTCCTGCCAG
>JANXWY010000465.1 GCA_025350905.1 Verrucomicrobiota bacterium
GGGGGTGCGCAAGCGGCTGGGTCTTCACTACAAGCCCTTTTGCCATTTGGAATGGTGGCAACCCGTCATTTTCCTAGGAAATCCGCCGCGTGCGCCCGCGAAACTTTTCAAAAACCAGGTCCAGTATCGAAAGTTGGGTTAGCTATCAACAACAAGAAAATCAAAAACCAAAGCATAATGAAAATGAAATCAACCTATTCGCTCGCCCTCCTGGTGGCGACAAGCACCCTGTTTGTTACCAGCGCCTCCGTGCGCGCTTCCGATACCGACGAACGCATCGAGGCTTCCGCCAAAAAGTCCTATGTGTTCAAAACCTACCTCAAACACGATTCGATCAAGGTCGAGTCCAAGGATGGGGCTGTCATTTTAACGGGAACGGTGGCCGAAGCGTCCCAAAAATCATTGGCCGAGGATACGGTCGAGAATCTACCCGGCGTCAAAAGCGTGGACAATCAGTTGAAAATCAAAGGGGAAAGCCCGGCTGAACATTCGGACACGTGGATCAGTATGAAAGTGAAAACCGCGCTCTTATTCCATCGCCATGTGAGCGCCAGTGCCACCGACGTCTATGTGAAGGATGGCGTCGTCAGCCTGCGCGGCGAAGCCTCCAGCCAGGCTCAGAAGGAACTGGTCACCGAATACGCCAAGGACATTGACAATGTCAAAGAGGTCAAGAACGAGATGACGATTGCCAAAGCGCCCGCCCCGCCGTCGGAAACGATCGGTGAAAAGATTGACGACGCCTCCATCACGGCGCAGGTCAAATCGGCCTTGATGTCCCATCGCTCGACCAGCGCGCTAAAAACGAAGGTGGAGACGACGGATGGCGTCGTCACGTTGAGTGGCATTGCCAAAAACGATGCCGAGAAGACGCTGGTCACCAAACTGGTTACGGATATCACTGGGGTAACCAGTGTGATCAACAACATGACCATCGCCCTGCCGGTGGCCAAGCGCGAATAATCCCATGGCTCGTTGTTGGCCGGCGCGCCGGCGCCGGCCGGCAAGGACCCAGACCAACCGAAAGGAAAAATCTTATGTTATACACGATTGCGCTCGTGCTGATCGTCCTGTGGGTGCTGGGTCTGGTGACCAGTGCCACGATGGGCGGATTTATTCATATCCTCCTAGTGATTGCCATCGTCATGATCCTCGTCAACCTGATCTCCGGTCGCAAGCCACTGGCCTAAAAGGCAGCGGTCTGCAAAGCCAAAATTCCAGAACCATATGAACACAAAAACCATCATAGCGGGCATCCTCGTGACCCTCGGCATTGTGGTGCTCGCTTATTCGGGCATCACTTTCAAGACTCCGGGAAAGCCGGTCGAGTTCCTCGGCTTGCACATTGAAACCACCGAGAGCCATTTCATTCCGCCGGTCGTCGGCGCCCTCGCCCTCGTCGGCGGCATCGTCATGCTGGTGGTGAAACCCCGGCAAGTCTGAGGCGCGGAGCCGATGCCGATGCCGAAGCCAAAGCAGGCCGGCCGCACCGAGGCGTCATCACCCGACGGATGTCAAACCACCTCCAGTTAATCACCGCCAGCCCCAAACCCAGGCGCGCAGGCGGGCGGTCTGATGGCGATGCCGAGGCTATGGGGACCTCTGGCGGCCCCAACCATTTTCGACGTTTGCAATCGAATGAGGTGGTGCGGCGGGGTGACTTCGTCGTCGTTGAAAACCGCAAATTGGAACCGTGGGAGGGACCGGCCGGGTTCCGCGCCAACGCGTTTGTGAAACCCATTTATCGGCGACAGGAACGCGGGCCGACTCGCACGAGGAAATTACCGTGAATAAACTGAAGTACGTTTGCCTCACTCTCCTCCAACTGGTCAAACAGATGGGTTCGCAGCTCAAGACGCTCGCGAATGTCGGCCCGCAGCGACAGCAACAGAAGCTGCAGAACGAACGGGAAGCCGAACGACTCGATCGGATCCGCAATCCGTCGAAGTATCGGGGAAAGTGAGCTTAACCCCACGCCGGAGAATTCAATTGCCTCGCGGTCCGTTCCCCTTCAGCCACTGATGGGAAAGCGGGAAAAAGGTTCTCGGTAAAATTCTCCATGGGCGGCAGATTCTGCCGTTGTGGCATTGGGTTTTCCGGTTGTCTCTCCAGCGGGGTTAGATTTCAATGGCGGTATCCATGAGCGACCAGGGATTCGGCCTGACCTCCTGCCAACACTGCGGCCAAAACGTCGAGTTCCCGCTGGCCGGCCTCGGCCTGTCGGTCGCCTGCCCCCACTGTAACTTGGAAACGATCCTGGCGGAAGCATCTGCCCTGACCTTGGATGCGCAGCCGGGGGACGAAATCGCCGCCGCAGAATTGAAGGCGGCCTTGGCCGGAGTCGTTCCGCGCCGGCGCCTCGCCATTTTTTACCAGCTTGGTTTGCTGGTGGTGGCGATTTTCATGGTCTTTTTGCCGGTGGTCTATCTGGCGTTTGCCGCCTCCGTGGCCTACGGGACATATTGGTATGGTGTCCACGCGTTGGCCTTGTTCACCAGTTTTTCGGGTGGATTTTATGGCCTCATTTTCAAAGTGATTCTTTATCTCGGTCCGCTTCTGGGTGGGGCCGTGGCGGTGTTTTTCATGTTCAAACCGATTCTGGCCCGCAGGCGCAAACGCGCGACCCCTATCGAATTGAATCCGGCGCAACATCCGCGACTCTACCAGTTCATCGCCCCTCTTAGTGAACTCTCGTGTTTTACAGCGATCGTCCGCTTATGAACGAACGTACGATATCCTCCGCCCAAACTTTCTGGATGAAGTTCGTCTTCCCGACGATTTGGATCGCAATCTTCGGGCTGGGGACGCTGGCCATGTTTTGCGGCGCGTTGCGCGGCCACGAGCATACAGCCGCGCCGCCGGAGATGAAATGGGCCTTCCTGGCCGCTTGGATTGTGGGCACCGCATTTATCTATTGGACTTGCGCCCGCCTCAAAAAAGTGCGCCTCGACGAGTCCGCGCTCTACGTTTCAAACTATCTGGAGGAGGTGCGGATTCCTTTTGACGCCATCGCCGACGTTACGGAGAATCGATGGATCAATATCCACCCCATCACAATTCATCTTCGATCGGCCACGGCTTTTGGCGATCGGATTGTCTTCATGCCCAAGCTGCGCGTCTTCGGCTGGAGGTCTCACCCAGTGGTCAGTGAACTTCGAAAGCTGGCTCAGGTGCAGGGTCTTTGAGTCTGCGGATTTCCCCGTGACCAATCCTATTCAAATGAAACTCAAACCGGTTGGGATGCCATTCCTGGCGGCTTGTTTGTGCTTGGCCTTATTCTGGGTGGGTCCGCTTTTCGCAGCCGACTGGCCGCAGTGGCGCGGCCCCAATCGCGACGCCACCTGGACCGAATCGGGCATTGTCGCAAGGCTTCCGGCTAGCGGGCTCAAGGTCCGCTGGCGGGCGCCCATCGCGATGGGCTATTCCAGCCCGGTGATTGTGGCCGGAAAAGTTTATCTCAGCGACGCGGAAGTGAAAAGGCCCCTCGTTCGCGAGCGGGTGCATTGCCTGGAAGCCGATTCCGGGAAGGCGCTTTGGACGTACGCCTATGATCACCCGGTCCCCGACTGGTTTTTCATGGCAGGACAGGCGCGCGGGCCCGGCGCCACACCCATTGTGCGGAAGGGGAAAATTTATGCGCTTGATCTATGGGGAAACCTGGTCTGTCTGGATGCCAAACGAGGGAGCGTAGTCTGGCAGAAAAACCTCAAAGAGGAATTCCAGATGAAGGAGACGTCGGTGGATTCCTCCCCCTTGATCGAAGGCGATCTGTTAATCCTGATGCTCGGCGGCAAGGGAGGAGCGGGAATTGTGGCGCTCGATCGGAACACCGGACGCGAAGTCTGGCGGGCGCTGGAGGAAGCCGTCACGTGGAGCTCTCCCCTGGTGATCGAGGCCGGAGGCGTTCGGCAATTGATCGTTTGGACGCAACAATCCGTGAGCTCGCTAAATCCGGCTGATGGAAAACTTTATTGGCGGGAAGCGACCAGCACTGGTGGGTCGCCCGGCACCGCCGGGGTATCAACGCCGGTTTTTCAGCATGGTCATTTGCTGGTCAGCGGCTGGATGTTCCAGCTGGAGCAGGACCGACCCGCCGGCAAAACGCTCTGGCCCGAGGGCCAGGGAGTTTCCCGACGGATCTTGAGCGATACCTCTACCGGGGTGTTGCTGGGCGATCATATTTACAGCGCCAAAACGGGCGGGGATTTCGTTTGCCTGAAGGCGTCAACGGGTGAAGAAATCTGGAAGACCAGCGCCGTGACCGATTTGATAAATGGGGCGAGCATCCACGTGACCGTTCACGGGGATTTGGCATTGCTTTTTAACGACCGGGGCGAACTGATCCAGGCCCGTTTGGCCCCGGGAGGTTACGATGAAATCAGCCGCACGAAGTTGATCGAACCCACCTCAATATTTGGCAGTCGAAAGTTCGCCTGGGCGGCCCCCGCTTTTGCGCAGCGAAATGTTTATGCTCGAAACGACGAGGAACTCATTTGCGTTTCTTTGGCAGCGCCCACATACCGATCTGAAAAACGTGAAAAATAGCGAGGGGCTGATGGAATCCGGTGACTCAGCCGAGCCTCACCTGTCCGGGAGAGATTCCACGGCCTGCGACAAGCCGCGATTTGCGACCCTGAACCGTAGCGCAGACTGGCAGTCT
>JANXWY010000478.1 GCA_025350905.1 Verrucomicrobiota bacterium
CGTGTTGCGTCAGGGCGGATTGGGGGTAAAAGTCCGCTGGATGACTGAACCTGAAAAACGCAGTTCGACCAGCCACAAAAAGGCACAAACGGCGCAAAGCAATTGGCTCGAACTTAGGTGGTCCGACGTCGGAAGGGTTCACCCAGCAAGTGATGAATGTCATCGGTAGTATTTTCAGCGGGGTCCTGGGTTTTGTGTTGCTGTTGCTGCTGCCTGGCAATTTCAACTTCCGGATTTACGCTTTAGGGGTGAGCCAGCCCAAAGGCACGAGCCAGGTACGCGGGCCGCGGCGCCGCACTGACAACTCGGCATGGGCCTCCATCTTTTCGAGCGCACTGGCCAGCGTCCCGAGGCGACGACGGATCCGCCGGCGCAATAGCGCATCCAACTCCGCCGCTGACCGGGTGCGGCGCGGCGACAGGAGATCGATTTCGCCCACCTCCTCCTTATCCCGCGCCAGAGCCGCGTCAAAGGCATGGCGATCGGTGATCTGGTCCAGACAGCGCCAGACGCGCACCTCCCACAGCGCCTCCGCCGTGCTCGTGACAAAATCCGGTGGCAGCAGCAGTGCTTCGCCGGCGCGCTGCAATTTGCGCAGGTGCGTCGCCAGCCGGTTGGGCGTGGTATGGGTGATCCGCAGCATGGCGGCAAAAGCCTGAATCGCGGCTTGAGGCAGGACACTTTACCCGGCCGAAAGGCGGGCATCCCAAACCGGCGGCGGGCCGCCCGCGGCGGCTTGTGAAAACGGTGCGCAATGAATTAATCGCTGCTTTCGCACGTCCGAGCGGCCGCCAATCGACCGGAGTCGCCGGCAAGTTGGCGGCCGTTGCGGTTCTTATCGTCAAGCGGCGGATGATTTGGTTAGTTTATCCCCATGAAGTTTGGATGGCGTTACTTCGGTTTTTCGGGTGGCTTGTTCGCCCTGCTGCTGCTGGTTTCGTGCGGCCCGGCGGACAAGACGAAACCCGCCCACGCCGCCACTGCGCCCCGGCCCGTGCGCGTCGGGCGCGTTGAATCGCGGCCCATGGAACGGGCGCTGCACGTCGTGGGCACGCTGTCCGCCCGCGACGAAGCCACCGTGTCTGCGCAGGTGGCCGGACAAATTGAAAAGAACCACGTGGACTTTGGTGACCGCGTGACGGCCGGCCAAGAGCTGGTGTTGATCGATGTCACCGCCTACGAGACGCTCGTCCGCCAGTCCGCCGCCAATCTGGCCCGCGCCAACGCCAGCTCGGCCAACGCCGCGCAAAATCTCCGGCGCGTCCAGGAATTGCAGAAGGAAAAGATCGCCTCCACCAGCGATCTCGAACAGGCCGTGGCCGAGTCCGGGAAAGCGCAAGCGGACGTGAAATCGTCGGAAGCCACGGACGCCATCGCCCAGCTCAACCTGGAACGTTCCCGGGTCCGCGCACCGTTCGACGGCGCGGTCGCCCAACGCCTCGCCAGCGTCGGGGATTACGTCGCCATCGGCACCCCCATTGTTCGCATCGTGCAGACGGACCCGCTCCGCTTGCGCCTGGAAGTGCCGGAGCGCGAATCCGTCGCGATCCGGCCCGGCCAGTCCGTGCGGCTCACGGTGGATGGCGATACGAATTCCTATCCGGGCCGGATCGTACGAATCGCGCCGGCCATCCGCGAAGCCGACCGCATGCTGACCGTGGAAGCCGATGTGCCCAACCAGGGCGGACTGCGGGCGGGCTTGTTCGCCCGCGCCGAGATTATCGTGAACGCGAGCGAACCCGCGCTAAGCATTCCGCCCAACGCCCTCGTGGCGTTTGCCGGACTCGAGAAGGTGGTGGTGATTCAGGCCGGCCAGGCCGCCGAAAAACCCGTCACGACCGGCCGGCGTGGGCCGGGTTGGATTGAAATCATTTCCGGGGTGAGCGCAGGCGAGACGGTGGTGCTGGACCCCGCGGGCATTCGCACTGGCCAGCCGCTGGCGGTTGAAAGCGCGACGGAAGCTGCATCCGCCAACAAAGCTAAAACGGAAAGTGGACGCTGATGGTGGAGCAACGTTTAACTTCGGGTGCTTCGCTGTTTTCAGTGGAGTCGGTTTGGCGAGGCGAACCCAGGTGCGGGAAGTTAGAGTCAACGCTCGCCCTCACCCCGACCCTCTCCCCCGAGGAGAGGGAGATGCCAGCGCGCGTTGCCGATATTTCGGTGTCAACGTTGACAATGGCGGGCATGCTTTTTTTGCTTCAGCCGCTGCAGGAAAGCTTGAACTGCTCGCACGGTCTGAGGCCGGACGACGATTCTCCCTCTCCTGGGGGAGAGGGCCGGGGTGAGGGTGGTTTCAACTATCATCGGCCCGGCGTGGCAACTTAATCAGCCCCCACCACACCAACCGTCATGCAAAAACTTGCTGAAATCTGCATCCACCGACCGGTCTTCGCGATGATGATCGTGCTGACCCTCGTGGTCGTCGGGGCGGCGGGTTATATGAAGCTGGGCGTGGATCGCTTCCCGTCGGTGGACCTGCCGGTCGTGCGCATCAACGCCCGGCTCCCGGGCGCTTCGCCCGTGGAAATGGAGTCGCAGGTCGCCCAGCCCATTGAAGAAGTCGTCAACACGATCGAGGGCATTGACGAGTTGCGCTCCGTTAACGGCTCCGGCTCCTCGTTTGTCGTCGTCACGTTCAACCTGAACCGGGACATTGACGTGGCCGCGCAGGACGTGCGTGACCGCGTGGCCTCGGTGGTTCGGCGAC
>JANXWY010000004.1 GCA_025350905.1 Verrucomicrobiota bacterium
ATGTGCTACGACAATCACGGGCGCAAGTTCGTTTGCAGCAACTCGCATCACATCCAGACCTTCATGTATGACGCGCACTATGCGGACCGGAACGCGTTTTACCATCTGCCGTCCGCGCTGGTGGACATTCCGGTGGATGGCCCGGCGGCGGAGGTTTACCGCAAGAGTCCCGAAGAGGGGTGGCGCGTCATTCGCACCAAGTGGCGGGTCACCGGAGTGGTGCCGGGCTTGATCGAGGGCGGTGGGCGCTCGTCCGGCTACTTCACCTCCGCGACCGGCATCACGATTTATCGCGGCGACGCCTGGCCGGCGGAATTTCTGGGCGACGCGTTCATCGCCGATGTTGGCAGCAATTTGATCCACCGGAAAAAAGTCCGTACGGACGGCGTGGAACTTCTCGCTGAGCGGCCGGCAGACGAGCAAAAGGTTGAATTTCTCACCTCGACCGATCTCTGGTTTCGCCCGGTGCAACTCGCGAACGCACCGGATGGTTGCCTTTACTTCTGCGACATGTATCGAGAAGTCATCGAGCATCCGTGGTCCCTGCCGGAGAATATCAAGAAGCTCCTCGACCTGAATGCCGGCAACGACCGTGGTCGCATCTATCGCATCGCGCCGGTGGGTTTCAAACCGTGCCCGGCCCCGCGTCTCGGCAAGGCAACCACCGCGCAACTCGTCGCCGTGCTTGAACATTCAAATGCCTGGCATCGCGAAACCGCCGCGCGCCTGCTCTTTGAGCGACAGGACAAAACTGCCGTGCCGTGGCTGCTCAAGCTCCAACAGAATTCGAAGAGCGCGCTGGCCCGACTGCACGCACTCCACGTGCTCGAAGGATTGGGTGCATTGAAATCAGCTCCGTTGTTGACGGCGTTGAATGATGCCGACCCAGCCGTCCGGGAGCACGGAATCCAGCTCGCCGAGAAGTCTTTTGAAAATGGAGTTCCGCCGCCGCCGCTCTGGGCAAAGCTGCGGAGCATGGCGGGCGACCCTGACATTACGGTCCGCTACCAGCTTGCCTACACGCTTGGGGAAGTGAAGGGAGGCCAGAAGATTCCTGTTCTCGCGACCATCGCACGGCGCGACGCAGCCAGCGCGTGGACGCAGGCGGCGATTCTTTCGTCGCTGGCCGAAGGCTCGGGCGAACTGTTCGCGGAGCTCACGACGGACAAGGTCTTTCGCGAAACCAAGGCCGGCCAGGAATTCTTGAAGCAGTTGGTCGTGCTCGTGGGCGCGAAGAACCAGCGCCGCGAAGTTGATAACGTCTTGAACTTCCTTGACCACGTAAACGACTACTCGCTGATGTTCTCGATGACCCGCGCACTCGGCGAAGGCGTGCAGCGCGCGCACCAACCGCTGGCCGGCGTGGGCGGAGTGATCACGAACATCCTCGTGCTGGCTTTCCAATACGCCGACGACCCGGCTACCGTCGAAGCCGTGCGGGTGCCGGCGATTCAACTGCTCGCGCATTACACCTACCCGGAAGTCCGGCCGCTGTTGCTCGGCGTGTTCGATCGCAATCAGGCGCAGTCCGCGCAGCTCGCCGCGCTGACCACGCTCGGCAAATTTTCCGACGACCGCGTGGGCGGGGATTTGACGAAGCGTTTGAATTCGCTCATGCCGCGGTTGCGTGCCGAGGCTTTGACGATTTTGCTGGCGCGTCCGGAACGCGCCGAAGCGCTGCTTAATGCCATCGCGTCGGGCGCGATTCGCGTCAACGTGCTGGACTCGACTCAAATCAAGCTGCTCGAAACCTACCGCGACCCGGCCATCCGCAAGCTCGCTGCCCGCGTGCTGTCAACCAAGTCCGCCGGCCCGCGCCAGCAGGTAATTGACACCTTCGCGCCGGCGCTGAACCTCAACGGCAATTTCGCGCGCGGGAAGACCATTTACGAGACGCGCTGTCTCTCGTGTCACCGTTCCGGCGGGCAGGGATTCGCGCTCGGCCCGGATTTCGTGACCGTGAAAACCACCGGCAAGGAAAAACTGCTGACCAACCTCATCGATCCAAACCGCGAAGTGCGCCCGGAATTCACGGCCTATGTCGTCGAGACTAAAGACGACGAGAGCCAGGTCGGTTTGGTCGTGAATGAGACGGCGACGAGCGTTACGCTGCGCCAGGCCTACGGCAAGGAGACGGTGATTCCGCGCGCCAACATTTCCAAAATGCAAAGCCAGGGTGTGTCCCTGATGCCCGATGGCTTGGAGGCGGGCCTCACCGTTCAGGACATGGCAGACCTGTTGGAGTACATTTCCATGGCGACGCAGTAGTGCGGCATTTGTGTGTCGAACAGTAGTGCGGCCGATTAGCCGCCACTCCCTTTCGCGACCGGTCTTCTTCTCAGACCTCGGCGGCTACAATCCGCGCAAGGCCGCAGCAATCGGCATCCGCACGGCGCGGATGGCGGGGAAAAGTCCGCCGATGAGGCCAATGCCGATGGCCAGGAGTATCGCAGTGATCAACAGCCGTGGTGTTACCGCGAAGGCAAACGCGATCTGGCTGAACGTTTGCCAGTTGATGGTCGCCGCTTTGAAGCCGTCGAAAGCGAAGTAGGCGGCAATGGCACCCACCACTCCGCCGATGGCCGCCAGCGCCAGTGACTCGAACAACACCGAGAGGATCACCGGGCCGGCGCCGAAGCCCAGCGCCCGCAAAGTG
>JANXWY010000013.1 GCA_025350905.1 Verrucomicrobiota bacterium
TGAACGCGAACCAGCCACCGCTCAACAAGCGCCAATACCTGCGCGACCTGGTCTATCAGAAAAACAAGTGGGACGAGCCACTGTCTGACGCAGACAAGGCCAACGGCTTTCTCGGCTGGCACGAGCGCGGTTACCTGCCACATTGCGATTATCCGAATTTGGTTCAATTTGTTACTTTTCGCTTGGAAGATTCCCTGCCCGCGTCACAGCGAATCGAATGGGAACATTTGCTCGCCCTTGAAGACTTACGTGAACGCCGGACAAAACTCGAAGCATACTTGGATCGAGGATTTGGCGAGTGCCAGCTTCGCGATCATCGGGTTGCCCAGATCGCGGAGCAGGCATTACTACATTTTCATAACCAGCGATACGAACTGCTCGCCTGGTGTGTCATGCCCAATCATGTGCATGCGTTGGTGGATGTGCAACAAACTCCACTCTGGAAAATCATCCAGGGCTGGAAGGTTCACGTAGCGAACGAGTCGAGGCATCTGATTGTGCCGGAGCGCCGAGCGCCGTCTCGGCCAGTTCCTGAGATCGAAAACAGCGAGCCGAGGCGGGGCTCGACGCTCCGATTAAAATGGCAGCGCGAATATTGGGACACATTCATGCGCGATGAGGAGCAGCAGAAAACGGCGATTCGTTACATTGAGAACAATCCGGTGAAGGCGAAGTTGTGTCGTGCGGCAGAGGAATGGCTGTTCAACAGCGCCAGATTTCGGGATGAGTATCGGCGGTTGGTGTGGCTGAGAAGCGAAGTCACCCACTTGCAGGAGAAATAGAATCATGCCGAGACGGTGCTCGGCGCTCCATTATGTTCCGCATCATCTTCCACCTCGACCTGGACGCGTTCTACGCGTCCGTGGAGCAGCGGGATAATCCCTCGTTGAAAGGGAAACCCGTGATCGTCGGTTCGCCACCGACGCAGCGCGGGGTGGTGTGCGCCGCGAGTTATGAGGCGCGGAAATTTGGCGTGCGTTCCGCCATGCCGAGTGCGACAGCCGGGCGGCTTTGCCCCAAAGGAGTTTTCCTGCGACCACGGATGGAAGCGTATCGCGCCGAGTCGCACGAGATCATGGCCATCGTGCAGGAACTCGCCGGCGAATTGATCCAGCAGGTTTCGGTTGACGAAGCTTACATGGACGTTTCCGTGCAACATCAGGCGGCGACAGCGGATGAAAGCCTGGAGCTAGCCCGTCCCCATGCGCGGCAGATCAAAGCTGCGATTCACAAACGTCGTGGACTCACGGCAACGATTGGTATCGCCCCGAACAAGTTGCTCGCGAAACTCGCGAGCGATTACCAGAAGCCAGACGGATTGACGCTCATTCGTGAGTCGGAAAAGGCGGCCTTTCTCCGCCCGTTGCCAGTGCGGTCGCTGCACGGTGTGGGCAAGGTGACCGAGGAGAATCTGTTGCGCGCGGGGGTTCGCACCGTCGGCGATTTGCAGAACTACGCTGGCGATTTGCGTGCGTTGGTCGGTTCGTGGGGCGCCGAACTGAAACGCTTTGCTTTTGGCGATGATGATCGTGCGCTCGAGTTGGGCGACGAGGTCAAAAGCATCAGTAGTGAGAATACTTTTCTCCGTGACACCGACGATCGCCCGACGCTGCGCGCCTGTCTGAAGGAACAGGCGGAGGACGTGGCGCGGAGTCTGGCGAAGCGCCGGCTGGCCGCGCGGACCGTGCAAGTGAAGCTGCGTTACGGTGATTTCACCTCGCTGACCCGGCAGATTTCGATGGAGGAGCCGCTGACGGACGCGAAAGAGATTTATCGGCTTGGCTGCTGGCTGCTGGCCCGGGAGCGATTGGTCAATCGCCCGTTGCGCCTGCTCGGGCTGGGAGTAAGTGGCTTGGTGGAAACGCAGGCGAGCCAACTACGACTTCCGTTGGAAAATTGACCCCTCGCCGGCGGCAATGGGTTTCAATCAATGCTTCGATTCAGCGGTGCCGCCCGGGGCCACCGGCAAATCGCCTTCCCCAAGTCGGCGATGAAATAATTCCAGCGCCATTTGGTAGCATTGCAGGGCCAACGCCGGATCGTAGCGATAGCCTTCGTCGCGGATGAAAGCGTGCTGGCCATTGAATTCGTGCCAGGTGAAGTTCGCGTTCAATTCGCAGAGCGCGTTGTAAACTTTCTTCCGACCTTCCAGCGGCACGTGCGGGTCTTGTTTGCCCCAGAACATCAGCAGTTCGCCTTGAATATCCTTGGCGCGAGCGAGTGTGTCATCGCCGGTTTTGCTGAGCGAGCCTTTGTGAATGTCCGTCGCGTAATAACAGACCGCGGCGCGCACATCCGAATTCGTTGCGGCAGCACGGAAACTCAGATGACCCCCGATGCAGATGCCCAGCGTGCCCAGTTTACCGGTGCAGGCGGGATGGGATTTGAGGAAATCCAGCACGGCGCGCGAATCACCGTCCAGCCCGCGCAGTTCCTTTTCCAGTTTCAGGGCGTTGCCGCGGTCGGCGCCGGCCTGATCGTACGGCAACCCGCAGCCCGCCGCTTCGAACTCATGCCAGATTTCCGGGACGGCCACGATGTAACCGTGGCCGGCCAGCAACGCGGCCGTGCGGCGGATGGGCGCGGTGACTTGAAAGATTTCCGAGTAAAGGAGAACGCCGGGATACCGACCGGCGGCTTGCGGCCGGAAAACATACGTGCGCATCCGCCCCGTGGGCGTTTGCAGTTCCACGAATTCGTTGTCTTTGATGGTCATGGTCCGGGGAGACTAAGCCGGAACGCAATGGTGCCAACCACGAAATAATCGCCGCCGGCATTCTCGACCGTGGAATTCTCGCTGCGGCCGGATGGGGGGCCGGCACACGGCGAGCGTGGGTTTCATTGTGTTGACCCGGCTTCCTCCCGTAAGCTGAACCCGATGAGTTATCTCGTTCAAGAAATCGCCGCGGAAGTGATCCGCAGCACGGGTCGGGAACAACCCGCCGATGCGGCGCTGCGTGAAGTGCTCAAGCAGACCCGCAATCTGGCGCCGTTTGATGCGACCGAGGTCAGCAAAACCGTGTTCAATTATTACCGCTGGCACGGCTGGCTGCGCGAGGAACGGGGTGGCGTGGAAGCGAAGATGCGACTGGCGCTCCGACTGGCGGAGCGGTTTCGGGCGAATCCGGCTTCCGTGCCACTCGCAGAGCTGCGCGCCAAGGCGATTCCCGCGTGGACCGCCGAGCATATGGAAGTGAGCGATGAGTGGCTGCGCTCGTTGCAACGCGAACCAAAGCTCTGGCTGCGGGCGAAGCGCGGTCAGGTGCCGGCGCTGCTGGATAAATTGCCCGGCGCCCACGTCAGTCCTGCCATTCCCGAAGCGCTGGTGTACGAAGGCGAGTCCGATTTGTTCAAGACGCCGGAATTTCAAGGCGGCGAATTCGAGATTCAGGACATCAGTTCCCAGGTGGTTGGCTTGCTCTGTGACCCGCAGCCAGGTGAAACCTGGTGGGATGCGTGTGCGGGGGAAGGCGGCAAGCTGCTGCACTTATCGGACCTGATGGGGAACAAGGGACTGATCTGGGCGAGTGATCGCGCCGCGTGGCGCCTGCAAAAACTCAAACGCCGCACGGCGCGGGCAAAGGCCTTCAATTACCGCGCGGCCCTCTGGGAGGGCGGCGCAAAACTGCCGACCAAGACCAGGTTTGACGGCGTGTTGGTGGACGCTCCGTGCAGCGGAGTGGGCACCTGGCAGCGAAATCCCCACGCCCGGTGGACGACCACCGCGGAAGATGTAAAAGAGTTGGCGGCAGTGCAGCAGCGGCTCCTGACCAGCGTCGCGGGGTCGGTGAAGCCAGGCGGAAAACTTTTTTATTCGGTTTGCACCTTGACGCGCGCGGAAACGAGCGGGGTGGCGGAGGAATTCGCCCGGGTACATCCGGAGTTTGAGCCGTTGGGGTTGTCGCTGCCCCAGGCGAGGAATGGTCCGAGCTTCCCCCCGTCGGCTGCTACCATAACCCTTGGGCCGGCGGATTCTGGAGGGAACGGAATGTTCATCGCCGCTTGGCGGCGAAAGAAGATTTAACGCGGGTGGGCGTCACCCGTTCGTAACCTTTCCGTAACCGGCTTGTTGCCGCGTTTGTATTGTTTCGTTTTCCGGCGCGTGTTATTCAACGAGGCGTGATGAAACAGAAAATCCTCGTGGTGGACGACGAGCCGGAGGCGGTCGAGTTGCTGGAGTTCAATCTCAAGCTGGCCGGATACGAAGTGGTCACGGCGGCGGACGGGGAGGCGGCGCTCAAAAAGGCCAAGGCCGCGCTGCCGGCGCTGGTGGTGCTGGATCTGATGTTGCCGGAGCTCGACGGACTGGAAGTTTGCAAACTGCTGCGGCGGGATCCGCTCACGGCCCGTATCCCCATTCTCATGCTCACCGCCAAGGCCGCGGAGATTGACCGGGTGCTGGGCCTCGAACTCGGGGCGGACGATTACGTCACCAAGCCCTTCAGCCCGCGGGAGCTGGTGTTGCGGGTGAAAAAAATTCTCGAACGCGGGCGGCAAAAAGTCGAGGTGCGCGATTCCCTGCGCTTCGGCGAGCTGTTGATTGATGTGCCGAAGCATCGCGCGAGCTGGAAGGCCAAGGCGTTCGACCTGAC
This sequence comes from Verrucomicrobiota bacterium, assembly GCA_025350905.1. Taxonomy (GTDB): domain Bacteria; phylum Verrucomicrobiota; class Verrucomicrobiia; order Limisphaerales; family JADLHS01; genus JADLHS01. The sequence goes on from JANXWY010000013.1 coordinate 4,593, forward strand.
CGCCACCGAATTCAAACTCCTGACGGTGCTGGCCCAACGCGCCGGCCGGGTGCAATCGCGCGATGCCTTGCTGCGGGATGTGTGGGAGTACGATACCTTGATTGATACCCGGACGGTGGATACGCACATGCGGCGCTTGCGCGAGAAGCTTGGGCCGGCGGCAAAATATCTGGATACCGTGCGCGGCGTTGGTTACCGTTTTGTCGAGAATTGAACCCAAACCCGGTGTGGTCCGCTTTCGTCATCCTCCTGTTGCTCGCGCTGCTGGCCGCCCGGCAGATCTGGTGGCAACGTAAATTCAACCGGGCTGCGGAGTCCGCGGCGGGTGAAATCAAAACCCTCACGCATCGTCTGGCAGACGAAACGGGTGAACGCCAGGCCCAGCAGTCGGCCATTTTCAACAGCCTGCGGGAAGGATTGCTGCTGCTGGATGAAGCGGGCCGGGTGCAACTGGCCAATCGCGCTTTCAACCAACTCTTCGCGGTGGACGATCGCGTGCTGGGCAAAACGGTCCTGGAAGTCCTCCGCCTCCACGAACTCGCGGAAATGGTGGAGCAACTGGGCCCGCAAAATCCGTGGCTCGACCGCGAGTTGAAATTTCCCGGCATGGTGGAGCGCTGGCTGCAAGTCAGCGCGGCGATCGTGCTGCAACCCAGCGGCGAGCGGCAGGGCACGATTCTCATCTTCCACGATCTGACCCGCCTGAAGCAACTCGAACGCACCCGGGAGGATTTCGTGGCCAATGTGAGCCACGAATTGCGCACGCCGCTTTCGCTCATCAAGGGTTATGCCGAGACGTTGCTCGACGGCGCCAAGGACAATCCGGAAGTGGCCACAAAGTTTTTGCAGACGATTGATCGCAATGCCCGCCGGCTCGATTTGCTCATCCAGGATTTGTTGACGATTTCGACTTTGGAATCGGGCCAGATCGCGTTAAACCCCCAGCCCGTGTCGTTGCGGGCTTTGACCGACCGCAGCCTCGCGGAGCTCCAGACCCGCGCCGCGCAGCGCCGCGTCACGCTACGCAACGACATGCCGGAAATCACGGTTTGCGCGGACGAGATCCGCTGCGAGCAAGTCCTCAGCAATCTGCTGGAGAACGCCGTGAAATACGGACGGGAAGGCGGGACCGTGACCGTCGGCGGTCGCGCGGTGGACGAAGGAAGCGTCGAAGTGTTCGTGCAGGACGACGGGCCGGGGATCCCAGCGGCCGCGTTGGAGCGCGTCTTCGAGCGTTTCTACCGCGTGGACAAGG
>JANXWY010000267.1 GCA_025350905.1 Verrucomicrobiota bacterium
CAGAATCGCGTCGGCTACTTCGTCAATTTGCGCGCCCGTGAGTTCCGGATGAATCGGGAGGCTCAGAATCCTTCCGGCTTGCCGCTCGGTCTCCGGAAAATCCCCTGGCTTGTGCCCCATCTTGCGCCCCACGGTCATCAAATGAATCGGCGTCGGATAATGGATCGCCGTCCCGATGCCACGTGATTCGAGGTGGCGCACAAGTTCGTCCCGTTTGTCCGCCTGGATGATGAAGGTGTGATAGACACAAAATTCCCCCGGCCCGTCCGTCGGATACTGCAGGCGCGAACAACCCTGCAACCGGCGTTGATACTGCGCGGCATTCGCGCGGCGTCGGGTCGTGACTGTTTCGAGATGCCGCATTTTCACCCGCAAAATGGCCGCCTGCATGGAATCGAGGCGCGAAACCATGCTGAATTCCAGACAATCGTTCCGGCTCGGTTGGCCGTGACTGCGAAGAAGCCTCGTGCGCGCGGCAATGGCATCGTCATTCGTCACCAGTACCCCGCCATCACCACAAGCGTTCAGGTTTTTCAACGGGTGGAGGCTGAAGCAACCTACCTTCCCAAAAGTTCCCACCGGCTTGCCGTCGAGCTTCGCACCCACCGCTTGCGCGGCATCTTCGATCACTTCCAGATTATGTTTCTTCGCAATCTCCAACAACTCTTTCATCGGCGCGGGCTTGCCGGTGAGATGGACGGGAATAATCGCGCGCGTTAGCGGCGTGATGGCGCGCTCCACGGCGGTGGGATCAAGATTCATATCCGCCCGCACGTCGGCAAATTTCGGTGTCGCGCCCGCCAGCGCAATGCAACTGGCGCTGGCGAGATAGGAATTGGGCGCGGTGATGACTTCGTCCCCGGGGCCGATGCCCAAACACTTCAAGGCGAGGATGAGTGCATCTGTGCCAGAGTTGACGCTGACCGCGTGTTTGGCGGCGCAGAGTTGGGCGAATTCCTTTTCAAACAACTCCATCTCTGCGCCGAGAATGAACTGGCCCGAATCGATGACACCGCCCACCGCCTTGAGAATCTCCTCGCGCAACGGTCGATGCTGCCCAGCCAGGTCAATGTAAGGAATACGCAAGGCCATACCGCTCAAAATGGACCCGGGAAGTCGAGGTTCGGCACGTCCACCGGGCACGGGCGCTTGGGAAATTCCGCGGAGAGTTCCGCCCCGTGTCCGACCTGTTTGCAGACCGCCAGGAACAAATCGCGATCCGATGGATAAAAGGCCTCCGCCAGTGCCGCCGAACTTGGCGATGGGCAATCCGGCCACGTTACCCGTACCGGCGGCGTGGCCAGTTGAATTCCTGATTCGCACACGCGCGCCAGGATCTCGCCCGCCAGACCGCAATGTTGCGAGTCATCATCGGCCACAATCAAACGTTTTGTTTTGCGCACAGAATCCGCAATGGTTGCAAAGTCCAATGGGTTCAAGCAGCGAACGTCCACGACTTCCGTTTCGATTCCAGCGCGGGCCGAGGCAAAATCGGCCGCGCGCATCGCCTCAATCAACATGTGCGCGCTGGCGACAACCGTCACGTCTCCGCCCTTTCGAGCGACCCGACATTTCTCCAGCGCGGAGCGATGATAGCCGGTCGGCACCGGCCCGCGCATTCCGTGCAACCAACGGTGCTCCAGAAAAATCACCGGATTCTCATCTTCCACACTGGCGATAAACATTCCCTTGGCATCGGCGGGTGAGGCGGGGGCGACCACCTTGAGTCCGGGAATGTGCGCAAACCACGAACTCAAACTCTGCGCGTGCTGCGGACCCTGCCCCCAACCGCGGCCAATGACGAGTCGGATGACGATCGGCACCGTGCCGCCCCTGCCGTCGAACATGTAAAACCACTTGGCCGCCTGATTCACGATTTGTTCGAGGCTCAACAGCGCGAAATCAACCCGTTGATGAGTCAGGATTGGACGCATCCCATTCAATGCGGCGCCAATGACAACACCCGTCAGGGCATTTTCCGAAAGTGGCGCGTCGAGCACCCGATCGGCCCCAAATTCTTCCGCGAGTCCCGAGGTGGTCCCGAAAATTCCCTTGGGATCCGGCACGCCGAGGCCGATGAGGAACGTGCGCGGATCACGTTGCAAACAAATCGCCGTCGCGTCGCGGATGGCCTCCGCGTAAGTCATGTCCTTGGTTTGGAGGTGGCGGCTCATGGTGCGAAAACCCCTCTTTGAAGCGTTGCCGGTGACGGCTTTGCACTGGCGCGCACCGATTCGATCACCTCATCAATCTCCGCCACGAATTGCTTTTCAGCAGCAACGAAATCGGCCTCAAGTTTGGGATTGACCGCAACCAATCGCGCGCGCGCGAGGGCCAGCGGGTCGCGTTTGGACCAACGCTTGATCTCCGCTCGCGTGCGATAGTTCAAATGGTCGTCCTGTGCTGGGCCGCAGTGCTCGTAATACCGCCAGGTCGTGAATTCCACCACGCACGAACGACCCGGCTGGGCACGCATCGCGGCCAGAGCCTCACCGGTGACGCGATAGACATCCATCACATCGTTGCCGTCTCCGGAAAAAAACAAACTGCCATGGCTGCGGACGTAATTCTTGAAATCAAAGTGCGGCGAGCGGCGCGGCTTGAGGGGCGTGTAAACGGAATAGCCGTTGTTCTCGCAAACGAACAACATCGGCACCTTGAGAACGCACGCGAGGTTCAGCGTTTCCGTGAAAACGCCTTCCTCTGTCGCGCCTTCGCCGAAAAACGCGGCGGTGGTTTCG
>JANXWY010000270.1 GCA_025350905.1 Verrucomicrobiota bacterium
TTGGCCGACGCGTATCAGAAGTTGACCGACCAGGAATCGCAAATTGTCCAATCCCAAAAGATGGCTTCGATCGGCCAAATGAGCGCGGGCATTATTCATGAGATCAACAACCCGCTCAACTTTGCCACCACAGGGCTGTTCACCTTGAAGAAGAAAGGTAAACATCTTCCGGCAGAGCAGCGCGCCGAATACGAGGACATCGTGAAAGACATCGAGGACGGGATCGGTCGGGTGAAGAATATTGTCTCTGATTTGCGGACGTTCACCCATCCGAACACCGACATTCTTGATCGGGTTGTGGTGGCCGACGTGGTCGCTTCCGCATTGCGCTTCCTGAGCAACGAGGTGAAGGACAAAGCGATCATCGAACAAAAGTTGCCCCCGGGGCAGACCGTGCTCGCCAACAAAAACAAGCTCATCCACCTCTTTGTTAATTTGATCCAAAATTCGCTCGATGCCCTGCGCACCAAACCCTTCCCCAATGGCGAGCAGCCGACCATCTGGATCGAGGGACGCGTGGAAAACGGATCGAGCTACCTGATCGTCCGCGACAACGGTCCCGGTATCTCCAGCGACCATGTGGACAAGATTTATGACCCGTTCTTTACGACGAAGGCCGTCGGCGAAGGCATGGGGCTGGGACTGAGCATGTGCTCCCGGATTATGCAGGACAATCAGGGCAAAATTTCCGTACGGACCGAGAAGGATAGATTCTGTGAATTTACGCTGGAGTTTCCGGACAAGACCTGACAAGAAATGGACTCGTCAGTCACCATGGAAGCGGAATACGACCATAAGCAGTTTGCCATCCTCTACGTGGACGACGAGGAATTGTCGTTGAAAAACTTTGCGCGCGCCTTCGGGGATGAATTCCGCATTTTCACGGCCACCAACGCCCGGGACGGGCTCAAGCTGATTGAGGAAAAGCCTGGAGAGATCGGCATCCTGATGACGGACCAGAAGATGCCGGGCGAAAAGGGGACCTGGCTGTTGGAACGCACCCGGGAGATCGAGCCACGTATCATCCGCATTTTGGTCACGGCCCACACGGATTTTCAGGATGCCATCGAGGCGATCAACACCGGCGCGATTTACCGTTACATCAACAAACCCTGGGAGCCGGAGCAGTTGGAGGTGACGCTCAAACATGCAATGGAATTCTTCCTGGTGCAGCGGGAGCGCGACCAGTTGCTCCAGGAGAAGATGGCGGCATTGCGTCAATTGATGGTGGCGGACCGGCTCGTGAGCGTGGGGATGTTGACCGCCGGGTTGAGCCATCACATCCGCAATGCGCTGGTGACAGTGAGAACGTTTATGGATTTGGCGCCGGCCAAAATGCGGGAAGAAAAGACCGATCCCACGGCGGTGCGCAATCCGGATTTCTGGACGGATTATCACCAGAGCGTGCTGTTCCAGATTGACCGGATCAACAACCTGCTCAAGGAACTGTGGGCGGCTTCCGAAAAATCCTCCGGCCAGATTGCCGATCCGGTGAAATTGCACGCCGTCGTCGCCGAGACCGTCGAAAGCATGAAGGCGGCGCTGGCGGACAAAAATCTCCAGGTCGAAAACCGGCTCGACCCCGATTTACCTTCGCTCCAAGTTGAGAAAGCTAGGTTCTATCGATTGTTTGAGCTCTTTTTGAAAGAGGAACTGGCAAACCTGCCGGCGGGCAGTCGGATAACGTTCAGTGCCGAGGTGGTGGGCGCCGGCGCCAGAACTGAGATCCGATTGCAAATCAGTGATAACGGCCCCGGACTCCTACCGGAAACCGCGCAACATCTTTTCGATCCTTTCATGGTGCGCAGCGACACGCCGTCTGAACACGGCATTTACCTGATGGCTTGCTTCTTTATCGTGCATCAGCACGGTGGTCGGATCGCCGCCAGCAGCCAGCCGGGGCAGGGAACGAATTTCACACTGCATTTTCCGGTCAATCCCGATCGCTCCGTGCCGGAACTCAGCCAAGGCATGCTCCAGAAATCCAGACTCGGCGAGCAACTTTGGGGCGGAATTCGCTGAGGCAATAATCGAAGCCATCTACCCGCGTTCGCCGATTCGCCGGTTTCCCAGTGCGCTGTCAGCAGATTGCGGAATTCCCCTGTCCTGTGAGGCGGGTTTCCCCTTGGTTGAGGATTGGAGGGTTCTACAGCAGTTTCTGCCGATGTTAAACGAGAATTGATTGACCCACAGGCGAAGCTATGTCTTATCTAGGGCTGGTGATGTTTCGAGGTACAATTTTCCCCGGGTCGGGCACAAGTCGAACGACGGCCGGCAGCTGCGCAACCGTCGTTTTCTCCTGTCCGAGTTTTTTTCAGCCCTTCCTCCCTGATCCAAAGCAGGCCGCTCCCCGCGCCGGAAAGTGCGCGCGATGAAAACTCTGTTAGTGCTTTCACCGCATCCTGAAATCGCCGAGACGATCCGGGCGGGCGTCAATCCTGGTCAATTCCGCGTCATTCACCGCGTTGGGGCCGAAGAAGCCGAGCCCTTGCTCGCGCATGGCATCGCGCAGGTCTGTATTTTGGACGTGGAACTTACCGGCGTACAGGGGATTTGGGTGGTCGAAAAACTGCGCCGCTGCGATCTCAAATGTCCGATCATTGTTTACACCGGCGCGAAACAATCCGAGTGGGAAGAGGAAGCCTACTTGCGGGGGGTGACGCACGTGTTGTCCAAGCCGGTTCGGACGCGCGCTCTCAATGCGCTGCTCGAACGCTTGGGTCCCGCGCCGTCCGGCGCCGCCGGGCCGGCGCCAATGGCAAGACCCTTGGAGGCGACCCCCACCCACGCGACCGCCGCCGCTGCCGTCCCGTTGGCCAGCGCGACCCAGCCGCTCCACATCCTCCGCAACTTTTCCTCCCTGCTCTCGCATTCCCTCAATGCCGAGGTGATGTTGCGCCAGTTTCTGCTGCAACTCCGGGAGATCGTGAGCTTGAATCGGGCAGCCATTTTTCTGCGTCCGCCGGCCGCCAGCCCGGCCCCGCTGGCGGAAGGCCGGCGGTTACGCTTGGCCGGCGCCTTGGGTTTGGCGCCCGGTTTGTTGGAACATTTTGAATTGTCGTTCGATGCGGGGTTGGGCGGTCAGCTTTTCCGCCTGGGTCGAATTTTGCGCCGCCACAGCGACGAGGTCCGCGCCGACGTGGAGGCACAAAAGGAATTTGAACTGCTCGGCGGCCAGGTCGCCGTGCCCATCTTTGACCGCGATTCGCTGCTGGGCGTGGCCGTGTTTGATGGGCGTATCACCGGCGAAACGTTTACTAACGCCGAACTCGAACTCATTTTCCATTTGCTCGAACAGGTCGGGCTCGCGCTGCGTAACATCCGGCTGCATGATCAGCTCTCCGGCAACAACGAAATGATGGCCGGCGTGCTGCGCGAATTGAATAGCGCTTGCGTGGTCGTCAGCCGGGACCTGAAAATTCTTCACGCCAACAAATTGGCGCGGAAGTTTTTCGGCCAGGCCGCCCGCCCGACGGGCGAGATGGAGTTTTCCGACCTGCCGGCGGCGCTGGGCGCGAAGATGTATCAAGTTTTGCGCACCGGCGCCGGTCTGGCCTCCTTCAAATACGAACCCGAAGGCTCGCCAGGTTCAATCTTCAACGTCACGGTCACGCCGTTCCAGCGTCAGGACTCCGCACTCCCCGCTTCCGTCCTGCTCGTGATGGACGACTTGACGCAGAGCGAACAGTTGCGCCGGCTCGAACTAGAAGCCGCCAACTTACGCATGGTGAAAACCATGGCCGACCGGCTCGCCCACGAAATCGGCAACGCCATGGTGCCGCTCTCCACGCATCAGCAGTTGCTGGCCGAAAAATACCGCGACCCCGAATTTCGTGCCTCGCTCGACCACGCGCTCGCCGAAGGGGTCCGGCGGGTCACCCGCCTGCTCAATCAGATGCGCTTCCTTGCGCGCGACTCCCTCATCGCCCACGAGCCGATCCCGCTCACCTCGCTCATCGAGGAAGCGTATCAGGAGGCACGCAAATATCAGCCCGCCAAAGCGGGCCCGCTTAAGTACGACAACGGCGGCAAACCCGTATTCGTCAACGGGGATCGCGCGGCGCTCAAGCACGCGTTGACCGAGGTGATGATCAACGCGCTGCAGGCCAATCCCGGCGATCCCAAGGTCGAAGTGCGGCTGGACGCAGATCCCAGCGTCGCGGACGCCGCCCCCGCCCTGTCCATCGAAGTGCAGGATAACGGCGGCGGTTTCTCGCCCGAAGCCATGCTGAAAGCGGTCGCGCCGTTCTACACGACCCGCAATGTCGGATTGGGCCTCGGCCTAACCGTGAGCCGGAAGATCATCGAGACGCACCACGGCAAACTGGAGCTCGTTCCACCTGCGACCGGTCGGTCCGGTATCGTGCGCATCTCCCTACCGCTGGATTCCGCGACCAGCGATGGCTGAGCCCCGGCCGGCCATCGGCTCCTCGATGCTTCAACCGGTCCGCGCGCTGGTTTGATTTTGGCGTTCCCCACCCCTGGCCGGCTGTCACAATCCCTCCGGCATTTGTCCCGGCGAAATTAATCTGGCGGGACCGGCCTGGTTTCGTATCGTTGCCGCACGGATTTTGCAGCATAAACCAACACACGACATGGAACCTAAAGGTGATATCGCCCTCATCGGTCTGGCCGTCATGGGCCAGAATCTAATTCTCAATATGAATGATCACGGCTTCACGGTCGTGGCCTACAACCGCACCGTCGAGAAAGTGGATCATTTTCTCGCGCATGAGGCGAAAGGCACCCAAGTTCTCGGGGCCCATTCCATCGCGGAGTTGGTCGCGCAGCTCAAGCGTCCCCGCCGCGTCATGATGCTCGTCAAGGCGGGCAAACCCGTGGATGAATTCATCGAGCAACTCCTCCCGCATCTCGAGCCCGGCGACATCATCATAGATGGTGGCAACTCGCTCTTCGACGACACCAATCGGCGCGTGAAATATTGCGAGAGCAAGGGGCTGCTGTATATCGGCACGGGGGTGAGTGGTGGCGAGGAAGGCGCCCGGCGCGGTCCGAGCATCATGCCCGGCGGCTCGCCCAAAGCCTGGGAACACGTGAAGGCAATCTTCCAGGGCGTCTCCGCGAAAGTCGACGGTGGGGTGCCGTGCTGTGATTGGGTGGGTGAAGGTGGGGCGGGCCATTACGTAAAGATGGTTCACAACGGCATCGAGTACGGAGACATGCAACTGATCTGTGAGGCGTACAACATCCTAAAGCTGGGTCTGGGCTTGAGCGCCGACGAGATGCACGACGTTTTTGCCGAGTGGAACCAGGGGGATCTCGATTCCTACCTCGTGGAAATCAGCCGGGACATTCTGGCGAAGAAAGACGAAGACGGTACGCCGCTCGTGGACAAGATTCTCGATACCGCCGGCCAGAAGGGTACGGGCAAGTGGACCGTGATCAATTCGCAAGACCTCGGTATTCCGATCACGCTCATGGCCGAAGCCGTTTATTCCCGTTGCGTCTCCGCGTTGAAAGACGAACGCGTCAAGGCCGCGCGCAAGTTGAAGGGCCCGCGCCCGGCCATCGGGGCGGCGAAAAAACCGGAAGCAAAGAAGGCGTTTATCGAAGACATCAAGAGCGCGCTCTACGCCTCCAAAATTGTCAGCTACGCGCAGGGTTACATGCTCATGCGTTCCGCGGCGAAGGAATACGGTTGGAATCTCAACTATGGCGGCATTGCGCTGATGTGGCGCGGTGGCTGCATCATCCGCTCGCGTTTCCTCGGCAAAATCAAGGAAGCCTACGACCACAATCCGAAGCTCACGAACCTTATGCTGGATGACTATTTCCGGGGCGAAATCAAGAAGGCGCAAAAAGGCTGGCGCCATGTGGTGGCGACGGCGGCGAAGAAAGGCATCCCCGTTCCGGCCTTCAGCACCGCCCTGGCGTTTTATGATCAATACCGTTCGGCGGTGTTGCCCGCGAATCTGCTCCAGGCGCAACGGGATTACTTCGGTGCCCATACCTACGAGCGCGTGGACAAACCGCGCGGGGAATTTTTCCACACCAACTGGACCGGCCGCGGCGGTACAACGAGCAGCAGCACTTACAACGTTTAAGGGTTTTCTTCGGATGCGAGCCGAGCGGACGGATCGCCAGCTGGAGGGGCAGCGAAAACAGATCGAAGCGAGAAATTTCTCACTTCGGCGCCTGACTCGAAGGTGAAGTTCTAAAGTGCGGGCTTCGGCCCGCGCTTTTTGTTGCAAGGTTTGGCTCGGGTTCCGCGCCCGACCTCGACGCCGAAACGAACTGCTTGTCTTTCGGGGTTCGCGAGCCTAGTTTCGTGATGCGCGCCGGTTTTCGCAGGCTTCCCGTTTCAGCGGGAAGACGCTTTTATGGTCGAATTATCATGTCACATCCAGTGATCATCCAAGGCGGAATGGGCGCGGGCGTTTCGGATTGGCGGCTCGCGCGCGCGGTGTCGCAGACTGGTCAGTTGGGCGTGGTTTCCGGCACCGCCCTCGCCGCCATTCTTGCCCGACGATTGCAAAGTGGCGATCCGGACGGTCAGATGCGCCACGCGCTGGAAAACTTTCCGGTACCCGGGGTCGCGGCGCGGATCTTAGCGGATTACTTCATTGCCGGTGGCAAGCCAGCCGGCGTGCCTTTCAAACTCACCCCCCTGCCCAGCCTGAAATCCGGTGTGGATTTTGTGGCCTTGACCGTGGCGGCAAACTTTGTGGAGGTGTTCCTCGCGAAGGGCGGCCATGCCGGCTTGGTCGGTATTAATTTTCTGGAAAAAATTCAGTTCCCGACCCTGCCTTCGATCTTTGGGGCGATGCTCGCCGGCGTGGATTACGTGCTGATGGGGGCGGGCATCCCGCGCAGCATTCCCGGCGTGCTCGACCGGCTGGCCAAAGGCGAAGCGGTGGAGTTGAAAATCGATGTCGAAGGGGCGTTGCCCGGCGATGACTTTCTTTCCCAGTTTGATCCGGCGGCATTTTGCGGTGGCGGCGCCCCAACTTTGAAGCGCCCGCGGTTTCTTGGTATCGTTGCGTCCGCCACGCTCGCCTTGACGCTCGCGCGGAAATCCAATGGTACGGTGGACGGCTTTGTCGTCGAAGGCGAAACCGCCGGTGGCCACAATGCGCCTCCCCGGGGCGCGTTGCAATTGAGCGCCGAGGGCGAACCCGTTTACGGCCCCCGCGATGTACCTGACCTGGAGAAAATTCGGGAACTGGGGCTGCCGTTCTGGCTGGCCGGTTCGTATGGTGGGCCGGATAAACTCGCCGAGGCATTGCGTCTCGGCGCCGCCGGAATTCAAGTCGGCACGGCGTTCGCGTTCTGTGAAGAATCCGGGATTCGCCCCGACCTCAAACAACAGGTCTTGCAACTCAGTCGCGAAGACAAGGCCCGCGTGTTCACCGATCCGCTCGCATCGCCCACGGGCTTTCCGTTCAAAATCGTTCAGCTCCCGGGCACGCTGTCCGACGCGTCGGTCCATGCGCCCCGGACGCGCTTGTGCGATCTCGGCTACCTGCGACATGCATATCGCAAAGACGACGGCACGCTGGGGTATCGCTGTCCGGCGGAACCGGCCCAGGATTATGTCCGCAAAGGCGGCGCGCCGACGGAATCGGAAGGCCGGCTATGCGTTTGCAACGGATTGGTTTCCACCATCGGTCTCGCCCAAATTCGCGCCGACAACACCCTGGACCTGCCCTTGCTCACGGCCGGGAATGACGTCGCCCAAGTGGCGCGTTATCTGCAACCGGGCCGTGATTCTTACACGGCGGGCGAAGTCATCGACTACCTCTTGGGCGCGGTTTCCCATTGAGACACCACACGAATCGCTCAGATCTGCTTGGTTTCCTTCAGCAACCCCTCCAGATCCAGCCCGCGAGTGAACATCGCGAGGTCTCCGTCAGGCGTGCGGGGCCAATCTTTCGGGGCGCGATCCCAATAAAGCTCCACCCCGTTATCGTCCGGGTCGCGAAGATAAAGTGCTTCGCTCACACCATGGTCCGCCGCCCCGTCCAGCTCGATGCCCGCCTGTAGCACGCGGCGCAACGCCTCGGCCAGCGATGTCCGCGTCGGATAAAGTATGGCCAGGTGATACAGGCCCGTGCTGCGCGGAGGTGGCGGCGAACCGCCGGCGCTCTCCCAAGTGTTCAAACCGATATGATGATGATACCCGCCGGCGGACAAGAAGGCCGCACTGGCACCAAATCGTTGCGTGACTTCGAACCCGAGCACGCCTTGATAAAATCCCAACGCGCGCTCCAAGTCCGCCACTTTCAGATGCACGTGACCGATACGAACCTGGGCGTCAATAAGTCGGGTTGGTAATGTAGCTTTCATAACGGCAGACAAAATTTAAGTGGCATCGATCGCGATCACAAGGTCGCCGGGTCGACCGGACCCCGGCGTTTCAAGCCGCCCACGCCGGCGGCGGCGCGGAGAATTCCACCGGCTTCATGGTCAGGGGATGAACGAACTTGATTCGCCACGCGTGCAGGCACAACGGCGGATCATCCAGGCTCAGCGTCTGAGTTTCCCCCAGTGTCTTGCCGGGCAGATAAGCGGCATCGCCGCAAACGGGAAAGCCCAGATGCCAAAGGTGAACGCGAATCTGGTTGGTGCGGCCGGTGAGCGGACGCGCTTCCAGCAGGGTCGTGCCGTCCCGGTTGCGTTGGCGCACGCGAAATTCCGTGTAGGCGTTGCGGCCGGCTTCCGGGTCCACGGTGCGGGACCCGACTTCGCCGGACTGGGCGCTGATGGGGGCATCGCAGTGGAAAGCCTCCTTCGGTGGCTGACCTTGGACGCGAACGAGGTAAAGCTTTTCCACCTGGCCGCGCGCAAATTGGGGTTGCAGTCGTCCGGCAAAGTGCTGCGTGCGCGTCACCAGCACCAGGCCGGTGGTGTTGGCATCCAAGCGATGCGCCGGAAACGGCCTTTGCGGATGGTAAACGTGGTTAAGAAGGTACTGCAGGGTGTTGCGATAATAGCGCCCCCCGCGATGCATCGGCAAAGGTGCGGGTTTAATCAGCACGATCAAAGCCTCGTCCTCGTGCACGATTTCCACGCGCCCGTTGACATCCGGCTCGGTGACGTTGGGAAACTTGTGCCGGTATTGTTCCCCCGCGCGCACGAGGAGCGTAGCGGCTGCGGGCCGGTCCTCCGCGTCCAACACCAGCCCGCGCGCGCATTCAGTTTCCCAATACGTTTCGGGCACTTCCCGGACCACGCGACCTAGCGTTTCCCGCAAGGTCTTGCCGTCGCAAGCTTCCGGGACATTGATGAATTTGAATTGATCGCACGGGCTCCGGCCCGGCAAGGGCGTGAACGCGCGGCGGATCGCCGCGTGCCGGTGCGCGAGATTCTGCGCCGTTTGTTCCGCGGGAGTTTTAAAACAATACGGGCAGGACTGGCCCGGAGCGTAGCGCGGGTCCGATTGATCGGTCGCGCTCAGCGGCGTCTGGCAACGAAAACATTGGGTGGCTTCCGTTTCCTGCAAACTCGGATCGAGTCCCACGCGCTGGTCGAAGACAAAGCACTCGCCGTCGTAATGCGCGGCGCCAC
>JANXWY010000094.1 GCA_025350905.1 Verrucomicrobiota bacterium
TTGAAGCGCACGCTGGCCGGCGGCATCGAAATGGTCTGGCCCACGGAAACGACCGGCGTGCCGGCGTTGACGGCCTTCGAGCGCGCCAATGGAATTGAACTGGTCCAGGACAAGCTCCAGGAGTTGACGCCCCAGAATGACCGACAGCGCCAATGCTTCGCCCAGGCGCAACAGCTCGCGAACGACCTGCATCAAACCCGGTGGCTCTTGATTGAACAGGCTCAAAACGAACTTCCGGTTGCGCTGCTCCTGATCTTGATTGCCTGGCTGGCCTTGCTGTTCGTCAGCTTTGGCTTGTTCGCGCCACGGAATGTCATGGCCCTTGCGGTTCTGTCCATCGGCGCGTGCGCGATCTCCGCCGCCATCTTCCTCGTCCTCGAATTGAACCAGCCCCTGGATGGTCTCATCAAAGTTTCCAGCGCGCCGCTGCGGAACGCCATGCAACACCTGGGCCAATGACCAGAATTATGTCTTCATCGCACCCCTCTGAACCGTTACAGCATCAGTGCCCGGCAGGGTCTCAAGCCGAACGCGGATGGTTCGGTGGACCTCTACATCCAGAACGCAAGTCCCGGCCCGGACAAGGAATCGAACTGGCTGCCCGCGCCCAAGGACAATTACATCCTCATGCGGCGCCTTTACCGGCCGAAGACCACCCCGCCTTCGCTCCTCGACGGCTCCTGGAAGATTCCGCCAGTGACGAAGGTCAACTGACAAATGCGATTGTGAACCGCGCGCGCTGTCTCTCAGGAGACGGCCCGTTTTGTTTGAACTTGCGGCTTACCTCTTCCGCTGCTTTTGTCTGGCGGCGGAGCGGAGCGGGCGTTCGCTACACGTAGCGCCAACTGGCAGTCTGCGGTGTCCCGGATGGGTAAGCCGTAGCCGTCCAACCCCCGGCGCCCAGCCGATTGCCAGTCGGCGACACAGCAGGTTGCCGGCTTGGGTTACGCGAGAGCCGAGGGCGTCCAACCAACTGGTTGCGGCCGGGCCCGCGCCGGTTTGGCAGCGAGGAAGAGCAGAGCGGTGAGTTTTTCGTGGAGCGCAAACAAGAATTCCACGCGCGGGCGTTCGCTCATGAAAGGTTCTTTGCGGTAACACAAATCCAAGACGCGAGCCAGTTGCTCGTGGGCTTTCTGAAGCGTGGGCGGCGGGGCGAGCGGATCGTGGAGATCGGCGAGCGTGGCGGTTTTGGTTGGAGGGCCGATCTCCGATCCGGCGCGTCGGGAGCGTTTCTTCGTTCGGGCTGGATCGGAGACCGGCGCTCCGGGGGCGAGAAACTCCGCGCGAACGGAGAGGACCTTTTGCGCGACGGCCCCCGGACGGGAGTTTGCGCTCGCTTCGCTGTGCGAGCGTAGCAACACTGCCAACCAAGCAAACTTCAAGCAAATCCAAAATGTGCAACTCATGAACTCGGCGGGGAACACTGGGAGCACCGGGATACATCCTGGCTGGCTGCGAGGCGGATTGCGGATGCTGGGCTTCCTCATTTTGGGAATTGTCCTCCTGCTCCCGACACTCTGGGCTGCCGCCGCGTTGTATTTCGATGTACGTGTGGCGGGGCTGCGCCCGCCGTTGGCCGTGGCGTACGTCGCAGCGTTGCTAACGGTCTGGATGCGGGTAAAGCGCCGGTGGCTCAAGCTAGGCTTAACGGCATGCGGCTTCGCGTTCGTGCTGGGCTGGTGGCTCACCCTCCAGCCATCGAACGAGCGCAACTGGCGACCGGACCTCGCGCTTCTGCCTTACGCTGATATCAATAGCAACCAGGTCACCATTCACAACATCCGTAATTGCGACTATCGCACCGAGACCGATTACGACGTGCGACACTACGACCGGACATTCCAGCTCGATCAATTGCGGACGGTGGATCTTTACATGGTCTATTGGGGCTCGCCACTGATTGCCCACACGATGATGAGCTTCGGTTTCGAGGCTGGCGAACACGTTTGCTTTTCCATCGAAACCCGCAATGAACAAGGCGAAGGCTACTCCGCGTTGAAAGGTTTGTTCCGTCAGTTCGAACTTACCCTGGTGATCGCTGATGAACGTGACGTGGTGCGCTTGCGCACGAATTACCGCCAGGGCGAGGAGGTTTATCTTTTTCGCCTCCCTGCCTCGGCCGAACGCCGCCGCCAATTATTCCTCGACTACCTGAATCGTGCGAACCGCCTGCGCCAAGGGCCGGAGTGGTACAACGCGGTGACGGACAATTGCACTACCGGGATTCGCGCCCAGCGCGCCGCCACCGACCGCGCGCCGTGGGATTGGCGAATGCTGATCAATGGCCATGGCGACCAACTGTTGTACGAGCGCGGCCTGATCGCCACCAACCTGCCGCTCGCCGAACTGAAGGAACGGGGTCACATCAACGCCCGGGCCCGGGCGGCGGACAAGGCGGAAGACTTTTCAAGGCAGATTCGGCAGGGTGTCCCGGGAACTGATTTATGAATACGAACTCACGGCCAGCGGAGCGAGCTTTGAGCCAAAATCCTGTTGAAGGATTAACCACGAAAAACACACAACACACGAAAAGAACTGACGGGAATATGTCGGTCGTTGCTCCCGCAAGTCCGTTGGATCGCAGCCTCAAGCTTTCCACCAATTTCGCTCTGCCACAACCCGGCCTACTTGGCTTCGTCTTTCGTGTGGTTAGTGTATTTCGTGGTTCAAGAGAATGGCTCCGGCTCAAACTCGATACCGCTCTGACGGTGCTCGCGGTTTCGCTGGCAGCGGTTCTGGGCAGTAGTTGCACCGCCCCCATTGGCGCGGATCGCGTGACCACGCGGGAGGCCTACGCGCAGGTCGAAGCCAACGCACTCCGCACCGGCCAGCCCAGTGCCGATACCGTCGAGATTCTCCATCGCTTCGCTTTGGATCGCCTGGCCGCCCGCCAGCCGGACGAAGCGGTACGACAGCTTCACCAGAAAGCCCTCGCCACCGGCGAACGCGACGTGCTGTTCGCGCTCGCGGAACTCAGTTTCGTGGCCGGCGACCACATTCGCCGCAGCCTCAAGCCGTGGGATGCGCGCGACGCGCGCGACTACTATCTCGGCTCGGCGGTTTATGCCTGGCTGTTTCTCTACGGTGAGGGCGCGAGCGCGCCGCCGGGTGTCTACGATCGTCGCTTCCGCGCGGCGTGTGATTTTTACAACTACGGCCTCGGCCTGGCGCTCACCGGACGGCGGAACACCAATGGCGTCGTGGAACTGATGAATGGCCCGCGCCGGCTGCCGGTGGGTGAAATTGAGCTGCGCCTGAAAGACTCGCCGCTGATGGCGCGCGTCGGCGGGTTCGAGCAGATTCTGCTGGCCGATCAATTCCGGGTACGCGGTTTGAGCCTGCGTAATCGCGCGGCGGGCGTAGGGGCACCACTGATTTGCGTCAATCCACCGGTCGAGGAGTCCGGGTTCCGCCCCTCCTCGCCGGCGACTCTTTTCCTGCGCGGACCTGCTACCCTAGCCGAAATCGCCGCGAGTAATTCGGTCTGTCCGTTGGAACTCTACTCGCCCATTGAGGATGCCTCCGTGATCATCGGCGGGGCGCGGGTGCCATTGGAAACCGACCTTACTACCTACCGCGCCTACGCGCTCAACCAGTCAGCCATCTGGGCGCTGGGCCGCCTGCAATTTTTGGCGCCGGCCGAGCGCATTCGCAGCCGGTTGATGCTCAATCAACCCTATGACCCCAGCCGCATTCCGGTTGTGTTCGTTCACGGCACTTTCTCCAGTCCGGTCACCTGGGCGGAAATGGCCAACACGCTGACGGCGGACCCGGTTTTGCGGCAGCGCTACCAGATTTGGAGTTTCGTCTACGGCAGTGGCAATCCGCTGGTGCAATCCATCACCGAATTTCGCGCCGCGCTCTCGGACGAAATGCAGCGGCTCGACCCGCAAGGCACGAACGCCGCGCTGCACCAGATGGTGATCATCGGCCACAGCCAGGGCGGCCTGCTAACCAAGAGCACGGTGGTGGATACCGGCGACCGGCTCTGGCGTGTCTTCAGCACCAACCGGTTGGAGGACCTCAAAATCCCCGTGGCCGACCGAGAAAAACTGCACCGAACTTTGTTTCTGGAGCCGCTGCCGTTCGTGAAGCGCGTTGTTTTCATCGCCACCCCGCACCGGGGCAGTTATCTGTCGGGTAGCTTCGCTCGCAGGCTGGCGGCACGATTCGTGTCTCTGCCCGGCAACCTGGTCTCGCGCAGCAAAGATGTGTTCCAGGTCATGGGCGGTTCGGATGGCGGGAAGTTTCTCCAGGGCCGAATGCCAACCAGTCTCGATGGCATGTCGCCGATGAATCCGGGCCTGCTCGCAATGGCGAGCATTCCCGTGGCGCCCGGGATCACCGCGCACTCCATTGTTGCCGTTGATGGGGATGATCAGCCACCCAAGGGCCGCGACGGCGTGGTGGAATACATCAGCGCGCATGTGGACTACGCGGAGTCAGAGCTCATCGTTCGGAGTTACCATACCTGTTTGGATCAGCCCGCCACGATTGAAGAAGTGCGGCGCATTCTGTACCAACATCTCGCTCAACTGCCGCCCCCAAAATCTGGCCGTTGAGCCCCGGCCGGACCGGGGCAACCTGAATAACCCAGAACCAATGCCCTTCGGCTACTGGTGCGGCGGGATCAGACCGTCCGGTGCGGGCCAGGTCTGGGTTATTTCGAGCACGCCGGCAGTTTGATAACGCTGACCCACTACGGGGTATCACGATGCGGTCCCGTTGGTGATGTTGGGGTTTGGTCCCCGCCTCCCACCTCCGACCGTTGGCTGACGCAGCGGATTCGTGAAGTCCTAAGCGGATCGGAGGCAACCAGGCGGAAGCTCTGCTCGGTGATCGAAGGGGGAGCGATTGGACTTCCCAAAATCCCGCGTTTGAGGAATCAAAATATCAAGTCCGTTGCCGGCTAATAGAAGATTGATTGCCAACCATGTGGCTGGGAATCCCGGCGACCGCCGGCCGCGGGCCGGGCTTGTAAATCAGGGATTCGGTGGCGAACCCTCGGGGAGAGCAGCGGAGGAGGCCTCCGGCGCGGCGGCTTTTCGTTTTCCCTCGACCGGGCGCCCCGCCGCGTGATTGCCGGCAGCGGGGGCGTCTGCGTCTGCGTCGGGTTCGTCCGTCTGGCGCGGATTTTTCGCCCGCTTGTTGCGGGGCAGCGGGCTGATCATGAGGCTGATGCCGCGCCCAACGAGCTTGGGGGCAAAGTCCGGGTGACCGAAACTTTCGACTTCCGCGATGAATTTCTTTACGACCTCAAACCCCACGTCGGTGTGCGCCATCTCGCGCCCGCGGAAGCGCAGCGCCACTTTCACCTTCATGTCCTCGCAGAGGAAGTCAATTGCGTGCCCGACCTTGACGCCGAGATCATGCGGGTCAATGCGCGGACTGAGCTGGACCTCTTTCACGGTGGAAGCGTGTTGGTGCTTCTTGGACTCCTTGTCCTTCTTGGCCTGTTCGTAGCGAAACTTGCCGAAATCCACCACGCGGCAGACGGGCGGCACCGCGTTGGGAGCAATCTCGACGAGGTCCACGGCGCTCTGGCGGGCCAGATTGATCGCGTCGTTGAGCGGCATGACGCCGAGTTGCTTGCCGTCGATGGCGATGACGCGCACTTCGCGGGCGCGAATTTTCCCGTTGATCCGAATGAATGAGGCGGGGGAAGGACTGCGTGAAGGGAACGGGCGACTCAAGGCACCCTCGTCGGTTGTAAAATCATTGTTTCGTTCAGATTCAAACTTGCCAGCAACGCCAGCGGGACTAACCGCCTCCAGTTAACCATCAAGTCGGTATTGCGCAAGCGAAAACTCGCCGGCGTCCGTTGCGGGCATGGCCTTAAGTCGATCCCAGTTTGACCCGGACCCCCCCGCTCCGAACCATCCTCCCCCAATCGCCCTGATGGAACTGTTCCCGGTACGCTTCCGTTTCCAGCAGGTGCTGGTGCAGTTCACCCTTGTCGTGCTTGAGGATGAATTTCAGTTCATCCAGATCACCCGACCAGCGAAAGCCGTTGAAGAATTCTGCGCCCGCGAACTGGGTCTTGTAGAGCGCCGTCGGCGAATAGCAGGTGCCGAGGTAAAGGTGCTGGCAACCGCGCTCGGCAAACAGCGCCGCCGCCGAAGTCATCATGAACATGCCGAGGTTGCGCGCGTAATAATTCAAGTCGTAAAAGGCGTAATAGTAGTAGGCGAGTTCCTGGCCTTCGACGTACAGGGTCGCCGCGCCGATTTCGCCGCCCGTCTGCGTGTCCGTAAATACCAGCAGATGTGAAATGATGGGGGAATTGAACAGGGAATCGAGCCGCTCCAACGTCATCGTGTCCTTGCCGAATTTGATGTCGGCGTAGTTCTTGAAAAACTGGCGTCGTTCCGGGGTGTAATCAAATTTCGCGCGCGGGACGAGTTCCACGCCGATGCCTTCCCCCTTGCGCAGAATGCGGCGGTTCTCGGACGACGGCTTGAACTTCGTCAGGTTTACGCGCACCTGGCGGCACAGGTAGAAGCGGTCCAGATTGCGTGAGGAAGGCAGAAAGCCCGCATCGAAAATGTCCGCCGGAGTTTCGCCCGCCTCGGGCACCGCCCAGATGGCATAGGGAAACTGGTAGTGGTCGTAGTCGGACTTTTGTTCCGAGAACAGGAGTTTCATGGGAGGCTCGTTGCGAGGACGCCACGCCGGGCCGGCATCATGCCGGCGCGGTGGCTACGTGCGCCGATTCGTCCAGCACCGCGCGATTCGCAATGTCCCGGTTTACGTGCTTCCGCCGCAACCGCAGCCGCCAACCGGTCAGCACATCGTAGCTCACCGAGTTTTTCAGCTTGGCGATTTCGTGGACGGTGATTTCCTCGCCGCCTTGGCGGCCCATGATGACCGCCTCGTCCCACATCTGCGCTTCGGGAAGGTCCGTGATGTCCACCATCAGTGCGTCCATGGCGATGCCGCCGATGAGTGGGGCGCGCCGACCGTGGATCAATACGCTGCCCTGGTTGCGGACGCGCGGGAAGCCGTCGCCGTAGCCGATCGGCAGCACGGCGATGCGGCGTTCGCTTGGCGCGGTGTAGCGCATACCGTAGCCGACGACTTCGCCGGGCTTTAACGGTTGAATCGCCGCGATGCGCGCCTTGACGGACATGACGGGTTCAAGGCCGGGGATTCGCCGGCAGACGCTGGACGGGAAAATCCCAAACAGCAAAATGCCCACGCGCACCATGTCGAGATGTGCCTGGGGCAAATCGAGAAAGCCGCCGCTGTTGCAGGTGTGGCGCAACGGCACGGAAACGCCGCGCGCCGCGAGGCCGGCCAGCACTTCGTTGAAGCGGGCGAACTGGAGGTTGGCAAAAGTTTTATCCGTTTCGTCCGACTGGGCAAAGTGCGTCATTACCCCTTCGAGCCGGAGCGCTTTCTCGGCGGTGATCAAATCCAGCAGCGGCAGCGCTTCATCCCAGCGTACTCCGTAACGGCTCATGCCGGAATGGATTTTTACATGCACCGGCACCTGTTTCCCGAAGGCTGTGGCGATCTTGGCCAGCGTCCGCACGATCTGCGGCTCATTCACGCACACGGTGAGGTCATGCGCCACGCACCAGGAAAGTTCGGCCTCCTGGCGTTCACCCAGCAACAACAGCGGGGCGGTGATGCCTTCATCGCGCAGCGTCATCGCCTCTTCCAGCGTGCTCAAGCCACAGCCCCACGCGCCTTCGTCGAGGGCGATGCGGGCCACGTCGAGCGCGCCGTGCCCGTACGCCTCATCCTTCACCACCGCGAGTAACTTGACGGCACCGGGCAAGTCCCGACGGATGAGTTGCAGGTTGCGGCGCAGTTTGCCGAGGTCAATCTCGGTCCACGCCGGGCGCAAGGGAAAATTTTCGGAGTGCAATTTCATTTAACCGCCAAAAGGTTTACTGCGAATCCGGCGAAAGGACACCAAAATAAATCAAGCCTGCCCCGGCGGCCACAAGCTCTGCCCGACGTCCGTGCGAAAATAGCTACCGACGACGCGAATTTTCAGGATGTTGGCGTACGCCCGCGCAATCGCCGCCTTGAGCGTGGGCGCCAGCGCAATCACATCCGCGATCCGATGGCCGGTCGCCAACAATTCCCCATCGCCCCCCAGCGCGACTTCATTCCACCACACGTCGCAATCGAACCTACCGTTTACCTCCAGTGGCAACTGCGGCCCGCGCACTTGGGTGAAAGGATAACCGTAGCCAGCCAAGGTGAGTGAGCACCCAAACTTGTTTCCCGCTTTGAATTGCGGGTCGAGCGGCTGATTGCGCGCGGTGCGGAGCAGGGTTTCAACCGGGTTCTTCAGCAGCCGCAAAAGCATCGGGCCGGCGGTCACCCCGATGCGGGTGTTGTATTCAATGACGTGCCACTGTCCGTTGCGGTGGATGGCGGTGACCTGCAACGGCCCATGGTATTTCGCGGCGCGCAGCCACGGACGCAGCGGATGGATCAACTGGCGCGCCAGTCCATATTTGTCCTCCGGGTCGCGCTCGACCAACCCGCCCAAGGGCGCGCCGGCCACGATGCCCAGGTTGCCGTTGAAGGCATATTTGTATTCCTGGTTCGTGACCAGGGAATGAATTTCGCCGCCGCTGACGAGGACAATGTGGCCCGCCTCGGCGCGGCCCAGATATTCCTGAAGGAAAACACCCTCGGCGTAGTTCACCTGTCGCAACCAGGCGCGCGTGTCGGCCACTGTCTCACACAGGATCGTGTGAATCGGGCTCGTCGGCGAGCAGAGCGGATTCTTGATGACGAATGGCCGCGGCTGACGGGCGAGGATTTTTTCCGCCTCGAGCCGGTTGCGAGCCACGAACGATTTGGGGAAAGGGATTTTGAAATCGCCGCAAAGTTTACGGGCAAAATCGCGCTCGCGCTCAATCCGCAGCGCCTCGCCGGTGGGACAAAAAATGCCCACGCCGGTCTTTTCTAATTCCCCGGCCCACGGCGCTTGCGCCCAATCAATGGACTGCGGGATCACGAGGTCGATGCCCCGGGCTTTAATAAGCGGGCAGGGATTGGGAAACGCCTCGCGGGTGAACGTCGGCCCCACCAGCGTGGGCGAATAGTGGCCATAGTTGCGCGTGAGATAGGTCGCGACGGATGCGCCCGCGTCGGTGAGGGCAGTACCGATGCTGTGCGCGAAAGCGCCAACGCCCAGGATCAGGGCGGTGGAGCCTTGGGTCGTGGGTTTTATTTTCCGCGTCATCGCGGCGGCATTATGGGTCGGGGAAAAGTGATTTCAAGTTTACTCCTCGGCGATTAACGGCGGACTACTGGCGCGAATGAAATTGCCGAATGGGCTCGCCAAAACACGGTGTCTGGGGCAAGTTGAGTCCAGCAACCATGGGCGAACTCCAGATCATTCAGGACACCCTCGAACGGGCGGCCCGACGCCGGCGTCGGGAGCGCGCGCTACGCGGGCTGTGGCGGGGGCTCCTCGTCGGCGCGCTGCTTTATCTCGTCGCCCTTTTGGTTTTCAAACTCGCGCCCGTTCCGGCCGCAACACTTTATTGGTCCGGTCTGGCCGCCTGCCTCTGTGCGCTGGCTGGCGTCACGATTGGCGGCTGGCGCAAGCCCAGTCTTGCCGAAACCGCCCGCTGGGTGGATGTGAAACAAAACCTCAAGGAGCGCCTGAGTACCGCGCTGGAGTTTTCCGGGGACGAAAACTCCGGCACCTGGCGGGACCTGGTCATGACCGATGCCGTCAGTCACGCGAATGAAATTGACCCGCGCAAACTCGTTCCTTTTAGTTTGAGCCAGGCGGCACGATGGGCGGTGGTGATTCTCGTGCTCGCTGCGGGATTGGGATTCGTTCCCGAATACCGCGGCAAAGCTTTCGTTCAAAAGCAGGCCGATGCCAAGGTCATCAAGGAAGCCGGCAAACAGGTCGCCGACCTGACCCGGCGCGAACTGCAGCAACGCCCGCCCGCCCTCGAAACGACGAAGAAATCATTGGAGGCCGTCACTGAACTCGGGGAGAAGCTGGAGAAAATGTCGCTCACGCGCAGCGACGCGCTCAAAGACCTCGCCAGCGCCAGCGACAAGCTCAAGAACGAGTTGAAGGACCTCGCCAAAGACCCCGCGCTTAAGAAATTGGAACAGGCGGCTCGTTCCCCCGGTGGCAAGAACGCGGAGACTGCTGGCCTCCAGAAGCAAATGGAGTCGTTGCAAAAACAACTGAGCTCGCAGGCCGGTAATCCCGATGCGTTGGACAAGTTGCAAAAGAATTTGGAGAAAATGCAGGAGGCCGCCAAGTCGTTGGCCGACAAAACGGGCGACGCGGCGGACGCCGAGCGCCAGAAACTTTCGGCCGAGCTGTCGTCGTTATCACAGCAGGCGGCGGAGGCTGGCGTCGGGTTGCCACAATTGGACGAAGCCATCGCCGCGCTCGCGGCGAACCAAACCGATCGTTTCCTGAAAGACCTCGACGCCGCCCTGACCGATATTGAAAAACTGCGCGACCTGAAGCACAAGCTCGAAGCGATGCAAGCGCAAGCCCAGTCGGAGAAGCTCGGCAAGGATTTGGCCGAGCAACTCAAGAACGGCCAGGCTGAAGCCGCCGCCGCCACGTTGAAGAAGTTGTCCGAGGAATTAAAGTCTGCAAAATTGAGCGCGGCGCAACAACAGAAGATTCTTGAAGAAGTCTCCAAAGCACTGCCCGCCGCCAGTGAATACGGCAAGGTGGCGGATTTGTTGAAGCAAGGCGCAAAGCAAATGCAGCAGGGCGACAAACCCAACGCCTCGCAATCCCTCGCTGATGCCGCCAAGGAATTGGAAAATCTCCTGCAACAGATGAACGATGCCCAATCGTTGATGGCGGCGCTCGACAAACTCGACAAGGCTTCAATGTGCATCGGCCAGTGCAAAGGTTGGGGGATGGGTCAGGGCCAGAAACCCGGCTACAATCCGTTCGGCAAAAATCCCGGCGGTGGGGTGGGCACCTGGGGCCAGGAAGGTGGCGAATGGGTCGAGAACGGCGACTGGACCGCGCACGCCGACAATTCCGCCCTCAATGATCGCAACCAGGCGGGTCGCGGATTGACGGATCGGGAGCAAGGCGATCTCGCCGGCAAACTTCAACCGACCAAAGTGAAAGGCCAGTTCACCCCCGGTGGCCAGATGCCGAGCATCACCTTGAAAGGCGTCAGTATCAAAGGCACCAGTAAGGTTGCCTACGAAGAAGCGACCACCGCCGCGCAAGCCGATGCCCAAAGCGCCCTGAGCCAGGAGAAAGTCCCGCGTGCGTATCAAGGTGCGGTGAAGGACTACTTCGACGATCTCAAAAAGTAGTCGGAAAACAGAAGCCAAAACTCAGAAACTCAAAGAGTGGATTATGGAAAGGAAACATAATTGAGAGATGGCCGTGGCCAAGTCCGTTTTATGAGTTTTCGAATTTGAGCTTAACCAAGAGGCCAAACCGTGGATGTTGAGGAATTGATTCGGAAAGTGATCGGTGCGGCCATCAATGTTCACCGCGAATTGGGTCCGGGTTATATCGAATCGGTATACGAAGCAGCGATGACCGTGGAGTTTGAGCACCAGGGAATTCGATTTGAACAGCAGAAAACCATACCGATCCTTTACCTCGGCAGAAAGGTTGGTGAACATCGTCTTGATTTGCTGGTCGCGGATTGCCTGATCGTCGAAAACAAAACCGTGAGTGAACTGGATCCCATTTTCTTTGTAATTGTCCGCTCGTATCTGAAAGCTGCCCGTAAGCATGACGCCTTGTTGTTGAATTCCGCCTCCATGCCGCTCACTATGAAACGCGTTGGTCCGGAGGACACATTTCGTTACCGAAGCAAGCCGGACAACTCTCAATGAAAACCTGACTCAAGCCGAAACTCATAAACTCAAAAAGCAAACCACCGGAAGGCGACAAATTTTTTTGCTGTTTCCGGAAAATCTTTTCTGAGTTTTTGAGTTTTGGCTTTTATCCAATATGAGCACTGAATCCCAAATCCAATCCTTTCGTGACACCTACGCCGCGCTCCAGGCCGAGATCGGCAAAGTCATCGTCGGCCACACGGCCATCGTCGAGAACACCCTCATCGCGCTCTTCGGCGGCGGGCATGTGTTGCTCGAAGGCGTGCCCGGCCTCGGCAAGACACTTCTCATTCGCACGCTCGGCGAGGTCCTCGACATGCCGTTCAATCGCATCCAGTTCACGCCCGACCTCATGCCCGCCGACATCCTGGGCACGAACCTCGTCATGGAAACCGACGCAGGCAAACGTGCTTTTGAGTTCCAACGCGGCCCCATCTTCGCGCACCTGATTCTCGCCGACGAAATCAATCGCGCCACACCCAAAACCCAATCCGCCATGCTGGAAGCCATGCAGGAAAAACAGGTCACCGCCGGCGGCGAACTCCGCAAACTCGGCGAACCCTTCTTCGTCATGGCCACGCAAAACCCGATTGACCAGGAAGGCACCTATCCGCTGCCCGAGGCGCAACTCGACCGCTTCTTCTTCAAGATCATCGTCGGCTATCCGAATGCGGCTGAGTTGACCGAAGTCATCAACCGCACCACCACCGGCACGAAGACCGAGGTGAACAAAGTTTTGACCCGCGAAGCGCTCAGCGAACTCATGAAGCTTGTGCGCGAAGTCCCGGTGGCGTCGCACGTGAAGGATTACGCCGTGCGCCTCGTACTCGCCACCCATCCCAAGACCGATACTGCCGCCCCGATTGCGAACCAGTACCTGCGCTTCGGCAGCAGCCCGCGCGGCGCGCAAACCCTCATCCTCGCTGGCAAAGTCCGCGCGCTGGCGCAGGGCCGGTTCAACGTCAGCTTCGAGGACCTCCAATCCGCCGCGCTGCCCGCGCTGCGCCACCGCCTCATCCCGAATTTCGAAGCCGAAGCCGAAGGCATCACCACTGACCACATCATCGAACAAATCTTGCGCGACGTGCCGGTGAGCGCGGAGATGGTGAACGTTTAGCCGCCGCGCATGTTCGAGGATTTCCTAATCAAGCATTTTCAAGGACCGGCTGAAGCAGGGCGTTACTTGATGCTCGTCGCATTAGTCTTGGCAATTGCGGGTGTGATGTGCTTTCGCAAAAAGGTGGCCTTGGCAGTTTCTCTCGCTTTGGTTTTTCTCCTCGGTGCCACCATCGTTACCCCTAGCCTTATTCCAGCGAGGCCATACGCGCAGCGGAATGCATGCATCAACAACATGAAAGTGGTCCAGCAAGCCAAGACTCAATGGGCCGCAGAACAAGGAAAAGCAGCCACTAATGTTCCGGCTGAATCCGACCTGTTTGGCGAAGGTAAATATATCAAGCATGCACTTCAATGCCCGCGTGGCGGGACTTACATTATCGGATCCGTCGATGAAGATACGACGTGCAGTCACGCTGATCTCGGTCATCGTCTCGGCATCGCTCGGAAGGACTAGATCATGGCCGAAATGAATTTGGTTGCCACGCCCGCCCTCACCCCGGCCCTCTCCCCCAGGAGAGGGAGAATCCTTTGCCGCGTGTTGAGCCAACGCCAGCCGTCCGTCCCTCGGCAGTTTTCTCCCGCGAACCACCAACCAGCAGCGACAGGCAATCCGGCTTCCGAATCATCCCAGCGCGTCCGCTCGCTATTCCCTCTCCCCGGGGGAGAGGGCCAGGGTGAGGGCGAGCGTCACACAAATCTTGTTTCAAAGAACCATCCCGCAGGAAATCAAGGCAGGGGAATGAACGGCAGAGGAATTAAAACCAAGTCAGGAGAATTCTGTTTTCCAATTCCCCTGCCGTTCATTCCTCTGCCTTCCGCCTTTGCTCCCTTGCCTTCTTAATTCCCATGTCATTGCTCACCCCCGAACTCCTGCGCCGCCTTGAGCAATTCCAATTGCTCGCCGCGCGGCGTGCCAAGAGTAGCGCCAAGGGCGAGCGTCGCAGTCGGGCGCGCGGGCAATCCGTGGAGTTCGCCGACCACCGCAGCTACGTGCCCGGCGACGATTTCCGCTACCTCGACTGGAATCTCTTCGGTCGCCTCGATAAACTCTTCCTCAAGCTGTACGAGGAGGAACGCGAACTGCCCGTGCGCATTTTCCTGGATGCCAGCGAGTCCATGACCTTCGGCGAGGTGCTGGCGCACGGCCACAGGAGCAAATTCGATTTCGCCCGCCAGGTCGCCGCCGCCATCGGCTACGTGGCGCTGTGCGGCTTTGATCGCGTCAGCGTCGTGCCGTTTCCGAATGCGGCGGTCAGGGACGGGGGAAAGACGGAAACATCCAACGCCCAACTTCCAACTTCCAACGTCGAACAATCGGCAATCGGCAATCGGCAATCGGCAATTGAAGGTGCGCTCCGTTCCGTGCGCAGCAAGAAATCTGCGATGCAGTTCTTCCAAAACCTCAACGCCTTGACCGCCGCCGGGGGCGCGGACTTGAACGAGGCGTTGCGGCGCGGCGCACTGGAAGCCCGCCAATCCGGCCTCGCCATCGTCCTCAGTGATTTTTTGGATCCGGCCGGTTACGAGGCCGGGCTGACCGCACTCGTCGGTCGTGGCTTTCAGGTGAATGTCGTTCAGATTCTCGCGCCCGAAGAACTCGCGCCCACCACCTTCGGCGATCTGCGGCTCGTGGATTCCGAGAGCGGCGGTTTGCAGGAGGTCACGTTCGGTCGCTATCGCATGAAGGCGTATCAGCAGACCGTGCAGAATTTCATCCAGCGCCTGCGCGAGTACACGACTAAACGCGGCATCAACTTCTTCATGGCATCGTCCAACATGGACCTTCAGGATTTGCTCCTCAAGCAACTGAGAAAGTCGGAGGTGTGGGGGTGAAGGAAAATCCGAAATTCGAAATCCGAAATCCGACGGCTGAATTGCTTTCTTTGGCAGAACGAACGCCCCGAATTACGGCGCAGGATTGGCCCGGAGGGCCTCCGGAAATTAGCCAGCCACGAAGTGGCTGGTTTTGCGGGATGAAAATTTGTCCCGGAGGGACACGGGAAGTTTCCGCCGTCCCTCCGGGACGGAATATTTTTCCACGCATCCTACCAGCCACTTTGTGGCTGGCTAATTTCCATCGTCGCTTCGCGACCCAAGCCGGAGGTTGCGCATGAGTTTCTTGGCCCCCCTCGCCTTCGGCTTCGCCGCCAGCATCCCGGTGGTGATCGTGTTTTACCTGCTCAAGCGCAAGCGCGTGGTGAAACTCGTCTCCAGCACTCTGCTCTGGCAAAAATTTCTTGCCGACACCCAGGCCAGCGCGCCGTTTCAGAAGTTGCGCAAGAACTGGCTGCTCTATCTGCAAATCCTGCTACTCGCGCTCGCCGTGCTGGCGTTGTCGCGACCGTACTTTGCCACCACTGCCAAGCCGGCCCAATTGCGCATCATTGTCCTCGACGGCTCGGCTTCCATGCAGGCCGTGGACGAATCGCCTTCGCGCTTCGAGAAAGCCCGTTTCGAAGCGGTCAAGTGGGTGGACAGTCTCGAACCAACCGATCAGATGGTGGTGCTGCTCGCGGGGGCCAACGCCGAAGTCAAACAATCCGCCACGAGCGAGAAGGCCGTATTGCGCCGCGCATTGCAGGCGTGTGCGCCGTCGGATTCGCCCACGCGGCTCGGCCCGGCGC
This sequence comes from Verrucomicrobiota bacterium, assembly GCA_025350905.1. GTDB lineage: Bacteria > Verrucomicrobiota > Verrucomicrobiia > Limisphaerales > JADLHS01 > JADLHS01. Next base: position 15,576 of record JANXWY010000094.1, read on the forward strand.
TCAAGATGGCCGAAGCGCTCGTGCGCGATCGGCGCAGCGCGGAGATTCACCTCTTCAGCGATGGCGCGGTGCCGGAGTTGAGCGACTTCGAGAACAAGGCGCTGCCGCTCATCTATCACAAGGTCGGTCAGCGCGCGGATAATCTCGGCATTACCGCGCTCGACGCCCGCGCGAATCCCGAGGACGCCACCCAACGGGCCATCTATACCAGCGTCGGGAATTTCTCGTCGAACACGATGAGCGCCGATCTTGAACTTTTGTTTGACGGTCAGTTGCTCGACACGCGCCCGCTCACGATTCCCGGCGGCCAGGCCGAGCCCCAAGTCTTCAAAGCGTCGCAGGCGAAGGACGGCGTGTTCACCGTCCGCCTCACGAGCAAGGATGATTTGGCCGCCGACAACGAAGCATCCATCGTGAGTCTGTTGCCCAAGCCCGTGAACGTTTTGCTCGTCACACGCGGAAATCGGTTGCTCGAAAAAGCGTTGCGCGCCGCGGCCAACGTGCAACTGGCGGTGGCAAATGACCTGACCGACGCCGGCCAAGGGTTCGATTTCATTGTGCTGGACGGTGTCGTGCCGACCGCGTGGCCGAAGGGCAACGTGCTCGCGTTTCGCACCGTGAACACGAACTGGATCGAGAGCGTCGCCAACGTGGAAGGACCGGTGATTGTGGACTGGAAATCCACGCACCCGCTGTTGCGCTACGCCGGATTCGACAACGTGCAGATCGTGCAGAGCCTCACCGCGCGCGCACCGACGTGGGCCGTCTCGATCCTCGAAGCGCCACAAGCGCCGCTCATCCTCGCGGGCGACCTGGGCCGGCAACGCATCGTGTGGGTGGGTTTCGATCCGCTGGAGAGCAACTGGCCGTTGCGGGTGTCGTTCCCGATCTTCATTGCTAACGCCGTGGACTGGCTTAATCCCGCCAACGCAAAAAATTCCCAGCTGCTCATCAAACCCGGCGATCCATTCCGCCTGGCGCTCGCTGAACCGATCAAGACCGCCGAAGTGAAATTGCCCGATGGCTCGACGAGACAACTGAATGTTGAAGGCGCGAATGAAGTCGTCTTCGGCGACACCGCGAAGCAAGGCATCTATCACCTACGTGCTGGGACAAACCAAGTCACCTTCTGCGCTGACTTGTTGGACTCCGCCGAGAGCAACATTCGTCCGAGCGACGAATTGAAATTCGGCGAATACACCCGTGTCACCGCCACGACCGTGCAACGCACGAACATGGAACTTTGGCGCACGCTCGCCGCCATCGGGCTGGCGGTGCTGTTGTTTGAGTGGTGGTGGTATCACCGGAGGACGGTGTAGGCATTTATGATTTACGATTTACGATTGACGATTGCTGAAGTCGCCGCCGCGACTCCTGGCCGTCGACGCGAGGAGGCGGAGCGTTCATTTCGTAGCCGCCGAGGTAACGAGGCTCAAATCTTTCCCAGTGCATCGCGTAGCTCCGTTAGGAGCGAAATCTTTGTAGCCCACGTATCCGCCATGAATTTCAAGCCCCGTAGGGGCGGCATCATTTGGGAAACCCTGCGCCGGTACTTGAAGCACACGTTTCGAGATGCCGCTCCTACGGAGCTTTGTTTCGTTGGCGGGGGCGATGACTACAAATATGACGCTCCTGACGGAGCTATCCGCGAGCACGGCAATCAACGTTGGAGGACGGTGTGAACGTCTCCAAGCCAAGTATCTTTCAGCAAATAATAGCGGCATTCGGCAACGCTCTGTTCTGGGTTGTGCTATTGCCATTGTTCGCATTGTTTTTGTTTTTCCTGTTGAGACCTGTTAGTGCGACGGACCATTCACGTCTGGTTGTAGCTTACGCCGCGCAAGACCAGGTCTATGCCGAGCCGATTCTGCGTGCGTTCGAGAAGGAAACCGGCATCAAGGTCAAAGCCGTCTATGACAGCGAAGCGGTGAAGACCGTCGGGCTTGCGAATCGGTTGCTCGCCGAGCGCAGTCATCCGCAGTGCGACGTGTTCTGGGGCAACGAAGAAATGCGCACGCGCCAGCTCGCCGCGCAAGGCGTCTTCCGCGCAACCAACGGCTGGGCCGCCTTTGGCTACCGCAGTCGCCGTATCGTCATCAACACGAACTTCGTAGCGGCGGGCATCCTGCCGGCCGTAGAGGGCGGCATCTTGCCGCCCGGATCGGCGTCCGAAATTTCTGTACGCTCGGTAACGTCCAATGC
>JANXWY010000136.1 GCA_025350905.1 Verrucomicrobiota bacterium
GTTTTGAAAGCGTCGGCGGGATAGGCAACGAAAGTAATGGAGCTGATCTGCGCCCCGAACAGGGAGACGCCGGCTACCCAGCCGGGATAGGAGCGGTTGCCGACAAAATAATCCTCGGTCGTTTTGACCCGCCGCGAGAAGAGCCAACCCACCACCACCATCGCGGCGAAGTAAAGGCCGATGACCAGCAGGTCGAGCCAGCGCAACGAACTCATCGATCGGGTCTCATTTCGCTGGCACGCAGCGCTTGCAGCATTCGCTCACGGTTTAGTGGTTTTACCTCGCGCACAATCTTATCACGCATCGCTTTGCCTGGCTCCGTTTGCTGGGGATACGAGAGAAATTGCAAATCGAGGCCCAGCGCCCCCGCGCATTTCCAGGCCAGCAGCGGCCAGATGCTGCCCAAGTCGCCAATCAAGGGCAGGCTGCCTTCGTGGCGCGCAAAGCCGGACATCTCCATGCGAAACGGCACCTTGAAGACTTTGGTTTTGGGCAGCCCATCCGCGATGGCCTGCTGCACCGCGCCGGCGCCGCGTTCAATTTCCCAAACGTGTTCCAGCGCCGGATCGAGATCAATGCGGATGAGGGTCTTGCCCGCCAGGCTGTAACTGTAATGGCCCTGCCACGCGGACCACAAACCGTGTCCGGTATAGGTTTCAAAGGGCCCGTCATGGATCTCCTGGGTCAACGCGACGCCGGATTCAATGATCACGTCCGCCGTGGCGAGCAAATGCGCCAGCCGACTGGCGCGCTCGGTGAGCGTGAGACTGTCGCCAATGCACAAGCCCACCGCGCCGCCCCCCACGAGCTGAGGAATCGTGACCAAGACGGGCAGGCCGCGTCGGGCGCCGATGCCGATCATGGTGCGTTCATCCGCGCCCAGTCCGGCCACCGCTTCAAACGATCGGCCATGTTCGCGCGCCAAGGTGAGAATTTCCTGGGCGAAATGTTCCAACCACAAACCCATGGGATAACCGAGGTTGCCGGCGGCCTTGATGATCGTTTTGCCGGGCAAGCGCTTCAACTTCTCGATCAAGATCCAATCAATCGGAGTATGGTGGCCAATGGCCCGGATCGCAGCGTCCTCCATCAGGGTCAATTCAAACTCGCCACCGCGCGGCAGGATGGCGGCGGGCAGTTCCAAGGATTCGCTGGGGCAACGCTTTACCAGGTCGAGCGTGCCGCCCATTTCGTGGGAGACCACGGCTGAACTGGTGGTCACCCCGTCCACCAGGCCGGCCCGCATCAGCTCCGCGATCAAAGTGGTGACGCCTTCATGGATGTTCGGCCCGCTGCCGGTGATCACCACCACCTTGCCGCCGCGTTGCTTGGCGGCTACAATGTGGCCGACGGCTTCCTCGAAGCGTGTCTGCGTCGCAGCCGGGAGCTCGTCGAACAAGGATTGCAGGAGCAAGTCGTCGATGATCATTCGTTGAATTCTGGGTTGCGGGTTTAGGTTAGCCCCCGTTCGTGCAGCATCGCTTCCGCGCGAACCACATCCTCCGCTGTGTCGACACTGAAGCCCGTGAAGGCATGGTCTTGGGCGCGGGTCTCCACGACGCGAAGTTTGTAACCGTGTTCCAACACCCGGAGCTGTTCGAGCGATTCAATCTGCTCGAGCGCGGTCGGCGCCAGGCGGGCCAGGGTGAGCAGGAATTCGCGGCGATAAACGTAAAGCCCCACATGTTCGAACACCGGGTGGGGCAATTCCTGTCGCGGATAGGGGATGAGGGAGCGCGAAAAATAGAGCGCGTTGCCGGCGCGGTCCACCACGACTTTCACCACGGCGGGGTTGGCGAAATCCTCCCGCCGGGCGATGGGATGCATGAGGGTCGCCATCGGCAGCGTGGGGTCCTCCAACAGCGGTTGCAACGCTTCCGCGATCATCTCCGCATCCAGAAACGGTTGGTCACCTTGGAGGTTGACCACGATGGCCGCCTCGAGCTTCGTCACGGCTTCGGCCAGTCGGTCCGTGCCACTGGGGTGATGCGGCGAAGTCATGATCACCCTACCACCCACGGCTTCCACGGTCCGGGCAATGCGTTCATCATCCGTCGCGACCCACACGGAGTCGAGGCAGGGTGCGAGCTGGCAGCGTTCGAGGACCCGTTGAATCATCGGCTTGCCCGCAATCAGCTCCAGCGCTTTGCCGGGGAGTCGCGTCGAGCCGTAGCGGGCCGGGATGATGCCGACGACGGTCGGCCGCGTTGCGTGGGTGGTTTGGGTCATGGATGGTTGAAGACGTTCAGTCAACGTTGCGGACAATCTCCAAGAACTCAAATTCAGCGCGGAAGCCATCGCCTTTGGGGCAGCACGCGTAGAGCCCGCAAGACAGCGGCGCAACGTTCGCAATGGGCAAATGCGTCAGCCGCAGGAGGCGCCAGTCAATAGATTCCATTGCGGAAAATTCGAGGGTGAAGTCCTGCGCCGCTTTGCGAATTCGCAGGCCAATCTCGCGGGCCGCCCGTGGAAAGTCTTGCACGGACCAGTCCGAAAAGCCCCGATTGGTAACCACCGCGCCAAGCTTGGCTGGGCCGCTGGGTTCATATTCAACCGAAGTTTTGATCCAACAGTTGGCATCGACCCGGATCATCAGGCCCGCCTGATCATACTGATCCACGGGCTGGTAGCGGACTTTGGTGGTGATCGTAAAATCACCGGAAATTTCGGCAAAGAGAAAGTGACCACTGTCGGCTCGGAAACCGTAGTGCGTTTGCTGCCAGAAGTCGGTCCGGGCGGCTGGTTGCACGACTAATGCGGGCCGCGACGGGTCCACCGCCCAGGTCGGTGGCGGATTTAACCAACGCAGACGCGGATCCAGTGCGGACTGGATGAAACGTTCATCGAGGATGACGCCCGGCTTTTTGGTTAGTTGCACCTGAGAGTCACGCGTTACTGGGGCAAGCATTCCCCGGCATCCCAGATGGTCGCGCCGATGAAGCGTTCGCGATTTTCATTCTCGTTGTAATAGTAAATCGTCACCAGCTTGCCATCGGGTCGCCGCAGGGTCCGCGGGTAGCCCAGGTCCCAACAGCCCCCATCGTCGCGGAGCACGATTTCTCGGCTCCAGGTTTTTCCTTGGTCAGCGCTCAAGCGCGCGCGGATGCCGAACGGTTTATAGCGGTGCCCGTAAGTTATGGCCAATCGGCCGTCCCGCAATTGCGTCAGGCTGGGGGGATTTTCCACCTTGAGAACGGGACGACTCAGGAATTTCCAACTCTTCCCATCATCATGGGAGACGTAAAGGTCATTGCGCTGGTTGTAACGAATCGCGGTGAGAATAGTTCCGTCCTGCAAACGCACCGACGATGGCATGATGGCGTAATCCTTTTTCCATTTTGGCTCCGGGCAAATGAAGGACACAAAATCCCAGGACTTCGCGCCGTCACGGGTGCGCACGCAAATGACGCGCCCTTCCAATCGGTTCCTTTTTGCCGCCGTCAAGAACAGTGTTAGGTCATGGGGACCGTTGATCAGGTAATCCGTGCGGGCGGCAATGCCCGTCTGGCCAAAGTCGGGCAACTTGAATGGTCCGTCCCAATGGTGTCCGCGATCCAGCGAGGTGTAGAAGCGGGACTGGCCGGCGTCCACACTGGTCATGCGTGCCGTAAGAATAAAATCCGGGTTGGTGAAATCAATTCCGCCGGGACAATCCGTCAAAGGTTTGCCGCCGGTGCCCGTGGGCACCCCGGCCACCAGCTCACCTGGTGGGGGTCGGAGGCCTTCAGGTTTTTCGAGGTGCCACGTTTCGCCGCCATCGAGACTGCGGGCCAGGACGTGCTCCGCCGGCCGATCGTAATCAATCGCGTGTTCATCCTTGCTGATCCGATGGAAATAGCCGACCTCGAAACCGACCAGCATTTCGTTGCCCCACGACCACGCGCCATGGTTGGCCGGCCAACCGGCGAAACGGCCGTCCTCTCGAAATACCGTCACCTGTTTGATCAACTGGGGCACCCTTTGCGCCGTCGCCGAGCCGGCATTCATAACCAGTAGGGCGCAAGTTAGACAAATGAAACCCAGGTCGTAAATCCGGAGGCTCCACCGGGAACCAGGAAATAACCTTGTATTGATTGGTCGCATTTGGGCCGGCAGCGTGAATTTGTCGGCGACGAAATGCAACTTGATTTTATTTCTGAATGAAGAGTTGGCGATGATGCCGGCCGGCATGCGGATGCCTTCGCGGACCGCCCAGGACATCGGTACGTCCCCATCGGCACAAAACCGGGATGGCTCTCGGCACAACTTTTCCGAGAGCCATCAAACCAGGGCCGGGGGCAGAGCGACCTTTCGGCGGGTGCCTAAGAGGCGACTAGCCGGCTAATCGCACGGTTTGCTTTAGTCTTCCCCTTTGAACGTAATCGTTCCGTGTGGCCATTGCGCGAAAAACCAACGCGTCACGCCTTGGGCTTGGGCTTTGGCGTCCGACCAACTCGGCAGGAAATTATTCGGGTCGGTGGTGATTTGACCCCATTCGAACGCCCACTGCTCGCCTGGCTTCGGCGCGAACGGGTGAAAGAGGGTGGACGGGGCGGCCCACGGCGCGCTGTCGGGCGCATTGAATTCTTCCCAGGCAATTCGCATCTCGAACACACAGCCTTTGGGGCCGGCATGCTGGGCGATTTGAATTCCCGGATGATCACAATCACGATAGTTGTAGTTGGGCGGGCAGGAATCGTTTACCGACCAATTGCCTTCGTTGCCAAAAATGTATCCCGTATGGGCTTCGAGAAAGAGTCCCATCACGTAATCGCCCGTTCGGACCGGGTTGCGGCGGGCAAACCCCTGGTCGATGTGCCAGGCAATTTGATAACCATCCGCCCGACACGGCTGGCACCAGTCCGGGTCGGTGCTGTCCATCACCACCGCACTCGGCTTGGGATTAAGGTAAAGGTTCACCGTGTCCTGCGTCCCGTCGTACGGGGGATCCCAGTAATAATCGGTGGGCGACTGCCACCCGGCATAGTCAATTTCTCCCAAAATGTACAAAGCCTCGTCATCCCACAGCATCCGGAACCGTAACTGCTGGTTGTCGGGCCGTGGCCACTCCCGCATCAGGGTGAATCCATCGGCGGGGTCACTCGCACCACTCCATTCGTCGTGTGATTTTTCTCCATCAATGACTGGGGCATGGCTTTTATGCCCCGCCTCCGCATGGATCCGTTGCACAGTGTAATTTCTGCGCCCGGGTTTATCGGCCCGGGCTGGCGTGGCTGTGAAGGACAGGACTGCGGTCAGGGCCAGTAGGTAGCTATAGGTGTTTTTCATAACCGGTCGTTGTTTTTGGTTGTAGTTGTGGTTGTTGTTTTCAAGGACTGAGCCCCGTTCGGCGTCCGCCCGTAAATCTGGGTTTAAAAACCTTCGCTGCATTTTGTCGTTCGACAGGTCAGGCAGATGTTTAATTGCTTTCTGGCTGAATCCCACGCCCTCGTGGCGGAGTGCAGTTTTGAACGGCTGGGTTCAAAATTTTCGTTGCGCGTCAACCCTGTACTACCGGAAATTGCAGCCAAGGTTACATCTAGGTTGAAAATTATTGCGGCGAAAACCTGCTGCCTGCGCCCTCAAAAACTAGAGGACGGTCTGAAGTGGTATGCCATCTACGCACCCTCAAAGGTGATATGCGGCTAACTTCGTTTGCCTCGCTGAAAGAACCATCAACTCCCGGTGCGAGGTAAGTCGCACCGGGAACCGTGTGAAACGGCTGGCTAAATGGAGTGCTTCAAGGCTGGGCCAGGTTTGTTGGTCGTCCAAAGGGAACTGGACGCGAAACTTTAGCGACCGTTTTTTTGTTCAGCGCCTCTAAATTGCAGGACCAGGTTTAAATCTGAATACAATGTCACCCACCGGCTCGGCACGGGGCCGGCGTTCACATCGGCACCCGGCGGAGGGTTGGGGCCGGGAGTGCCATACCAACCGGTGCCGGGCTTGTGCTTATTATAGCCGACTCGGAAATCGCCACTGTACAAAGGGCCGTAATCGTCGTGTTCGATCCAGACAATATACAGGGCAGCATGCGTCGGGTCCGGCGCCTTTGGATCGGTGAATCGCCAACCCTGGTTGGGGATCTGGTTCGGGTACACTTCATACAGGTTATCCACCCCCAGCAGGTTTATGAGCGCGCCATAGTCCGAGGCGGGATTATTGACGATCGGTCCGATGTAGAGGTTATAATTCTCCGAGTTAAAGACTTCGACCGTGGGCGAGCCACCTTCTGACCCGTCGATGCGAACGACGGTGGGGCCCGCCATGAGTCGGCCCGGCAGCAACATGACCAGCGCGAGGGCGCTCGACCGAAGAATCCAATGGGTTATTTTCATAGTTCTTTATCCTCTTCAGGCGTTTAGCCTGGATCTGTTGGTTGTTTGTTTTTGCGGTTTTTCTCACCCGGGCCAGGCGCGCAATTCTACGCACCGCCCCGGGCAAAGTTTTTCGATTCTCACTCGCATTCCGAGTTCAACCGGAACCATTCATGGTTGCTGGCCGTAGTGCGAGGCACAGGCAGCGCCAAGGCTTTAGTTACCGGAGGGCCATTCCGTTTCCACCTCGTTCGGATTCGAGTGGTATCATCGGTCCTTCGGTCAGTTTTCCGGGCCTTTGAACTTGATCACCAAGGTGGAGCTCGAATGGATCGTTTTCCATTTGGACGATACGGGGCCAAGGTTTTCGTCGCCGTGAATCTCTGGATTACTGTAGTGAACGCCCGGGAAGGCGCTATTAAACCCGATTTGGAGATCCCCGCCAAAGAAAGGCCCGTCGTAGTCGTGCTGAACCCAAACGATGTCCAGCGCATTGTTAAACGCGTTGGCCCCCAAACTCGGGTCCACAAAGCGGCCGCCCCAATCCGCCATGGCGCCGTAGGTGTCCACTCCAAAAAGCGTGATGAGCGCACCATCCTCCACGGCCGGGTTGTTCACTAGCGGCCCGGTGTTGATGTCGTACCCATTCGGTGCTCCCTTCACCTGAACCACGGGCGGGCCCACCGCCCGGTCATTGATGCTGACGACAATCCGCCCGCCTTCGTCCTCGATTTCGACGAACTTGATGGTCCCTGAGCTGGCGAACGAAATGTTTCCCTGCCCGTCACCCTGTCCGGAACCTTGTAATTGCCCAGTCGCACCACGAAATGCTCCCGTGCCACCAGCGATCTGCTGCGTTACCTGAAAGCCGCTTGGGCCGTCAAGCCCAGTGAAGGTAGTGTAGAGTCGATCGTTGTTCGCGGTAGCAATAATTCTGGTCCCACTGAGCGGCGTCAACCAAGCACCGGTACCAACGTCATAGAAAGTATTTCCGCTATGGACATAAATCAGCGTCTGAGCCGCACCCCCGGGTTGGATCGTCCCAGTGCCATAAAAAAGCTGATCCGAAGTACCGTCGCCATTGTCGGTGTAACTGATGGCCTGGGCTTGAAAAGACTCTTGAAAACGCACCCGGTCTTCGGCCGCGGCCCAATGGACGGCTCCCGCCAAGGTAGCGAGGCAGGCGAGCGGGAGGACCAGCAGCCGTGGTATCGCTCTCCCAAGCGAGCGGCAGTGGGTGAGGTGCTTCCGGTTTGTTCGGCTGCTCATTTGTAACTGCGTCTTGACTGCCTCACCGTCCGATTGGCGGTCGCGGGTGGCGAGTGATGCGTCGCACTCTTTGTTCATAATTTATTCCTTTCATTTTGTTCGTTGTTGTTCTGCTCCCAAGATCGGATCCTATTTTGGTTTCCAGACTTAAATCGGTTACACCCGGCCGACTACGCAGGGCTTTAACCCCAAGCACTGCCATTGATTCAATAATCTCAGCCTCGCGAAAACCGTCAGCGCCGTGTGAATCCACCGCGTGCGATCCGGCGAAAAATGGTTCCGCTTTGGTTTATGATCTTCACTCGTGTACTACAGCAAAAAAGAGCAGAGATTACATAATAGTTTGGATTTTTCAGCCGAGCGATCCTCGGCAACCCATGGAGTTCAGGAAACTCCCCTCCGGGACCAGTTTTTAAAGCCCCGGTTCAATTTGAGTTGCGGATTCGTGCTTTCCCGCGCTAGGTCACAGCGATAGTCTGCAACCAGCATGTCTGGCAGCGATCCACAGGAAACGCCGGCGACCCCGGGCCAGCACTTCGCCACTACCCATTGGAGCGTGGTGCTGTCAGCGGGACACAGCACGCGGCCAGGCGCGCGCGTGGCTTTGGAGAAGTTGTGTCGCGCTTATTGGTATCCGCTCTATGCTTTTGTCCGGCGGCAAAACTGCAATCCCCACGACGCCGAAGACCTGACCCAGGCTTTTTTTGCGGCGTTACTCGAAAATCGTGGCCTCCGCGTGGCCAATCCCGAGCGCGGGCGATTCCGTTCGTTCTTGTTGACGCGGTTGAAAAATTTTCTGTCGGACGAACGCAAAAAACGCCAATCCCAGAAGCGGGGCGGGGGCCAGATAATTATTTCGCTGGATGCGGAATTTGCGGAGGAGCGGTTTGGCGCGGAACCCGCCACCGACCTGACTCCCGAATTGATGTTCGACCGGCGCTGGGCGATGACGATCATGGAGCAAACGGTCGGACGGCTGCGGAAGGAGTATCTCGCGGCGGATCGGGCGGAATTATTCGAGGAGTTGCGGCATTTTCAGCCTGGCGAAAAGGGTGGATGTTCATACGCGGAAGTGGCCGTGAGGTTGGGGTTGTCCGAGAGTGCGGTGAAGTCGGCCATCTGGCGACTCCGCCAACGACATCGTGAACTCCTGCGCGAAGAAATCGCCCATACCGTGGCGACGCCTGTCGAAGTGGACGAGGAAATTCGTTACCTGATCTCGATGCTCAGCGGGTGAGCCAAATCGTTGACGCGTTTTAGCGAGCTCGAAGCCGATTCCGCCCTGGTGCCGTGCTGCGGCGCTTCCGCCCGAGATTATTTTTGGCTCTCTTTTGCATCGAAACGGCGCAACTTTTCACTCGCCGATTCCCAGTAACCATTGGATAACCGACGCTAACGGTCTGTGGCCGAAGCAAATTATTGCCCAGTCTGCCGGACGGTGCTGCCTGCCAGCGCCCCCGATGGCTTTTGCCCGATCTGCGAGTTTCGTCGTGCGCTGGACGCACCGGCTGAGACCGGTGGCAGTCGACGTGAGGAGGTTCATTCTGAAAAATCCGAAACCCGAAACCCGAAATCCGAAATTGAGGCGGCTTCCCCCTCCTGGTCCGACTTAACAAAAATCCTTTACTTCGGCGACTACGAGTTGCTGGCAGAGATTGCGCGTGGCGGCATGGGTACGGTCTTCAAAGCGCGACAGGTCAAGTTGAACCGGGTAGTTGCGATCAAACTCATCAGCGCTGGCGTGTTGGCATCCCACGAACTGGTCAAGCGGTTCAAGGCCGAGGCGGAAGCCGCCGCCGGACTGGATCACCCGAACATCGTTCCCATCCACGAAATTGGGGAGCACGACGGGCAACACTTTTTCAGCATGAAGTTCATTGACGGCCGGACGCTGGGAGCAGCCCTTGGCCGCAAACCGATGCCGACGCGGCGCGCGGCGCTGTTGCTGATCAACGTGGCACGGGCGGTGCATTTCGCGCACCAACGCGGCGTGCTGCATCGCGACCTCAAGCCCAGCAATATTCTGCTCGACGCGCGAGGCGAGCCGCACCTGACCGATTTTGGCTTGGCCAAGTTCATCCAAAAAGACAGCACGCTCACGCATACCAATGCTGTACTCGGCACGCCGGCTTACATGTCGCCGGAGCAGGCCCGTGGGGATACGAAAGCCGTTACCACGGCGGCCGACGTTTACGGCTTGGGCGCGGTGTTGTTTGAAACTCTGACGGGCACTCCGCCGTTTGCCGGGGGCACGTCACTGGAAACGATTCGGCAGGTGTTGGACGAAGAGCCGCGTCGTCCTTCGGCTTACAATCCCGAGGTGGATCGCGATTTGGAGACGATCTGCCTGAAATGTTTGGAGAAGGAGCCGGCCCGGCGTTACGGCTCGGCCGAGGCGCTGGCCGAGGACCTGGAGCGGTGGTTGCGGCGCGAGCCAATCCTGGCCCGGCCCGCGAGCCCGTGGGAAAAGACCGGCAAGTGGGTGAAACGAAAGCCGGCGCTGGCTGGCGCCCTAGCGACCGCTTTGCTGCTCTTGCTGATCGTGGCCATCGGCGCACCGATTGCGGTCGTGCGCATTAAAATTACCCAGAAGCGGAACGAGCAAAATCTCTACGCCCTGGGTGTGCGGTTGGCCAGCCAGGCGTTGGAACAACATGACTTGGTCGGCGCGCGGTTGCGGCTTCAAAGCATCGTGGCCTCACCCAAACAAAGAGCCATGCGGGGTTGGGAATGGCGTTATTTGATGAGCCAGTGCCATAGCGACGAACTCGCGCCGATCGGGCGCCATGAGGCCGGGATATCCGCAGTCACTTTCTCTCCGGACGACCAAACCATCATCGCGATCGGCGAGGATGGGTTCGTAAAGTTGTGGGATGCCGTGAGTCGGACGGAAGTCGCGGGCTGGCAAGCACACACAAACCTGCTCAGGAACAAGCGGGACATGACGGGTCACAGTCTCGCCCTTTCACCGGATGGACTCACGCTGGCGACCGGCGGCGCCGATGGGCAGATCCATCTGTGGAATCTCGCTTCGCGGCAGAGGGTGGCGCGCGTAGGTTCCCTTCACCACTGGGTCAACGGGCTGGCGTTTTCGCGGGACGGTCGGATGCTGGCCGGCGCTTGCCAAAACGAAGTGGCCTTATGGAGCCTAACGAATCGTCCGCCGACCCAAGTGGTTCAATGGGCGGCGGAAATTCCTTTGGCGATTGGCGTGACGTTTTCGGCCGATGGCAAACACCTGATCGTCGGCGGACTTTTGGATTCCCTTCACTGCTGGGACATCTCGAACCCCGAAATGCCTCTCAAATTCGACTGCTTCAAAGGGAGCTGCGCGCCGTCAGCCGTCTCGCCCGACGGAAAATGGCTGGTCGCCTCCGCGCCGGACGATCCGTCGGTTCGCTTGTGGAATCTCGAGACGGGGCAACCGTCACCGGCACTGGGCGCGCGAGGCATCGACTATCTTTGCTTCGCGTTCTCTCCCGACAGCCGGGTGCTGGCATCTGGCTTGCGCAGTGGCGAAATCATTTTGTGGGACACGAGCGGCGAGCGCGAGCCCGTGACGCTCGTAGGCCATGAAGAGTTAGTCATCAGTCTGGCCTTCGCGCATAATGGAAAGAGGCTCGTTTCGGCCAGTGCCGACAAAACGGTGCGCCTCTGGGACGCTTCCATGCAGCCGCACAGCGAGCCGGTGATGCAGCACGGAACTGCGGCGTTTGGCGTTCGCTTCTCGCCGGATTCGCGGTATCTCGCCAGCAGCGCGAAGAGTCCCGTGTCCACGACGAATCAATTGAATCCCTTCACGCTCAAGCTGTGGGCGACTAATGGAAACGCCTGGACTGAAGTCGCGGTCGCAGCCAATGGCGGGGATTCCTTACAAAGCGCTATCAGCTTCTCGCCGGACGGAAAAGCGCTGGGAGTTGACGGCTCGGGGTCGCGATTCTACACGATGCCGGACCTCCAACTCATCACCAACGTTGCCACCGGAAGCCTCCCCGCTTTCTCTGATGACGGGCGCACGCTCGTGCATGCTGTCATCGAGCGAGAGCGTTACCGCATTGTCCGCCGCGACTCGCCCACGGCGCCGGAAATCGTCATCGGTGAGCAACCGGCCCGCCCCACGGTGCTGGCGGTTTCACCGGACGGCAGTCTCGCCGCCAGTTCCAGCGAAGAATCCGGCGGTGCTATCGACTTGTGGCAGGTACGGCAGCGCCACCATCTTGCCACCCTCAAAGGTCATGAATATTGGGTTGTTTCCCTGACGTTCTCGCCGGATGGGAAAACACTGGCCAGCGCGAGTTGGGACGGGAAACTCGGTCTCTGGGATGTCGCGAGCCGGCAAAAGCTTGCGCTCTTGCGCGGGCACAACGGGGAGGTTTCTTGCGCCGCGTTTTCGCCGGACGGCCGCACGATCGTGACGAGCGGACGCGACGCGACTGTGCGCTTCTGGAATGTGGAGACGCGGCAGGAGATGTTCGTCCTGCGCGGCCGCAAGCTGAACGTCAATTCCGTGGCCTTTTCGCCAGACGGCCAATGGCTGGCCGCCGCTTGCCAAAACGGCGACATCCGCCTGTGGCGCGCTCCCGCGCTTGAGGAATTTCAAGTGAACAGCAGGCCGAGTCCAGGCAAATAGCGCCCCAGTCTCCGGCAGTCCAAGGGTCTTCGAAGATTCCGCGCAACTTTCGTCGGCTTTTTTCCCAGTAAGGAGTGAATGCCTCGCTCGGATGAGTGGGCGGCAGGTTTGGGCGGAGAACTCTGTGTGTTCGCCAAGGCCTGGTGAATTCCGTCAAGATAAACAACCAAAACTCCGATGAAGGCGCACGTCGCCTTAAGTAAGGAAAATTATGAAACAGGAACTAAGAGAGCCAAATATCCGATTAACCAAGCAAACCCAGCGAGGTCTTGGATTAGTGCTGGCTGGCGTCATTCTTACAGCGGCGATGCTGGCTTACGGTCAGTCGCCCAGCGCCCAGGACTACAAAATAAGTACCGTTGACGTGCCGGCAGCCAACCGGGACATCCAGTTGACCCAGATAAACAATGACGGAATGGTTGCTCAACAATACCAGAGTCCGGTCGGGGCGACGTTCCCGCAAGACCTCCACGCGGCGGTATTGCGCCATGGCGCGTGGACGGTGATCAACGTGCCCGGAGCCGAATGGAGCGGACCGTCCGGTCTCAATTCTCACGGACAATTGGCCATCACCTTCGCGCGGGCCGACGGGATTATTCGCATGGCGATCTGGCAGCGAGGCACTCTGGTTTATCTGCCGGACCTCCCGGATTTCATGTACGGCGGAAATGGCTTCAACGATCGGGGGCAGATTGCGGGCAATGCCTTTTATCCTGACGGCAGTATCCATGGCTTTCTGGGCAGCAGTGCGAACTACGAGATCTTTGATTATCCAAACGTCGGCGCGTTGATCACGATCCCCGCTAAGATCAACAACGCCGGGATAGTTGTCGGCGAATACGATGCGACCTTTGGTCTGAGCGACGTCAGTGTCCACGCCTTCCTCAAGATTGGCAGCAAGGTTATCGACATTGATCTGCCTGGAACCGAAGGCACGTCGGCCCTCAGCCTTAACAACCGTGGGGTCTTCGTGGGTTATTTCCTCCTCGGCGGCAAGCGGCACGGGTTCATCCGGCGCGGCGAGCACTGGAAAAGCTTTGATATTTCGGGCGCAGAGGAGACGTGGGTCTCGGACGTCAACGACCACGGCCAGTTGGCGGGAGTTTATCGCGATGCCCAGGGCATTACCCATGGCTACCTGGCGACACCATTCCGTAGCCACTAAATGATCGGAAGGCTGAAGGCGAAGCGTTCAGCCAAGCGAGACACCAGAAACAAGCTGACTGGCAGCCGGAATACACTCGCCAATAAACGCCGGATCAATATCAATAACACCGAACACCAAATTCGAGGACTCCGAAAATGAAAACTTTTCCCCTTCGCCGACGCTCGCTCCATGGCTTCACCTTGATTGAGCTGCTCGTCGTCATCGCCATCATTGCGATCCTGGCCTCAATGCTCTTGCCGGTGCTGGGCAAGGCGAAACTGAAGGCGCAAGGCATCCAATGTATGAACAATCACCGGCAGTTGATGCTGGCGTGGAGGATGTACGTGGATGACAGCAAAGACGTCGTGCCCTTTGCGCAGTTCGACGACGCATGGATCTCAGGTCAACTGGACTTTCTTGGCTCCAACCCCAGCAACTGGGATCCGGAAGTGGACATCAAAAAGAGCGTACTTTGGCCGTACTGCGGTAAGGCGGTGGGAATTTTCAAATGTCCCGCCGATCAATCCGTGGTGAAGCCCACCACGGGACCGGCCAAAGGCACGACCGTCAGCCGGGTTCGAAGCATGGCGATGAACCTTTGGGTTGGTGGCGACGGCCCTCTCGGCGACGTTCCGTGGCAGGCCAGCTGGCGCGTGTACCGGCGGCTCTCGGACATGATTGATCCGGGGCCGGCCATGACTTGGGTGTTCCTTGATATGCGAGAGGACAGCGTCAATACCGGCGGGTGCGGCACCTCAATGGCCGGGTTTTCAAATCAACCGCAACTGCTGGAATGGGGCACCGACTGGCCGGCCAGCTACCATCATCGGGCAGGTGGCTTTTCCTTTGCGGATGGCCATGCTGAAATTCACGGCTGGAAGGACCCGCGGACCATGCCTCCCATTGTTAAGGGCGACAATTCATTGTACAAAATGGGTCAAAATACTCCGGTCCCTTCGGCTGGCAACAAAGACATTATGTGGCTTCAAGAGCGATGCACCCGTCGGAAATGAGTCAAGCCGATAAGTTAACGGTCAGACGGAACGCCAATGAACGAGATCTTTGCTTCAACCAATCGAAGCCGTGCTGAAGGTGAAACGATCAGGCGAGCGTGACACCAATCCTTTTCCACGTCCGGGGGGCTTCCGCGCTTGGGGAAAGTCAGTTGGATGGCAGGCCGAGTCCGGCCAAATAGCGTCTGCTCTTCCGGTCTTCAGGGTTCATTCAAATATTCTTCGCAACTTTCGTCGGATTCTTTCCCAGTAAGGAGTGAATGCCTCGCTCGGATGAGCGAGCGGCGGGTTCGGGTCCATGACGCAGTGTCTGCCCTCAAACCTGCCAACGGAAACAAACCAAAAAACTGAGACCATTTATGAAAACTCAAACGACACTATGGATCGCCGTTGGCTTCCTCGCGGCGGCGGTGAACAGTTTTGCCGAAGACGCGACGCCGGAAAACCTGCGCGGCCAGTCAAAGACCGCGAGGTTCCTTTTTGACGAGGAAACTTTTGGTGGCAACGGTCGTACGTGTGTGACTTGCCACAGCAAGGAATCCGGAACGGTTTCCATCCACGAAATTCAAGATCGCTTCGCGAATGACCCGAGCGACACGCTTTTCCGCCCGCCCGACAGCGATAGCCTCGACGGGAAGTCCTTTGCCCGCCTCCTCACCACCGGCACCATCAAGATTGATGTGCCACTGGCCCCCAATGTCAAGTTGGCCGCCAACCCATCGGCCACGAAAGCCACATTCTTTCGAGGCACGCCGACGGTGAAAAACGTGACCACCTTACAGCCATTCCTGATGTCCGATGGGCGTGAGTCGAGCGGCGATCTCGCGCACCAGGCATTGAGTGCGGTTCATCAACATGCGCAGAACACGATCGAGCCTACGGCGAAGCAACTTGAGCAGATCGCCGCGTTTGAACAGAGCGACGAGCGTTTCTTTTCGTCCGACGCACTCCAGAAGTTCGCCGCTGGTGGCCCCTCGCCGAAGCTGCCGCGGGGAAAGACCCCGGCCGAACGTCGCGGCCGGGAGTTCTTCAACGCCAACCGCCAATGTGGTTTCTGCCACAGCGGACCGATGCTCGACTCGTCCAGCGAGTTCGACATCCTCATCGGTCCCGGTAGCCGTTTCCACGCCGCTGGCGCCGGCCTGCAATTGGGTCCCCTCGACCAGGCGTTTGATGCCGACGGCAACTTCATTCTAGAACCCACCAATCCCAATCCCAACCGCGCCTTCGAATTCATCGCGGCCGACGGCTCCACAACCGTCATCGTCGCACCGGATCCTGGCCGAGCGCTCGTCACGGGAGATCCGAATGACGCCTTCAATTTCAAGATTCCGACACTCTGGGGCATCAAGAACACCGCGCCCTATTTCCACGATAACAGCGCCCGCACGCTGGAAGAGGTCGTGGAGCATTACAACCGACTCTTTCAATTCATCAACGATCAAATCCCCGGCCTGTTTCCGCTGCTGACAGCGCAGGACCAAGCCGACGTCATCGCGTTCCTGAAACTCCTGTAGCTTTAGGCCTCTCAACCAATCGAAATGCAGTCGCGAGACTTGAGATAAGTGCCTGGTCCTGGAGTTCGGCCGCACGCACGCTTGGCGCTCGCTCTGGCCGTAACGGTCAGCTGGGTATTAGCAATCTGTCGGCAAGAAGCAACGGTTACATGAAAACAATCGCCAGCCAGCGGGTGAAATTAACCGGCTTCCCTTCGCCGAAACATCAAAGGCGCTTCGCTTCGGTTTAGGGCAGACTGGTCTCCCCCATCAAGTATCGGTCGCACTCGCGGGCGGCGCCGCGGCCTTCGTTGAAGGCCCACACGACTAGACTCTGGCCGCGCCGGCAGTCGCCCGCGGCAAAGACGCCAGGGAGGTTGGTGGTGTATTTTTCGAACTCGGCTTTGGCGTTGCTACGCGGATCACGTTCGATGCCGAGTGATTCCAACAGTGGTTGTTCCGGTCCGAGGAAGCCCATGGCGAGCAAGACGAGTTGCGCCGGCAGAACTTTTTCCGTTCCGGGGATGTTCTTCGGAATGAACTGACCTTTGTCGTTCTTCGTCCACTCCACCGCCACCGTATGGACGCCTTGGACGTGGCCGTTAGCGTCCGCTTCAAATTTCGTGGCGGTGGTGAGATAAACCCGCGGGTCCGCGCCGAACTTCGCGGCCGCTTCTTCCTGGCCGTAGTCCAGTTTGTACGTCTTCGGCCATTCCGGCCACGGATTGTCCTTGGCCCGATCCAACGGCGGCTTCGGGAGAATCTCCACCTGCACGAGGCTCTTGCAGCCGTGGCGCATCGCGGTGCCGACGCAATCGGTACCGGTATCGCCGCCACCAATGACGACCACATCCTTGCCCGCCGCGTCGATGAAGCTGCCGTTCCGATGTCCGTCGAGCACCGCTTTGGTATTTGCGGTGAGATATTCCATGGCAAAGTGGACGCCGCCGAGGTTGCGGCCGGCAATGGGCAGATCACGCGGTTTGGTGGCGCCGGTGGCGAGCACCACGGCATTGAAGTCCTTTAAGAGATTTGCGGCCGGGAGATTGACCCCGACTTCCGTGTTGCAGATAAACTTCACGCCTTCCTGCTCCAGCACGTTCAAACGGCGCAACACGACTTCCGTCTTGTCGAGTTTCATGTTGGGGATGCCGTACATCAGCAGACCGCCGGGGCGGTCGGCGCGTTCGAAAACCGTGACGTGGTGACCGGCCCTGTTGAGCTGGGCCGCCGCACTCAAGCCCGCCGGGCCCGAGCCGATGACGGCGACGTTTTTGCCGGTGCGCTTTTTCGGCGGCTCCGCCGTGACCCAGCCGTTTTCCCAGCCGTGATCAATAATGGTGCATTCAATGTTCTTGATCGTAACGGCGGGGTCGTTGATGCCGAGCACACAGGAGCCTTCACACGGCGCGGGACAAACGCGGCCGGTGAATTCCGGAAAATTATTCGTCTTGTGCAACCGCACCAGCGCTTCCTTCCACAGTCCGCGATAGACGAGGTCGTTCCATTCGGGAATGAGGTTGTGGATTGGGCAGCCGCTGGCCATGCCGCTGACGAGCTGCCCGGTGTGGCAGAACGGAATGCCGCAATCCATGCACCGCGCCCCCTGCTGGCGCAGGTCGGCCTCCGGCAAGTGGAGATGAAACTCCTTCCAGTCCGCCAGGCGCGCCGTCGCGGAACGATCCGCCGGCAGTGCGCGTCGAAATTCCAAGAATCCGGTTGGTTTACCCATGGGTTTTTACGCTCCTGAAAAATGGTGACTCAATTACCGGCGCGCGAATTTTCCTCGAACGCGGCCAGGATGGCCTCGTCGCCTGTCAACCCCCGCTCCTTTACCCGCTTGAGCGATTCCAGCACGCGCTTGTAATCCTGGGGCATCACTTTCACAAATTTGCGGACGAACTTTTTCCAGTCCGCCAGGATTTTCGCCGCGAGCGTGCTCTGGGTGAACGTCTGGTGACGTTGAATCATCTTCCAGACTTCCTCGATCTCATCCGGATCGGTCAATTTTTCCAAGCCCACCATTTCCAGGTTGCAGCGGTCGGCAAAATTTTCTGCTTCGTCCAAGATATAGGCGGCCCCGCCGCTCATGCCGGCCGCAAAGTTGCGTCCGGTCGGACCGAGAATCACCACCCGTCCGCCGGTCATGTATTCGCAGCCGTGGTCGCCGATCGCTTCGACGACCGCGTTCACGCCAGAGTTGCGGACGCAAAAGCGTTCGCCCGCCATGCCGCGCAGGAAGGCCTCGCCGCTGGTCGCCCCATAAAACGCGACGTTGCCCACAATCATGTTGTCCTCGGCTTTGAAGGTTGCCGCTTTGGACGGATACACGATGAGTTTGCCGCCGCTCAAGCCTTTGCCAAAATAATCATTGGCGTCCCCTTCCAGCTCGAGCGTCATGCCGCGCGGCAGGAAACCGCCAAAACTTTGTCCGGCACTGCCGTTAAACTTGAGCTGAATCGTGTCCTCGGGCAAACCGTTGGGTCCGTGCTTTTTCGTCACCTCGCTGCCGGTGATCGTACCAACCACCCGGTTGACGTTGCGAATGGGTAATTCAGCGCGCACTTTTTCGCCACGCTCAATCGCCGGCTGGCATAGGGCCAGCAGCGTGGTGAGGTCGAGCGATTTTTCCAGGCCGTGATCCTGGGCCTGTTGGCGAAAGCGTCCGACTTCCGGACCGACTACGGGTTGATGCAACAGCGGCGTCAGGTCGAGGCCGCTGGCCTTCCAATGCTCGATCGCCTTCCACGGATTTAACTTGTCGGTGCGCCCGACCATTTCTTCAATCGTGCGGAAGCCGAGCCGGGCCATGATTTCGCGGAGTTCCTGCGCAATGAACCGCATGAAATTCACCACGTTGTTCGGGTCGCCGTTGAACTTGGCGCGCAATTTCGGGTCTTGCGTCGCGACCCCGACCGGGCAGGTGTTCAAATGGCAAACGCGCATCATGAGGCAGCCGAGAGTGACAAGCGGGGCCGTGGCAAAACCAAATTCCTCCGCGCCCAGCAAGGCGGCGATGGCGACATCCCGGCCGGTTTTCAACTGGCCGTCCGCCTCGACGTAAATCCGGCTGCGCAGATTGTTGAGCACGAGCGTCTGGTGGGCTTCGGCCAGGCCGAGTTCCCAAGGGCTGCCCGCATGTTTGATCGAGGACAGCGGTGACGCCCCCGTGCCGCCATCGTGGCCGCTGATGAGGACGACATCCGCGTGCGCCTTCGAGACGCCGGTGGCAATCGTCCCCACGCCGACCTCGGACACGAGCTTCACGCTGATGCGCGCCTCGCGATTCGCATTCTTCAAGTCATGGATCAGCTCCGCCAGATCCTCGATGGAATAAATGTCATGATGCGGCGGCGGCGAAATCAGGCCGACGCCCGCGGTAGTGCCGCGCGTCCGGGCAATTTCCGGGAATACTTTCTTGCCCGGCAATTCGCCGCCTTCCCCGGGCTTCGCCCCTTGCGCCATTTTAATCTGCAGTTCCTTCGCGTTGACGAGGTAATGACTCGTGACGCCGAAGCGTCCGCTGGCGACTTGTTTGATGGCGGAATTCTTGGAGTCGCCGTTGGCTTCGAGCTGGTAGCGCGCCGGGTCTTCGCCGCCTTCGCCCGTGTTCGAGCGGCCGCCAATCCGATTCATCGCAATGGCGAGCGCTTCATGCGCTTCCTTGCTGATCGAGCCGTAACTCATCGCGCCGGTCTTGAACCGTTTGACGAGGCTCTCCACGGACTCGACTTCGTCAATGGGCAAAGGCGTCTCCGCCAACTTGAAATCGAGCAGGCCGCGCAGCGTGCAAAGATGTTTGGCCTGGTTGTTCACCAACTCACTGTATTCCGAGAAAATCTTGAAATTGCCGGTGCGGCAGGCGTTCTGCAACTTGTGGATCGTCTGCGGATTGAACAGGTGATACTCGCCGTTGTCGCGCCACTGATACTGGCCGCCGGTCTCGAGTTCCCCGTTGACCTGCCGGTCGGGAAACGCATGCCGGTGCCGGGTGAGGACCTCTTCCGCGATCACTTCCAGGCCGACGCCCTGGATGCGCGTCGGCGTCCAGGTGAAATACTTGTCCACGACTTCGCTGTTGATGCCGATGGCTTCGAAGACCTGCGCCCCGCGATAACTCTGAATTGTGGAGATGCCCATCTTGGCCATGGTTTTCACCACGCCTTTGACGGCCGCCTTGATGAAATTTTTGACGGCGGTTTTGGCGTCGATTTTGACGAGCAGGCCTTGAGTGATGAGATCGTCAATTGTCGCAAACGCGAGATACGGATTGATGGCGCTGCAACCGTAGCTGATGAGCAGCGCAAAATGATGGACTTCCCGGGGTTCGCCGGACTCCAGCACCAGCCCGACGCGGGAACGTGTTCCCGTGCGAATCAGATGATGATGCAAGCCGGCCACCGCCAGCAAAGCCGGAATCGGGGCCAAGGTTTCCGAAATTCCGCGATCCGAGAGAATCAAGATCGTCGCCCCGTCTTTGATGGCGCGATCCGCTTCGGAAAAAACTTTGGCCAGCGCGGCGGCGAGCCCGTTGGCTTTGTCCGCCGCCGGAAAGAGCATGGGTAACGTCGCAGCTTTGAAGCCTTTGCGGTTGAGCTGGCCGACGTGGCGCAGTTTTTCCAACTCTGCGTTGGTCAGCAGGGGATGTTCGAGTTTGATCAGGGCACAACTTTGCGGCGTGGGATTCAACAGACCGCCGCGGGCGCCCACCATGGTTTCCGTCGAGGTGACAATCTCTTCGCGAATAGGATCAATCGGCGGGTTCGTGACCTGCGCGAACAGTTGCTTGAAATAGTTGTAGAGCAGTTGCGGCTGGTTCGACAGGACGGCCAGCGGCGTGTCAGTGCCCATGGAGCCGAGCGGTTGCACGCCGTCGTTTGCCATCGGGCCGACAATGAAGCGCAAATCCTCGAAAGTGTAGCCGAAGCACTGCTGGCGCTGCAAAATTTTGCGGTGTTCCGGTTCGGTGCCGTGCGGGGGCTCCGGCAGGTTTTCGAGCAGGACGTGATGTTTGTCGAGCCACTTCTGATACGGATGGGCGCTCGCGTATTTTTTCTTCAGCTCTTCGTCGGCGATGATGCGACCCTGCTCCGTATCCACGAGGAACATGCGACCGGGCTGCAGCCGACCCTTGACGGCCACCCGCTCGGGCGCAATCGGCAACACCCCGGCCTCCGAGGCCATGATGACCAGGTCATCCTTGGTGACGTAATAACGCGAGGGGCGCAGCCCGTTACGGTCCAGGCAGGCGCCGATGCGGATGCCGTCGGTGAAGGCGATCGAAGCCGGACCATCCCACGGTTCCATGAGGCAGGAATGGAACTCGTAAAACGCGCGCCGCTCCGAGTCCATGCTCTCGTGATTTTCCCATGGCTCGGGAATCATCATCATCATCGCATGCGGCAGCTCGCGGCCCGCCATCACCAACAGCTCGACGCAGTTGTCAAACATCGTGGAGTCGCTGCCGTCGGTGTTGATCACCGGAATCACCTTCTTGATCTCGTCCCCGAACTGTTCGGACTTAAAGTTGTGCTGGCCGGCGTGCATCCAGTTGACGTTGCCGCGCAGGGTGTTGATCTCGCCGTTGTGCGCGATGTAACGGTTCGGGTGCGCGCGATCCCAGCTCGGAAACGTGTTGGTCGAAAACCGGGAATGCACCAAGGCCAGGGCCGTGAGCATGCGGGGGTCGCGCAAATCCGGGAAATATTGGGCCACCTGCTCCGGCATAAGCATCCCCTTGTAAATCGCCGTGCGCGCCGACAGGCTGGAAACATAAAACCAGCGGCCCCCCGCGATCTTGCCGCCATAACGGATCGCCTGCTCCGCGAGTTTGCGGATGACATACAGCTTGCGTTCAAACGCCGCGTCATCCTTGATCGCGGGGTTCCGCCCGATGAACCACTGCATCATGAACGGCTCGGAATTTTTCGCACTGTTGCCCAGCGACGAGTTATTGGTCGGAATGTCGCGCCAGCCGAGCAGCGTCTGGTCTTCCGCGGTCACGATGTTTGCGAGGAGGGTTTGAATCGCCGCGCGCTCCGCCGGATTCGGGGGCATGAACAGCATCCCGAGTCCGTATTGGCCGGCGGCGGGCAGTTTGAAGCCGAGCGCGCTGGTGACCGCCACGAGGAAATCGTGCGGCACTTGCAGGAGGATGCCGGCCCCGTCTCCGGTGTTGGTTTCACAACCACACGCGCCGCGATGGTCCAGATTGACCAAAATCTGGAGCGCGTCCGTGACGATGTCATGCGACTTGCGCCCCTTCATGTTGACGACGAAGCCGACGCCACACGCGTCATGCTCGAACTGCGGATCATAAAGTCCCTGCTTGGCGGGCGGGCCGAGCCGCACCTTTTCGCCTGAATTCTGTTCGTTACTGCTGATGTTCATTGCTTCTGCTTTGCCGTCCGGCCGACCAGTTTGTAAAAACCTGTTTAGCTTTTACAGGATTGCCCAACGGGCGGCAATAAATGATTGAGGCAATTTACGTTCGGGAAGCGGCGGTTGGTTCTCTCCTGAACGAGCGCAGCCACTACGCCCAAGCGGCCCGGCAGAAACGGTCGCCACTTCCGGTCACCGGGAAGATGATTGGTTTTGAACCAGGCGCTGGGCAGCATTAGCCGGTTGGCCGCGGCTCCGGCTCGCGGGTGCGGCTACCACTCGATTACCGCGGCGCCCCAAGTCAGCCCGGCGCCGAAAACCACCAGCAAAATCAAATCGCCCCGGTGGATGCGCCCGGAACTGACCGCTTCGTCCAATGCGATGGCCACCGAGGCGGCGGAGGTGTTGCCGTAGCGATCCAGGTTCACGAACAATTGGTCGGGGCGCGCGCCGAGCCGTTCCCCCACGGCGTCGATGATGCGGCGGTTGGCTTGATGCGGAATGATGCACTTGATCTTGGAAACTTCCAGATCGCAACGCCGCAGCGCTTCCGTGGCGGCACTCACCATCGCCTGCACGGCGTGCTTGTAGGTTTCCTTGCCTTCCATCCGCAAATAATGCAGCCGGGACGCGACCGATTGGGCCGTGGCCGGACACCGGCTGCCGCCGCCGGGCATGTGGAGCAATTCGGCCTTGCTGCCATCGGCGCCCATGACCGCCGTCAGCAGGCCGTGGGAGTTGGCGCGATTTTGCAAAACGGCCGCGCCCGCGCCATCCCCGAACAGGACGCAGGTGTTGCGATCCTGCCAGTCCACGATGGAGGAAAGTTTCTCGGCGCCGATGACGAGCACGGTGTCGTACGTGCGTGACATGATGAACTGTTGCGCGATTTCGAGTCCGTAGATGAAGCCGGAGCACGCGGCTTCGAGGTCGAACGCGGCGGCGCGGAGCGCGCCGATTTTCTGCTGCACCAGGCACGCCGTGGACGGGAACACCATGTCCGGCGTGATGGTGGCCACGATGATGAGGTCAATTTGCTCGCCGGTGACGCCGGCGCATTTCATCGCGCGTTGGGCGGCCTTGGCCGCGAGGTCGGAGGTGAATTCATCCTTGGCGGCGATGCGGCGTTCCTTGATGCCGGTGCGCGAAGTGATCCACTCGTCGGTGGTGTCCACCATGGTGGCCAGTTCGAAGTTGGTGAGCGCCTTGGCCGGCAGGTAGGCACCGACGCCGGTGATGGAAACGCTGCGGCCCTGATAATTGTAGCGGGCGCGGGGATTCTTGAATTTGGGGGAGGCACTCATACGGTAACCGTTACGGCGGTGGGGGCGGCCAGGCGCTGGTTGGCGGCCGCGATCTGGCGCAAGATGATTTCGTTCAGGCCATGTTGGACTTCTTCGGCGGCGACCCGGATGGCGCTCATGATCGCCCGTTCGCGCGACGAACCGTGGGCCTTGATCACATTGCCGTTGAGGCCGAGCAACACCGCGCCGCCATGGACTTCCGGGTCAAGTCGCCGTTTCAGGGAGCGGAACGCGCCGCGGGAAAGGAGGGCCCCGAATTTGCGAACGGGCGTGGCAGTTAATTCCGTCTTGAGCATTTGCATCATGGCGGAGACGAGGCTCTCGGCGGTCTTCAACACGACATTGCCGGTGAAACCGTCGGTCACCACAACGTCCACCGCGTCATTAAACAGATCAAATCCTTCGACGTATCCGATGTAGTTCAGATCCAGCAAGGCGCACTGCCGGGCCGCTTCCCGCGTGAGCTCGTTACCCTTGGATTCCTCGGCGCCGTTGCTGAGCACTCCCACGCGCGGTTTGGTGATCCCGAGAATCTCCCGGGCATAGACGTCCCCCATCACGGCAAACTGGGCGAGGTGCTGGGGTTCGCAAACCGGATTGGCCCCGGCGTCGAGCAACACAAAATCGCCGGTGCGTGACGGCATGCGCACTGTAATAGCGGGGCGTTCCACGCCATCGAGCCGGCGGAGCTTCATGGACCCGGCGACCAAGGCGCCGGTATTGCCTGAGGAGATGACCGCGTCCGCCTTGCCGTCGCGCACGAGTTCAATCGCGCGGACCATCGAAGAATCCTTTTTTCGACGAATGCCCTCGACGGGACTGTCCTCCATCGTGAGCACTTCGGAGGCGTTGACGATTTGCGCCCGCGGGTCGTTGAGCCCGGCGGCGCTCAAGGCCGGGCGGATTTTATCTTCCTGGCCGACCAGCAGCAAAGTGGTGATGCGAGGGTCGGCTTCGAGTGCGAGTTTGACGCCACCGATGACGACCGCGCAACCGTGGTCGCCGCCCATGACATCCACTGCGATTCGCATAGCTGAGGGAACGCGGTCACGCCTGGCGGGGCGACGGGCGCACCGCCATTACGCGCCCGCGGTGACGGTCAGAACCTGGCGTCCCTTGTAAAATCCGCAGGCGGGGCAGACGCGATGCGGCAGGCAGGGGGCCGCGCATTGCGAGCAGACGCCGAGTTGGGGCAGTTTCAACACGCTGTTGTAGGCGCGGCGCATGTGCTGACGGCTCGTGGACGGTTTACGTTTGGGAACACCCATAAATTACTCGTTTCTAACTTTCAGTTTGTTCAGTTCAGCCCACGCCGACGGTTCGGTCCGACTCAGGCTGCTCGGCTTTGCTTTTTCCGGGTCCGGTTTCTTTAGACCACCGCACTCCGGTTGGCACAACGGATGTTGCGGCAACTCAAGGAGAATATCCTCCCGGAAAAACGGCGTCAAGTCCACGGAATCGCTGGTGATCGGGACGGTATCCTCGCCGGCGAGCGCCACCAGGCAGGTCCATTCGGGCAATTGTAGCTGGTATTCGAAGGGTTTCAGGCAGCGTACGCACTCGCAGGCGAGCGGCAAAATCAGTTGCCCCCGCACGAGCAGGTTTTCCTCGAGCTTCTGAACGACGAGCGCGTAGCGCAGCGGCTTTTCGGTGCGGATCATTTCATCGCGCAGGTCGAGATCCAGTTCGGCGACCGGCAACTCGCCTGCGAGGGTGAGATCGTCCCGCTCCAGATGCCGCAGGTTGAGGAGGAGCGCCATGGTGATGCCTAGGTCTTTTCCGTCGCGAGCTGGGCGGCGAGCGCAGTGCGCACATGCGGCGGGACGAACGGGCTGACGTCGCCGCCGAGGCGCGCGATTTCCTTCACGATGCGCGAACTGAGAAAGGTGTAGGTGTCCTTCGGCATCATGAAAATGGTTTCAAAGTTTTCGTTGAGCTTGCGGTTCATCAGCGCCATCTGAAACTCAAATTCAAAATCCGAAATTGCCCGCAGGCCGCGCAGCACCGCCTGCGCAGACTGCCGTTGCACATATTCCACGAGCAGTCCGTCGAAGGTGTCCGCCTCCACATTCGGCATGCCGCGAATGGCTTCATGCACGAGCGTGAGCCGTTCCTCCGATGTGAACAGCGGGTGTTTACTTTCACTCTTGGCGACGGCGACGATGACACGGTCAAAAAGCCGGGTCGCGCGTTGCACGACGTCGAGATGACCATTGGTAAACGGATCAAAGCTGCCCGGATAAATCGCTGTGCGCATCCAAGGCAGTGTAATGAAGCCACCGCGGATGTCGAGGAAGAGCACGCCCGTTGACTTGGCCAGCGTCAGCCCCGCCGCTCAAGCCTCGGCGTTCGTCGCGGCGGGCAGTCGCCATGGAACTTCAAAATTGCGGACCGGTTTTTGAAATCCCTTCGGCGTGGTCGGCGCTTGCTCAATGCAGGTGGCGGCGAGTGTGGGGTCGTCGCGCAGGATTTGCTGATACGTGGTCTCCCCAATGATGATGCGGCCGTGACCGGAAATGGATTCGAGCCGGCTCGCCAGGTTTACTTCGCGGCCAAACACAGTGTAATTGAGAATGTGCGCATCCGAACCCATCAACCCCACCGTGACGATGCCGGAATTGATCCCCGTCCCCAAAGCCAGGATCGGCAGCAAGGGTTTCACAGCGAGACCGGCGGCGAGCCGGGCCGGGTTCTCCAATTCGTTAGCCTGGTTTTTGGCCGCCCGCTGCCGATTCAACTCGTGGATGGCGCGTTGGGCTTCCATCGCCGCCCGCACGCAGGTCAGTGCGTGGTGGCGGTGTGGGGTGGGCGCGCCCCAAAAGGCCATGACGCAGTCGCCGATGTATTTGTCCAGGGTGCCATCGTGTTTCTTGACCATGTCAGCCACGGTCGCGAGATAGGCATTCACCGTGTGTAAAGTTTCGCGGGCCAATTCGTTGAAGGCGGCTTCGCCGTCCGCGGCGGTGAGCTTCCGGGCCCGGATGGTTTCGGCCGCTCGTTCCTGGGCCGTGTCGGTGAGCTCGGTAAAGCCGCGGACATCGGCGAACAGCACCGTGACTTCACAGCGCGCGCCGCCGAGCGAAAGGCGCTCCCGCCCCAGCAATTCCTTGGCGATGTTTGGCGAAACCACCCGGGAGAAGATGGATTTCACCCGCCGCTGTTCCCGTTGCTCGAACACCGCGCGATAGGTGACCAACAGGACGTAATTAACCAGGATCGCGCCCACGACCGGAAGCACCAGCGGCAACCAAAAACGGTTGTGCACGAAAAGAAAAACACAAACTCCCGCATAACCGGCCGTCAACAAAAGCACACCCAGAAGTCCGGGGAGCACCTGCAGTTGCCAGGACAAGCGCGCGGCCAAAATCCCCAGCAGCACAATCAGCCCAAGTTCCCAACCCAGGGAGGTCGGACGGATGAACCGGTCGGTGATGACGGCGTTGGCCACATTCCAATGCTTGCTCACGAGCAAGGTGCTCTTCTCAAGGGGGGTGGCGCCGTGGTCGGTCAGATCGTTGCCCGTGGCGCTGGAGCCGATCACCACCAGCTTGTCTTTCCAAAAGTTGGTTTGGCCGCCTCCCTGGCCGTCCAAGCGGAGGCGGTCCAGCCGGAGGAGATTTTCAAACGCATCCGCGGTCAGGCGCGGATCCGTGGGAGGGAGCTCCCAATTGATGTAAAAGAAACCATTGGCATCCACGGGCAACGTTCGGACCACATTGTTCGGTCCCCGGAGCACGATCTTGCCCCGCGGGAGGTCGACCTCGGCCGCCGCGAGATCAAGGTTCAAGGTGCGCGCCGCGAGCACGATCCCCATATGCCAGACGCGGTCCACCGTAAAGGCTTTTGAACGCTGTGCGGTGCCGGGCGGAGGTGGGTCGCTGGTGAAAACGGCCAGGTCGAAATTATTCTGCGCGTCCACGGGCACCTTGATGTCGTCCAGGCCATTGGTGCGCAGGAGGACGACGAAGCCCGGCTCCAGGCGCACGCGGCTAAGGTTCACGCCAAAGGTTTTATCGGCCGCCACCTGCAGAAACGCCGGATGCCAGCGACGATAATCGTGAAAGGCCCGCGCGCGCCGCAGCACACCATCCGAGTCCGCTTCGGCGGCAATATCACCGAGCGACCACGCATTGGTGGCAAAGAGGGTCAGCGGTAAAACTCCGCGTTCGGCCGCGAGGATCGCCATCCCCGAGCGCTTGAGTTGCCACGCGAAGTAATCATCGGACTCCACCATGGTGTACGTCTGGCCGTGGTCTTCAAACGTGGTAGCGGTTTGTTCCGGGTGGAGTTGCTCCAGAAATTTCGGAACGTCTGGCCATTCCGCTGCGGCTACGGGCACGGGGGACTGATCATAGCGTGGTCCGGAAAAAAGTACGTCGAAGGCGATGGCTTGCGCGCCCTGCGCGGAAAGCTCTCGCAACACCCGGCCATAAATGTGTCGCGGCCAGTAAAGCCCAAACCGAAAGCCGAGGGAGCCGTCATTGAGCGCGGCGATGCTGTCATCGCCGATAGCAACGAAACCAAGATTCGTAGCGACGGGCTGGGGAAAGCGAGCCGCGATGCGTGCCCGCCCGTCATAGGTCATGCGCTCCAGCCGGTCAACAGAATCGAACTGGCTGAGGCGGGCCAGACAAACCAGCACGATGACGCCGACCGCGATAATTACGGGCGGGTGTTTATGGGGCCGGTATTTCACCGGGCAGAACTAAACAAAAAAACCAGAGCAATTCAAGGCTGCTCTGGTTTGGGGAAAGCAAAGACGGGTTACGCGCCCGGCGCCACGATTTCGAAATCAAGGCACGATCGGAGGAGGGGGAATAACCGGGGGCGCGCTGGGGGAAACCGTCGCCCGTCCCACGTTCACCGCTTCCCGGCCCAGGGTTTCGTAACGAACAAATTGGGTGCCGGGTCCCGCCGAGAAACCATAGCTGGTATCCGCCGAAAGCGATTGAATCGTACTTAGCAGCGGAACGCTGATCGGACCGTAATCACCGCTGCCGCTATCGAATTGAAATCCGCCGGGAATAACTTTGGTGTTCATCTTATTGCCATCACCCGGATAAGCCATGACTGCGGAACCTGTGCCGACGATGATCTTCCCGCTCGCATAGATCAAAACAAACGTTCCGCGGATACCGGCGATACCGTGGGGCAATTTAACTTCGAACCGGGAAGCGGCCGCTTGCTTCTTGACGGAACAGAAAATGGAGCCGGTGCGCAAATCGAGTTCCGTTTCGGTGACGCGGTCGGCTCCGGTATCGGTCGCTGTCAGTTTGTCGAGCGCCAGGACGGAGTCATTTTGCACGCGTACGACGTCATGCTCCGCCGCCTTGTTGCCACCACCACCACCACCGCCCGCGGCACTTGCGGCTGACGAACTGCTAGCGGGACGAGGCATGCTCACCGCTTCGGCCGTGGCATCCTCATTCAGCACGATGTCGGCGTAGGAGTCGGCCGCCGTTTGCACCACGGAACCAGGCCGCAGAATGACGCCCACCTTGAGCGGTTGCCAAACCTTGTTTCCCGTGGAGTAACGGGCGGCGCCCTTGATGCGCACGACCTTGCCCGTGCGTTCTTTGGTGGATTGCGCGGTTGCGCTGGCGACCAGCACGAGTGAAACCATGCCAGTTACCAACCAAGTGAGGGTCTTGTTCGTTAGTTTCATAGTGGCTTTGAATAGAGATTTTTGTGACTTACCACTTCAGTCTAGGAGTGAGTGGCAACCTGTCAACCGAATTTTAGTAGATTTTTCTAGTCCGTCGGGCGCCCGGCCAAGCTCACGCAGCCCCGCCGCAAATAATCCCATTTCCCCGTCAGCGAATTGGATACAGAGGAGCAACGGAGGCAAATGCAGCGAGGGAAATTTGATCCCAAACAGCTGCAGGATGGC
Source organism: Verrucomicrobiota bacterium (assembly GCA_025350905.1). Lineage (GTDB taxonomy): Bacteria > Verrucomicrobiota > Verrucomicrobiia > Limisphaerales > JADLHS01 > JADLHS01. Next base: position 29,427 of record JANXWY010000136.1, read on the forward strand.
GGTCCCTGTTTCGCTTGCCGGGCCAACTTCCAGTGCGCCAATGGTCAGGGGCAATTCTGCCGGCTTACCAACCGGCGGCCTCGCCGCCGGCGCGCGGATCGGCGGCGCCTATGAAGCCGTGTCGGTCTGGGGTGCGCGCGACGATGTGCGAGACCGAAAGCGCTTGGAATTGCTGAACCTTATGGCCGCGTTGTTCGAGCCCAGCCTTCACATTTTCCGCTAACGCCTGCTCAACCATTAATTCACCCGGCGACCATTGCTGATGAATCCGCGGCGCGGCGATGGCTTCCGCCGGGCCCCGGCCCAAGTCCAGCAGCGCGACCAGTTCCAGCAACACCGTCGAAATGATTTTCGGCCCGCCCGCCGCCCCAAGCGCTATGATCGGCTCGCCATGCTGCAGCACAATCGTGGGACTCATGCTGGACAGCGGTCGCTTGCCCGGCCCAACCGCGTTGGCTTCCGCTCCAATCAAACCAAAGGCATTCGGCACGCCGGGCTGGACTGAGAAATCATCCATCTCATTGTTCAGCACCACTCCGGTGCCGGGAATTACCACCTTCGATCCAAAACTCGTATTGATGGTGGCCGTGCAGGCGACCCAGTTGCCCGCCGCATCGGCCACGGAGAAATGCGTCGTGTGCTTTTTGAACCAGTCGTTTTCCCAACCCGGTGGCAGGCCGTGCGCGGGCACTTCGATCGTGTGGCTCAAGTTGATTTTCTTCGCGAGTGAGGTCGCGTAATTTTTTGCGATCAAGCCGCGGGGCACTTTCGCGAAGTCCGGATCACCCAGCCAATGCGCCCGGTCGGCGAAGGCGAGTTTCATGGCCTCGGCGATGACATGCAGCCGCGTGGCTTCGTCCATTGTTTTCAGATCGAACCGCTCCAGAATGTTTAGCATCTGGATGACATGCACGCCGCCCGAGCTGGGCGGCGGAAAGGACACGATCTTGTAGCCACGATACGTCGTCGTGACCGGCTCGCGCAACGCGACCTGATAATGCGCAAAGTCCGCGGCGGTCATGAGTCCACCATTGGCTTGCATCCATTTGTCTGTGGCCGCCGCGAAGGGGCCGCGATAAAACCAATCGCACCCTTGGTTCGCGATCGCACGATAGGTCGCCGCGAGATCGGGCTGCTTGAGCATGTCGCCCGGACCCAACGACTGGTCGGCCTTGAAAAAAATGGCCCGGGCCGGAGCGAACTGCCGCAGGTCCTTCGCGACGGAACTGAGCCGCGCGGCATACGCCGCGTTCAATTCGAATCCGTCCGCCGCCAGCTTCGCGGCCGGCAGCACCAACTCGCTAAGTTGCTTTTTCCCGAAATGCCGAACGGCATAATCGAAGGCCGCCAGTTCGCCCGGCACGCCGCTGGCCAGGGCCCCGGTCTGGCTCAGGGCGGTGTCGCCCTTGCCAGCGCGCAGGAACATGTCGCGCGTGGCGCGCGCCGGGGCCATTTCCCGGCCGTCAATCGCCACAATCTTTCCCTTCGCCAGCCGGATGAGCATGAAGCAACCACCGCCCAGGCCGGAGTTCGCCGTGTCTGTCACGCCGAGCGTGAGGCCGACCGCCACCGCCGCATCAATCGCATTGCCGCCGGATTTAAGCACGTTCACCCCCGCTGCCGTCGCGAGGGGGTTACCCGACGCCACCATCCCGTGCTCGGCGCGAGCGGATTCAACGGCGGTGGCAGATTGAACGAGCAAGCCGAGACGGAGCGCTGCAAGCGCAAGCAGCGGTTTGAAAAGTAGCCGCCGACGTAAGGCGGCTCTGATTTTTTCCGCGCGCCGGGTCGGGCAACCCACAAATTTGAGCCTCGTTACCTCGGAGGCTACTTTGACAGAAAAAGCTCTCATGGAAACAGCCCGCGCACCCGCTTGGCTTCTTGTACGCGTTTGATGCCGACGCACAGGGCTGCCATGCGCATGGAGATTTTCTCTTTGCGGCTCTGCGACAGGACTTGCGTGTAGGCCGTTTCGAGAATGCGAAATAATTTGTCAGTCACTTCTGTCTCGCCCCAGAAAAAGCTCTGCAAATCCTGCACCCACTCAAAATATGAAACCACCACGCCCCCGGCATTGCACAGGATATCGGGAATCACGAACACGTCGCCGCGTTGTTCCAGAATGGCGTCCGCCTCCGGCGTGGTCGGGCCGTTCGCGCCTTCGGCCAGGATGCGGCATTTGATATTGGCGGCGTTGCGGTCGGTGATCTGGCGCTCCATGGCGGCCGGCACTAGAATATCACAGGCCGAGACCAACAATTGTTCGTTGGTAATGGGCTCGGCCTCCGGGAACCCCGCCACGGTGCGCTGCGCTGCCACATGGGCGTCCAGTTTACGCAGATCCAAACCGTTGGCGTTTTGCACGCCGCCAAATGCATCGGTGATGGCCACGATCTTCGCACCGTAGCGGGCCAGCGACAAGGCGGCGATGGCCCCCACGTTCCCGTAACCCTGCACCGCGACGGTCGTGCGTGCGAGATCCAGGCCGATCGTGTCGCAGGCGCGATTGATCAGATAAGCAACGCCGCGCCCGGTGGCTTCCCGCCGGCCCTGCGAGCCGCCGAGGCCGATCGGTTTTCCGGTGACGATGCTCGGAACGGTATAACCCATGTGCACCGAATAGGTGTCCATCATCCAGGCCATGACCTGTTCATTCG
>JANXWY010000153.1 GCA_025350905.1 Verrucomicrobiota bacterium
AGTGTTCGCGCTGCGAACACTCCGCCCGCGCCGAGCGGGCGGAACGTGCGGTGACTCGGACGTGCCGCTGGACGCGGCACGACGGCTCGCAGCGCGAGCCGTTCTACCACACTGACCGCCACTTCCAGTCGCACCCGTTGCATCGTCGGCCGGGTGCTGGTTCCAATTTGGCTGGAGCGAGGGTCCTCGTCTCACCCAACGGCGCTACTATTGCGTTGCAGTTGCGGCAAAACTAATCCTTCACTTCCACAATTTGCCTGACTACCTCGGCCGCGGCGGCGAAACCGAACGCACCGGTCACGAACGTCGCCGTGCCGTAGCCCGTGCGGCAATCGAGCCGACGGCGCGTGCCGGGTTCGGCGGCGGCGGCAATCGTGCCATCGCTGGCCGGGAAGACTTGCGGTTCCGGGGAATAAACACAGCGGACGCCAAAATTCTGCTGCGGGTCGCGGGGGAAGCCATGTTCTGTGCGTAAAATTTTTCGGACGTTCGACAACAGGCCGTCGTGCGACGCGCGGGCAAGATCCACGACGCGGATGGCTGTCGGATCCCGGCGTCCGCCCGCCCCGCCGACCGTGAGGATGGGGAGCTTGCGTTCGGCGCACCGGGCGATGAGGAGCGCTTTCATGGCCTTGGTGTCAATGGCATCGAGGACGCAATCGTAATTCGGGGCCAGCAATGATTCCGCGGTGGTAGCCGTGAACAACTGGTGCCGGGCGTGGACAATTCCCTCGGGGTGGATGAGGTGGGCCCGCGCGGCCATGACTTCGACCTTGGGTTTGCCGAATTCCCCAGTGACGGCATGGAGCTGGCGGTTGACGTTGCTGATGCAGACGTCGTCCAGGTCCACCAACGTCAGCGTGCCGATGCCAGTGCGGGCGAGCGCCTCGACGGCCCACGAGCCGACGCCGCCAATGCCCACGATACAGACGTGGGCCCGGCGTAAGCGTTGCTGGCCGGTAGTACCGAACAGGCGAAGAATTCCCCCGAAGCGGGCGTCGTAGTTTGTCATGCGCCGACGAGATACGAAGCGCGCCCGGATTTCTCAAGCGAATCCGTGCGCTGAGAGTTTCCAGGACTAAACCGGGTGGCAAAGCCGCCCAACGGCCGAGCCAAGAAAACTCGAATGGGTTTGCTCCCCGGAACGTCAGGTAATTGTCGTGCATTTTGGCTGGACTTGGCAGGCGGAGCGCGGGCATTTTGGATGCAGGCGCTAAATTAGCGCGAACAAATAATTAACCTGATGAAACTGTTCTCTCCTAATAATCGTTCGCTGCTCGTCGGCGCCTGGGTGGTTTTGAGCGCGACGCTCGGGCAGGCGGAGTTCGTTTACGAAACGGAAAAAGAATTCCTCACCACCGGCGACTTCAACGGCGACGGCAAGCTGGACACCGCCATCGTGGATAAAGCCACCGGCCGCGTGCGCTTCGGCTACCGGGTCACCGAGGATTACTTCAGCATGCCGGACTGGCGGTCGGGCGGATTGAAAGACGCGACTGGCGTATCCGTGGGCCGACTGGTGGATGGTAAGCGCGATTCGCTCGCCCTGGTCGCGATGGACGCGAACCAGATCACGCTGGTCGATGCACCGAGCCCGACCGTTGCCAGCGACCCGATTAATATTACCGGTACCGCGCTCGGTCCGAACACCGTGGCCATTTTTGACATTGGGGGCACGGGCAACACGCCGTTGGCGGACCTCTTTGTCGCCAGTGCCTACAATGCCGAACCCACGCCGAATCGAGTGACCCTTTTCCGCAATGCGGACAAGACCTTCAAGCCGATCGCGGAGCTCCCGGCACCGGGGACAGTGACGCATGCGAATCATCTCGCGTTGAAAGCCGGTGGGCCGGAATTCGTCGTCACGATTTCCAGTGGGGAAAGCGGTAACCGGCTGCGGGCGGAAAAATTCGACACCGGGAAGCCCGAGGAAGTCCTGAGCATCGGCGATTTGCCGGCGGGGGTGGATTACGTGGCGGGAAATTTTCGGGGGACGCCGCTGAAAGATTTTGTTTTCTACACAAGCGGCGAGAGCGAAGTGCGCGTCGGCGCGGTGGAAGAGGTCGGGCCGGGCCAGTTCAAGGCTTCCGCGCTCAAGACCCTGAGTCTGACGCGACCCATCAAGCAGCTCGTGACCGTGGACGGCGGCAAGAAAAGCCGCTTGCTCGCGATTTTTGGCACCAACGAACCGGCGGAGCTGCTCGACTTTGACGCCGTGAACGCACCCGTGCTGGTGCAACAACTCTGGGGCGCGACGAACAAATGCCTGGGGGCGGCGGTCGCGCTGCCCGACACCATACTCTTATATTCCTGGATCTATTCCTCGGTTGTGGTGGGTAGTCGCGCTGTGACGCATTATCAGATCTATTCCCTAAAAGATGGCAGCTTCATTCCCGGGGCTTACGGTTCGCTCGCCTCGCTGGACCCGCGCGACGAATGGACCGTGCCGACGATCGCCGAACGGATTGTCGCCAAGTCCACAGAAAAATCCTCTACCGACATGAAGGCTTACACGAACGCCATTCCTGGGACGGATGTCCCCTACGTGATGTTGCCCATCCCGGGCGGGGAATATATGATGGGCAGCCCCGCCGGCGAGCCGGGACACAAGCCCGACGAAGGGCCGCAGCATCGCGTGAAAATTTCGCCCTTCTGGATGGGCCAAAACGAAGTCACTTGGGATCAATACCTCCTCTTCATGTATCCGGATGACGAGAAAAACTTGCGCGAAAAGCACGACCACGACGCGGCAGTGGACGCCACTTCCGATGCCATCACGCGTCCATCCAAGCCCTACGTGGACATGAGTTTTGGCATGGGAAAAAGCGGTTACCCCGCCATTTCGATGACCCAGCATGCGGCGAACAAGTTTTGTCACTGGCTGAGCGCAAAGACCGGGCACTTCTACCGGCTGCCAACCGAAGCCGAATGGGAATATGCCTGCCGCGCCGGGACCACGACCGCGTATTCGTTTGGCGACGACCCGTCGGTCATCACCAACTACGCTTGGTGCTTCGACAACAGCAATTCCAAGTATCAAAAGGTGGGCAAGAAATTGCCGAATCCTTGGGGCCTGCACGACATGCACGGTAACGTGACCGAATGGGTGCTGGATCAATACGATCCGGACTATTATAAATCTACGGGCGCGGATGGCGCGACCGATCCGTGGAACCGGGCGACCAAACCCTACCCGCACTCCGCGCGCGGTGGTTCCTGGGATGATGATCCGGTGGCCTTGCGCAGCGCGGGCCGGCTCGGCTCGGAACGTTCGTGGAAACGGACCGACCCGCAATTGCCCAAAGGTAAATGGTATTTCACCGACGCCCAGTTCATCGGTTTCCGCATCGTCCGCCCGCTCGTGGTGCCCTCGCCGGCGGAAATGGAGAAATACTGGATCAGCGGCGTGGAAAAAGAATGAAATAGATTGAGTTGCGCGACCGATCCGGCGAAGCTCAGACCCCAGCCGAACCAAAAACAAACGAAATTATGACCAACCAAACACCGAACGAACCGTCGCCGGTCACTCGCCGGCAATTTTTGAAAAACTCCTCCCTCGCTGCCGCCTCCGCCGCCGCGGTGGTCAGTTTCCCGGCCATCTTGAACGCCCAAACCAAACCTCCGCTCAACGCCATCATCATCGGCCTGGGCGGACGCGGCACGGGCGCGGGGAAAAATTTCCTCGATGCCGCCAAAGCCGTGGGCGCGGAGGCCAAGATCGTCGCCGCGGCGGATATTTTCCCCGAGCCCACCAACAAGGCCAAGGAAAACTTCGGCGTCCCCACCAACAAATGCTTCAGCGGCTTTGACGCCTACCTGAAGGCGCTCGAAGTGCCCGGCGTGAATTACGTCATCATCGCCACGCCGCCCGGCTTTCGCCCGGGAATATTCACGGCGGCGGTCGCGGCCGGCAAAAATATTTTCACGGAGAAGCCGGTGGCGGTGGATGGACCGGGCGCCCGGATCATGTATGCAGCGGGCGAAGCGGCGAAAAAGAAGGGCCTCAAGGTCGCCGCGGGCACCCAACGTCGGCATCACGCCGGCTACATCGAAACCATCAAGCGGATTCATGATGGCGCGATTGGCGAAGTCACTGATCTGCGCGCGTATTGGGTGAACGGCGGTCCGATCTGGCATCGCGGCACCAAAGGCGCCACGGACTTGGAGCAGCAAATCAACAACTGGTATCACTACATCTGGCTCTGCGGCGACCATTGTGTGGAGCAGCATGTTCACAACATTGACATCTGCAATTGGGTGGCCAACGCGACCCCGGTGAAGGCTTGGGGCTTGGGCGCCCGGCAGATGCTCGGTAATCAAACGGGTGAGATTTGGGATAACTTTGCCTTCGAATTTGAATACGCCAACGGCGTGCGGATGCACAGCTACACCGGTCAGATCAAGCGTGATTTTACCGCCGTGAGCGAGGCGGTCGTCGGTACGAATGGCACCTCCAATCCGGCCGGCAACATCAAACCCACGAATGGCAAGGCCTGGCGGTTCGACAGCAAGGGGATGGTGGACCCCTACGAACAGGAACACATTGACCTGATCAACGCAATCGTTCATGACAAGGAATTGAACGAAACTAAAACGGTTACCGACAGCACGCTGACAGCGATCATGGGCCGGGAGTCGGCGTACAGCGGCTCGGTCGTGGAATGGGACGACATGTTGAATTCCAAGTTCGCCTACGGCCCGGAACTGCTTTACACGGACCCGTCGAAACTGACCTGGGGCGCGTTCCGCACTTTGAAATCGCCGCTGCCCGGCAGCCACGATATTTTCAAAGACGGGGCCGTTTTGCCAACGGCCTAACCGTGGGGCGGACGGGCAGCCCGCCCGCCGGCGGGGCGCAAATTCAAAGCGCGGACGAAGTCGTCCGCGCTTTTTCATTTCTTTTTCATTTTTCCGCCGCCGTATTTTTAGAGGGCTGGTAGCTTCACCCACGTGCCACCACCACCCGCGGATGATGACGGGCGACAATTGGGGCAGGGCCCGGGCGGCGCTCCACTCGTTCACCAAGCCGAAAAACGGCTTGCACCGCGTCGCCGCATTGCTAAAGTGGCGTTCGCTTTTCGCCCGGAAATCCGGGCGGTTTTTGTTTTTAACCAAACCATCGTTTACCACACGTGAAAGTTTTTAGCGGAACTGCCAATCTGCCACTGGCCAACGCCATCTGCGATTACATCGGCATCAAACTCGGCAAGTGCAGCATTCGGCCGTTCCCGGATGGGGAAACTTTCGTCAAGATCGAGGAGAACGTGCGCGGGGAGGATGTGTTCATCGTGCAGCCCACGTCGCCGCCGACGAATCACCATCTGATGGAATTGTTCATCATGATGGATGCCCTGCGGCGGTCGAGTGCGGCGCGCATTACTCCCGTGCTCCCGTTTTACGGTTATGCCCGGCAGGATCGCAAAGACCAACCGCGGGTGCCGATCACCGCCAAGCTCGTGGCCAACTTGATCGTGGCAGCCGGGGCGAATCGGCTCCTGACGATGGATTTGCACGCGCAACAGATTCAAGGGTTCTTCGACATCCCGGTCGATCACCTCTACGCCGCACCGGTGATGTTCGACTACTTACAGAGGAAGAAAATGACCGATCTCGTGGTCGTCAGTCCCGATGTCGGGGGCTTGAAGATGGCGTACGCTTATTCCCAGACGCTGGAGGCCGGGTTGGCGATCATTGCCAAACGTCGCAAGAGCGCTTCGGAGGTTGAGTCCATGGCGATCATTGGTGAAGTGCGGGGCAAGAACGTCCTACTCGTGGATGATCTGACGGAAACGGCCGGGACGCTGACCAAGGGCGCAGAGCTGCTGAAGAAAAAGGGCGCCAAGCGGATTGTGGCCTGTGTTTCGCACGCGATCCTGAATGACACCGGGGTCGAAAGATTGCGAAAATCGGTGATTGACGAGCTAATTACAACTGATACCGTCCTGCGCCCTGCGATTCGGGGGGTTAAAATAACCACCTTGTCGGTGGCGGGGCTGTTGGGTGAAGCGATCAAGCGAATCCATAATAATTCGTCGGTGACGTCGCTGTTTGAATCGAAGGGCGGGCGCACCAGTTAGTGCGGTTGCTGGAATTTTTTTTGCCATGAAATCTGTATCATTGAATGCGTTTGGCCGTTCCCAAATCGGGCGCGGGGAAGTCAAGAAGCTGCGCGCCGCCGGGCGCGTGCCCGCCACCATTTACGGCCGGCAGACCAAGCCCTTGAACCTGGAACTGGTGGGCAAGGAACTCAGCGACCTCATTCACCATTCCCTTTCGGAAAATATTCTCGTCGATCTCACCGTGGGCCCGGCCAGCCACCTCGCGCTGGTGCAGGAAGTTCAGCATCACCCGCTCACCGGCAAGGTGCTGCATGTGGATTTTCACGAGGTTTCCCCCACCGAGAAAGTCACGATCATGGTGCCCGTCGAAAGCGTTGGTGAGGCGGCGGGAGTGAAAACCGGGGGCGGCGTGTTGGAACATGTGCTGCACAAAATCAAGGTGCGGGCGTTGCCGAAAGATTTACCCGAGCAAATCGTGGTGGACGTGACCACGTTGGAAGTGGGCAAGTCCATTCATCTGGGCGAACTGTTGGCGCCGGCGGGAGTCGAAATTTTGGGGGACAAGAAAGTGACCGTCGTCTCCGTGGCCATGCCTAAGACCGAAGTCGAGGAAGCTGCTGCCACCGCCGAAGGCGCCGCACCCGCCGCGGGCGATGTGGAGATGACCAAGGAGAAGAAGGAAGACGGTACGGCAGGCGCCGCACCGGCCAAAGCGGGCGACAAAGCCCCGGCGAAGGCGGCTGCGGGCGACAAGAAGGCCGAAGCGAAGGCGGCACCAGCCGGCGACAAGAAAGCGGCCGCGCCGGCCGAGAAGAAGAAATAGTTTCCGCGGCGGTTTCACCCCGGGTGAATCGTCGCGTGCCTCCCGCGCATGGAAGATTGGCATCTCATCGTGGGTTTGGGGAATCCGGGCGCGGAGTACGCGCAAACGCGCCACAATGCGGGATTCATGCTCGCGGATTTGTTGGTGCAGCGTTGGCGGGCAGAATGGAATGCGGGGAAAAAATTTCAGTCCCGGCTGGCGAAGGTCGAAGACACCGGTCGCCGGGTGCTGGTGTGTGCGCCACAGACGTTCATGAACCGGAGCGGCGAAGCGGTGGGGGCGCTGGTTGGTTATTATCGGTTGCCGCCGAGCCGATGGCTCGTAGCAGTGGACGACGCGGATTTGCCCCTGGGGGAGCTCCGACTGCGTCCGGCGGGCAGCAGTGGTGGCCATCACGGCTTGGAGTCGATTGAACAGCATTTGGGCGGGCGCGAATTTGCCCGGTTGCGAATCGGGATCGGCCGCCAGGACGGTCGGCGCGAGATCACCGGCCACGTGTTGGGGCGGTTGAGTCCGGGGGAGACCACCGCGATGGGGAAAATTTTGGCGCGAGCGGCGGACCAGGTGGAATGCTGGCTGGCGCACGGCGTGCAGAAAGCAATGAGTCAATTCAATGGCGTCGTGACCGACGCCGAAAACGAAGGAAAGCAGCAGTGAAACGATACGAAGGTTTGTTCATTTTGAACACGGCGGCCAAAGAAGAGGGCGTTAAAGAAGCGCTCGATAAAATCTCCGCCGACATTACCGCCGCCGGCGGCAAAGTCGAAACCGTCCAGAAGATGGACCGGAAACCGTACGCCCGCATCGCGGACAAAAAGCACACGGCGGGCTTTTATGCGAACGTGATTTTCACCAGCGCCCCGGCGGCGATCGCCGCCTTGCGCAGCAAGTTCGCGCTGAACGAGGAAGTGTTTCGCGTCATCTTCACCCATTCGCCGGAACCCAAACCCGCGAAATAAAACTCCCGCCCCCGAAGGTCTCATGGCCAGCTTTAACAAAGTGATTCTCGCCGGCAACCTGACCCGCGATCCCGAACTGCGCTACACGCCCAAAGGCACGGCCGTCGCGAAGATCGGCCTGGCCGTCAACCGGACCTGGACGGGCGAAGATGGCCAGAAGAAGGAAGAGGTCAACTTCATTGACGTGGAAGCCTGGGGCCGTCAGGGCGAGGTCATTGCCCAGTACATGAAGAAAGGCCGACCCCTGCTGATCGAGGGCCGCCTCAAGCTCGATTCCTGGGAAGACAAGAATACCAAGCAAAAAGTCAGCAAGCTCAAGGTCGTCCTCGAAAGCTTTTCGTTTATTGATTCCAATCGCGGTGAAGGCGGCGGCGAAGCCCCCGGTGCTCCACGTCCCGCTCGGCCGGCCGCCGCCGCGCCGGCCTCGCCAGCGGAAGCCATCGAAGGCGATGGCCCACCCGAAAGTGACGACGTACCGTTTTAAATTTAATGCCACCCGGGGCGCCCGTTTGGTTTCCGCCCTCCGCAACTTTCAAGGTTCAATTATTTTATGAAGACTGAAGTTATCCTCACACACAACATCGTCGGCCTCGGCGGTGAATCCGACCAAGTTAAAGTCGCCGCCGGCTACGCGCGCAATTTCCTGTTCCCGCAGCACCTCGCCATCCCGGTGACGCAGGGCAACAAGCGGCGCCTCGAGGCCCTGCGCACGCGCCGGGCCGAGCGGGAAGCCCACGAATTCAATACCATGACCGAGCTCGCCAAGGGCCTCGCCAAGCTGGTGTGCGTTTTGAAAGTCAAGGCCGGTGAAGATGGCAAGATGTTTGGCGCGGTCACCGCCGGCATGATCGCGGACGAACTCAAACATCAGTTCGACGTGGCGCTCGACAAAAAGAAGATTCATCTGGAACACCCGATCAAGCTGCTCGGCGAGCACGAAGTCGAGTTGCACCTGCATGCCGAAGTCAAAGGCACTTTGAAAATTCGCGTCGAAAGCACCACCCCCGCCGCGGTGGTCGAGGCGCCTCCGGCCGAGAAGGCCGACCCGCGAACGGAGAAGCGCAGTCGTCGCCCGGAAAAGGTGGAAGCAGCCCCCGTCGCCGAAAAGCCCCGCGCCGCCAAAGGCGAAAAAGCCGCCAAGTCCGTGAAGGCATAGGGGAAGCAACCGACCCACTCTAACAGCCACGGCTCAAGCCGTGGCTTTTTTTTGGAATGCGGCCAGCGCTGCGGGTCCCGCGCGCGCCAAGTTTACTCTTTCCGCCTGCCGGCGACGATGAGCTGGTTCACCAATCTTTCCGCACTCGATTCTGGTTCTTAGGTTCGACTTGCGGTTGGAACTGCAGCACTTGTTCGTCGCCTTTTTGCGCATCCAACAATTGCTGCGCCTCCTGCGGGGTCATCGCGTGCGCTTGAATTGGCTCCCCCGGCTTGCCGGGATCTTTGTCGTCCGCGGACTTGGACTCCCCGGCTGATTTTGCCGGCGCCGGTGGTTTCTTTTCTTGACCCTTCTTCTCGGCCTGCGATTTGGCCTCTTTTTGCTGCTGGTCCTTTTGCTTCTGTTCCGGGGATTTTTGATCCGGCTTATCTGGTTTCCCGGAATCCGGCTTTTGTGAATCCTTTTGTTTTGGGTCCGGCTTCGAATCCGGTTTCTGCTTTTGGTCCTCCTTCGATTGCTCGGGTTTCTGATCCTGTTGGTTCTGCTGCTGCTGCTGCTGATTCAGCAGTTCGTACAACCGCTTGAGCTTGGCGTCGTCGGGAAAACGCTGCAGCCCGTTGGTCACGGTTTCGAGGGCGCCGGGAATATTGTTGGAGAGATAATTCTGCGCGCCGCCGTGGAAAAAATCATCGGCGGTTTGCGCGCAGGCAACCGATAACGTGAGGCACAGCAGGCTAAGGCGGACCAGGATTCGCAATGGCATCAATGTCCTTTAGTTTCTTGGTGAAATCTTCAAACGGCTTGGCTGCGATATTGGACTGGAGGAGCTGCTCCATGATTTCCCGCGCGTGCCGGTAATTGCGTTGCCGCGTGGCTGCGTCGGCCTCGGCCTTGGCACGCCGCGCCAGTTCCCGCAGCAGGATGATTTGTTTCACCTGCCCTTCCACGAACGCCAAATTGAACGCGGTGTCCGGGTCGGTTTGGTCGAGCGCTCGGGCGTGTTGATACTGTTTGATGGCTTCCGCCCAAGCCTCCTGCAATTTGTCCAAGTCCTCCGCCGCCTGGCCCAGCCGGAAGTGAGTGTTGCCGAGATTGTAGTACGCCTTCGCCTGCATCCGGAGGTCGGGCGCCACTAAAGCGGCGGTGAAGTGTTGGATCGCCCCGGCGTAATTCGTCGCGCGGTAGGCGGCCGCGCCAGCGTTGAGGTGCAAGCGTGGGTCGGCGGGTTTTTGCTGTGTATTTTGCGCCGCCAATAAGCGCTCGTATTCCGTCAAGGCATTGGTGAATTGGCCGGCGTTAAATTCCTTCAACGCCTCCGCCGGGGATGCCTGCCCGGCCACCGGCAGCAAAAGTAATCCCGCCCAACAGACGGCGCGCGCCGTTTCGCGGAGGGCGGTCGAAGGCTTTGCTTGCGCCGGAGAAGGTAGGGGCCTCTCCTCGTTAATTTTTCTTCCCCGCTGACGCTCCGGCAGCAGCACCTCCACCAACAGGAACAAAAGTCCGAGGGCCAGCGGCCAGTGATAGCGTTCGTGAAAACGTTTCACCAGTTTCTCCTGGCCTTCGGATTTCGGCAGGGGCGCGAGTCCCTTCTCATAGAGCGTGTCAATCGTCTTCGCACCGCGCAGCGGCAGATAAAAGCCGCCCTCGGTGGCGCCGGCAATCTGTTGCAACAAAGCCTCATTCAGCCGGGATTTCACTACATTGCCTTCGGCGTCGCGGATGTAATCGGTGCGACCCTTCGCATCTTTGATTCGGAGCAGTTCACCTTCGGCGGTGCCAATGCCGATGGTGAAAATCTTCATGCCTTCCTTGGCCGCCGCTTCGGCGGCGGTCAGGGCGTTTTCGTCGTTGTCCTCGCCGTCGGTGAACAGCACGAGCACTTTGTGGTTGTCACCCTCCTTGAAGGCCGTGAGCGCGGTGGTGATGGCTTCGGCCAGGGCCGTGCCGCCCTGGGGAATGATATTCACATCCAAGGCTTCGACACTCTGCCGAAACGCGTTGTCGTCAATCGTGAGCGGGCATTGCAGGAAGGCGCCGCCCGCGAAGGCGACCAGGCCCAAACGGTCTGACTTCGCCTGCTGCATCAAATCCAGCGCGGCCAGCTTGGCGCGGGTCAGGCGATTCGGCGCGATGTCCTCCGCCAACATGCTCTTGGACGTGTCGATCGCCACGACGATGTCCAGGCCCTTCTGCTTCGATTCTTCCCAGGTGAAACCCCACTGCGGCCGGGCCAGCGCCACCAGCAGCAACGTCACGGCTGCAATCAACAAAGCCGCCCGCACCTTTTGCCGCGTCGGCGACACGCCGGAAATCAAGCCGGGCAGCAGGCGGGCCTGAATGAATTGAATCATCAGCCGCTGGCGTTCGCGTCCCGCCCACCAGAAAAATGCGAACAACAACGGCGGGATCACCAGCAACATCCAGAGAACATGTCCGTAGGCGAAGTTCATTTTCGGAATGTCGATTGCCGTTTGCCGATTGCCGATTGGATTTGTAGCTTCGAGCCATGAATCCAACTGAATTGAAAGCCCGCACAAAGACCTTTGCCTTGCGGATCATCAAATTGACACGGGCGATTCCTAAAATTGACGACGCCGGGCGAGTCATCGCCAACCAAATCGTCCGCAGTGGGACTTCGGTGGCAGCGAACTACCGCGCGAGTTGTCGGGCCCGCAGTCAGGCAGAATTCATTGCCAAAATCGGAACGGTTGAGGAAGAGGCGGATGAGACCGGGCTTTGGCTCGAACTGCTCGTCGAGTCCGGCATCATGCCCGAGCGAAAGCTTTCGGCGCTTTTGGTCGAAGCCAGCGAGCTCACCGCCATCATGGCATCCTCGCGTAAGACTGCGGCGGGAAAGTAATTTCCCGATCGGCAATCGACAATCGGCAATCGGCAATCTCATGGCAGCCTCCGCAATACGGTTTGACCGAGCGCGATTTCCGTCAGCAACAGCACCAGCCCGGCGGCAAGGAGCCAGGCAAACAGCTCGGTGTGTTGGGCGAATTTCTTCACGTCGGCCTCGGTTTTTTCCAATTTATCAATTTCGGCGTAGATGGCTTGGAATTTTTCGGCGTTGTCGGCGCGGTAATATTTGCCGCCGGTCTGGTCGGAGATTTTGGTCAGCGTCTCCTCATCAATGTCCACCGGCACCATCTGATAAACCCGGCGTCCGAACATGTCGGTCGCCGGCATCGGGGCCTGGCCGCGGGTGCCGACGCCAATGGTATAGACTTTCACATTGAGCGCCTGCGCGGCTTCGGCGGCGGTGAG
>JANXWY010000227.1 GCA_025350905.1 Verrucomicrobiota bacterium
TGCAACCCTTCGACGCCAAACAATTCGCGCAGGCATTGTTTGAGGAATAATTGAAGCGCGAAAAATTTGCCGCGACGATCGGTAATGGTTTTGAGGAGGTTGTTCGACGGCTGGCAAGCGCTGGCTGGGCGGATACGGCCAAAACATTTCCAAAACGCCTCTGGTGACGGCGCGGCCGAGTTAGTCGTGGTTTTGCTTCCGGCGAGAAATCGTTTGCCAGATGGTTGACGCTTGGGCTAACTCGACGCGTGCCAAATCCGCCCGCCACTCCCCCAGCCACCTGGCCGGCGAAAATCTTCGCTACCTTGTTCGGCGCGTTTATCGGCTTGGCGCTGCTCAAGTTCAGCCTGCCGCCGGTGTTTGCCGCCTCCCCCATGACGGCGGAATTCCTGGCCGCGCCCACGAGTGGCTGGGAATGGTTGCTGGCGCAGTGGCCGCCGGCAATTGGCTACTGGTTGCTCGGCGGACTGGCGCTGCTCGGGGTCGCCGTCGCCCGCTGGCAAACAAATGTCCAGCGCTGGCTGATCGTCCTGCCGATGGCGTGGTTGGCGTGGCAAGGTATAGCGGCTGCGCAAACCGTGAACGCGGAAATTTCGCGAGCCACTCTCGAACATTTTGCCGCCGGCGTGGGGTGTTTTTATCTCGGGCTGTTTGGCCTGAACCGGAATGAAGCGCCAGGTTTTTTTCTCTGGCCGGTCGCGGCAGCGTTCGCCGTCATGCTCGCGGCCGGCTTCAATCAACATTTCGGGGGGCTGGAGGAAACGCGGCACTACTTTTACACGTATGTTTATCCGACGCTGAAAGCCGTCCCGCCGGAATATCTTAAACGAATGGCCAGCGACCGCATATCCTCCACGTCGTTCTACCCGAACTCGCTGGCGGGCACGATTCTGTTGGTGCTCCCGCCCGTGCTGGCCTGGATTCGTCAGGCGCGCGAACAATTCACCGTCGGGGCGCGGGCGTTATTGGGCGGCTTGGTGGGCGGGGGCGCGCTGGGCTGTCTCTATTGGTCGGGCTCGAAAGGCGGCTGGCTGCTGGCGTTGGCGGTCGGGTTGGTCTCTTTGCTGCAGTTGCGGTTTTCCCGGCAAGCGAAACTCGTCCTGATCGGCCTGGTACTGGCGGCGGGACTCGCGGGCTTCGCCTGGAAATATGCGGGTTTCTTCCAACGGGGCGCCACGAGTGTGGTGGCGCGGTTTGATTATTGGCAGGCGGCTTGGGATACCGCCGTGGGTCGGCCTGTCTGCGGCACGGGGCCGGGTACCTTCACCGTCAGCTATGCAAAGGTTAGAAAACCGGAGTCGGAAATGGCGCGGCTGACGCACAATGATTATTTGCAGCAGGCATCTGACTCCGGTTTTCCGGGGCTGCTGCTCTACTCGGCGTTTGTCATCGGCCTGTTGCGCGTGGGGTATGCCGGTCTGGGGGACGGTGCGACCGGCGTGCGGTTCGGGTTGTGGCTGGGACTGCTCGCTTGGGCGCTGCAAGCCTTGGTGGAGTTTCCCCTCTACATTCCCTCCGTGACGTGGCCGGCGTTTGCGTTCGCTGGCTGGCTGCTCGGGACCGCGGGGAAACGATTCGACAAGCCACGCACCGCTGACTAGGCTGGCCCGCCATGAAGATTCTTTTTCTCAACGGCCCGAACTTGAATCTGCTCGGTCAACGGGAACCCGCCGTTTATGGCCGGACGACTTTGGCCGAGATCGAAACCGCGGTGCGGAAACGAGCCGGTGAAACGGGTGCCGCGATTGACTTCCGCCAGACGAACCTCGAAGGCGAACTCATCAATTGGATCCACAGCGCGAAAGGTGTGATGGATGTGATCGTGCTGAATGCGGCGGCGTACACCCATACCAGCGTGGCTTTACGGGATGCCATCGCTGCGGTCGGCGTGCCAACCATTGAAATCCACCTTTCGAACACCCATGCCCGGGAGGCCTTCCGGCACCAGTCGATGATCGCTCCGGTTTGTCGGGGACAAATTGCCGGATTCGGCGCCCTTTCGTATGTCCTGGCAGTGGATGCCGCCCTCAGCCTGGGTTGAGAATATTTGGCCCCGGTTTCACGACGTTGAGCGATTGTTGCCACGCCATGGTTTAATCTGCCAAAATGAATGTGCTGAAAATGGAAATCCTGAGAACCCGCGTCCGGTTTCGCACGACCAATCAAAGGGAATCCCGCGAGTTCAAGCCCGGGTCGCAGCCGACTTCGTCCCGGATCAGCCAAGCGCTGCCGCAGTCAGCCATTGAAGTGGGTCGTCGCCTTCACTTGGGAAATCAGCGCGGCCGTCTAATTGCAAAGCCAGCCCAACTCCGTCACGCCCATACCACCAGATGAAATCAAAACTCAGACCGCTCAAGAACCGACCTGCTTTCAAAGCCCTCGCGGCCCACGCGAAGAAAATCAAAGGTCTGCATCTCCGACAACTCTTCGCCGCCGCTCCTAAACGCGGCGAGCGGATGACGCTCGAGGCGGCTGGGCTCTTTCTTGATTACTCGAAGAACCGGGTTACGAGCGAGACGATGAAACTGCTCGGGCAACTGGCTGTGGAATCCGGTTTGCGGGCCCGGATTCAGGCGATGTTTCGTGGGGAAAAGATAAACCTGACGGAAAATCGCGCCGTACTCCACGTGGCGCTGCGGGCGCCGCGCGGCGCCTCCCGGCTGGTGGACGGCAAAAACGTCGTGCCCGAAGTCCATGCGGTGCTCGATAAGATGGCGAAGTTTGCCGAGCGCATCCGCCGCGGCCGGTGGCTGGGGCATACTGGCCAGCGCATCCGGAACGTCGTCAACATCGGGATCGGCGGCTCCGACCTCGGTCCAGTCATGGCGTACGAGGCGCTCAAGCATTACAGCCAACGCGACCTGACGTTTCGCTTTGTGTCGAATGTGGATGGCATTGATTTTGTCGAAGCCGTCCGCGACCTGGCGCCGGCGGAAACGCTCTTCATCGTTTCCTCCAAGACCTTCACGACGCAGGAAACCATGACCAACGCCGAGAGCGCGCGCGCCTGGCTGCTCGCTGGCCTCGGCGGAAATCGGAAGGCGGTGGCGCGGCACTTCGTCGCTGTCTCGACCAATGCCGAAAAGGTGACCGCCTTCGGCATCGATCCGGCGAACATGTTCGGCTTCTGGGACTGGGTCGGCGGCCGTTACTCGATGGACTCGGCCATCGGACTGTCGACGATGCTGGCCATCGGCCCGAAAAATTTCCGCGCGTTGCTCGCCGGCTTCCACCAAATGGACGAGCACTTCCGTACCGCGCCGTTCGCAAAAAATCTACCGGTGCTCCTGGGGCTGCTGTCCGTCTGGAATACCGAGTTCCTTGGCGCCGAGACCGTGGCGGTGCTGCCCTATGAAAATTATCTGAAACGCTTTCCGGCGTACCTCCAGCAGTTGACGATGGAAAGCAACGGCAAGCATGTCACCCTCGACGGTCAGGCGGTGAGCTACCAGACCAGCCCGATCTATTGGGGCGAGCCGGGCACCAACGGCCAGCACTCATTCTATCAACTCATTCACCAGGGCACGCGGCTGATCCCGTGCGACTTCATTGCCTTCCTCCATGCGCTCACGCCGCTCGGTCGGCACCACGACTTGTTACTCGCCAATGTTTTCGCGCAAGCCGAGGCGCTGGCGTTCGGTAAGACCGCCGCGGAAGTCGAAGCGGAGGGAATCCCGGCCTGGCTGGTGCCGCATCGGGTCTTTGAAGGCAACCGGCCTTCGAACCTGCTGCTGGCGGACCGGCTCACGCCGACCGTGCTCGGGACCCTCGTCGCGCTGTATGAACACGTCGTCTTCACGCAGGGCGCGATCTGGAACATT
Source organism: Verrucomicrobiota bacterium (assembly GCA_025350905.1). Taxonomy (GTDB): domain Bacteria; phylum Verrucomicrobiota; class Verrucomicrobiia; order Limisphaerales; family JADLHS01; genus JADLHS01. The sequence continues at coordinate 3,822 of JANXWY010000227.1, forward strand.
AACCCGTTTGATCAGTGGGGCGTGGAACTCGGGAAGGCCCTGGCCCAACGCATCGTTCCCGAACTCGAAAGTCGATCTTCTCCCCGCCTCCAACACGACAGTTCGACGAACAATCTCATCCGCCGTTACCGCCGATTGAAGCAATAAAGATTGCTCACAATCCCCTTGAAAACTTGCGCAGCTGTTGGGAGAGTCTGCGGCGTCGTACGAACATGAAACCCTCTCCTTTTATGACACAGTACCACAAGTTTAAGTGCATTTATTGCGGGCAGTCCATTGAGTGCGAGCGCAAGCATATTGGCCGTCAGACCAAGTGCCCCACCTGCAACCACAATATGGTCATCCCGCCGGAAGCCGAGGGAGCCTTGGCCGGTTCGATCAAGGCCGGGCGGGAGAAGTGGGATACCCAGATTCCAGCTCCGGATGTGTCCACCCCGACGCGCTATCAGGCGGGGCCGAAGCCCAAGTCTCGGGCGGGAAACTAGCCACTCGTTGGCAAGCCGGCGCGGACCCACCTAGCGCGGTTAATCGTCACCCGGCGACCGGCGGGATTCTTTCTTGGCGGCGTGCTGGGATTTGTTGGCCAGCATCCGGTCTTTGGCGCGGCGGGACCGCTTGCGTTTTTGGCGGCGGATCTTTTCGATCTCGGCGCGTTGCGCGGCCACGTAGCCATGCTTTTTCTCTTCGATCTTGTCGAGTAACACGCGGCGGGCGATGAAGCGATTAAGGCCTTGCTGGCGCGTTTCCTGACATTTGACCTGCAATCCGGTCGGGCGATGCAGGAGCATGACGCAAGTCGAAGTCTTGTTGACGTTCTGCCCGCCGTGGCCGCCGGAGCGGACGAAAGATTCTTCGAGGTCCGCCTCGCTGACGCCCAACGCGGTCATGCGTTGGGCGAGTTGGGTTTCCTTTTCCCGGCTGACGGGGAACGCGCTCATGGCAGCAGGTTAACGCGGCCTGGTGTTAATCGTAATCTTAATCTTAGTTTTGATCCGGTCCATGGGCGCGCAGGGTAGCAAAACGAGAATTGGATTGCGGCGGGGCCAGCCGAGTGCCTGGTTCTCATTCTTTGGGGGGCGTCTGGTCATTTTTGCCCTTCGGCTCGGGCGTAACCCCTTCCCGCTGCTTTTCCACCAGCGGAAACTTTTCGCCCATCTCGTGCATCAGTTCCCGGGCTTCTTCCGGGTTGCGCACGACGCGCGGCCGGAGAAAAACCAGCAGCTCGACCCGACGGGTCGTTTTGTCCTGCTTATTGAACAACCATTTCAGGCCGGGGATACTTCCGAAAATCGGGGTCTTGCGCAATATATCCGACAATTGACTTTGGATGATCCCGCCCAAGATCAGCGTTTGGCCGTTTTTCGCGGTCAGGTCCGTGCGGAAATTGCGCGTGTCAAAAACGGCACCGCCGAGCACGCTCACTCCCGGCACGACGGTGGAAGATTCCGTGTGGATTCGCAGCTCCACGTCGCCGGCATTGTTGATGTGCGGCGTGACCTCGAGGACGACGCCGACATCCCGATATTTGATGCTCGTGTTTTGCGTGCCTTGGTAGGCTTGATTGTTATCGGGCACGGGCACCTGTTGGCCAACGAACAGCCGGCCGGTTTCGTTGTTGCGGATGTTGATTTGCGGTTCGGCCAGGATGGTGGCGTCGGTCGTCTTTTGCAGGAATTGGATCAGAAAATCCATGTTGATCGTGCTGCTCAGTACTCCGGAACGTAGCGAAGCCAGACTTTGCGCCAACGAACCGGAAGACGGCGTGTTCACGGTGCTGTAGCCGCCAAATCCTTTCATGTACGTCGCCGTAACATTGGCGATGATGGAATTGTCATAGTCATCGACGGTAAACACTTTGCTGCCGTCGGGCGACCAGCGGACGCCCAGTTTATCGAGAAAATCACTCGCCACCTCCACCAACCGGGCTTCGATCAAGACCTGGTCACTGAGCGCGTCCATTTCACCGATCAACTTGAGCACCTGAGGCAGGAAATGAATATTGGCCGAGATCAGGAGCGCGTTGCCGCGCAAGTCGGCGACGGCCCGGACCCGGCCGACCAAATCGCTGACCGGCCGTGCGGCGCGGCCGTCGCCGGAGCGCGGGTTATCCGGCTGCCCTCCCAACCACGGAAAATAGCCATCTTCTTTGGTTTCCTGTTCCAGATCGAAGCCACTCCGGGAGGAACTGCCCTGCGCTGGCTGCGGTTGCGGGTTGGGGGCGCCGGATTGGTTGGGTTGGTTTACCGGTCGCAAGAGCGGCGAACCGTTTTTGGCAAATAGTACGTTGAGGCTGTTGGCGACCGTGAACGCCTTGGCA
>JANXWY010000234.1 GCA_025350905.1 Verrucomicrobiota bacterium
TTTACCAAAGTGACCCCACCATTGCCGTGTGCAACGGATCCGATGAACATGTTGGTTAGAACATGTGGCGCCGTCCGGACGGATTTCGACTTCCAGTTAAGGCCTGTCGGCGGCCGTCGCGGTTGGAACCGGTATCGTATAATTTACGGTTCAAGGACTTGGCTGCGAATCACGAACAGGGCAGGGTAAATTTTCCCAAATTCAGTTTTGCAAAGAGCGGGTACGACTTCGCGGGAACAATCGCACCATCTGTGCCAGTACATGAACGCACTGGAGCTTTAGCTCAAGATATTTCTTTGTGACGTTCCGGCGACCACTCCAGGCGATCCGGCCGAAAGTTTATTCATTTGCGTGCCGGGCGAGTTTGGTCTTGCGTCCCGGCGCCGGCATTGGTTCATTATGACCGGTCGCTGCGCACGTGGTGGAATTGGCAGACACGCTACTTTGAGGTGGTAGTGCCGCAAGGTGTGCAGGTTCAAATCCTGCCGTGCGCACCATGTTTTATTGAGGAAAACACGCAGACTCAGAAAATTTGCACAGAGTTTGCACAGAATAACGCCCGAACCTCAGACCGGCGCGTGAAATTCCCCGTCACCATCCGCCACCGCACCAGCACGGCGAAAATTTACGCACCGGGCGGAAAATTCGCTTACTACCGGCTCGCTTACTCCGTCGCCGGCAAGCGGCGGATGCAAACTTTCGCCACCTACACCGAGGCCCGCGAAGCCGCCAACCGCGTGGTGCGCGAATTAGCCAACGGCTCACAGGCCGCCGCACTCAACGCCACGCAGTCGAGGGATGCCTTGGCCGCGCTGGAACGGCTGCAATCCTTCTACCAGTCCACTGGACGCCGCGTCTCGCTCCTGGCGGCGGTTTCCGAGTTTGCCGAGGCGGCAGGCAAGTTGAACGGGCGCACAATGGGTGAAGCCGTCACAGGCTATCTCCGCACCGTGGCCAACATCGGGCGCAAAGACATCAAAGCAGCCGTCGAGGAATTTCTACTTGCCGACGCCCCTCGTACCAAGGCCAGCGCTGGCGAGCGGTCGCAACTCTCGCCCAAGTACGCTTACAACCGGGAAATCCAGCTTCGTAAATTTGCCGACACGTTCACCAACACTGCCGTCTGCGATCTGGCCAAGGAACATCTCGACACGTTCATCGGCTCGCTTGGCGGTTTTGCCGCCAAGAGCCGCAACCATTACCGCGCTGCCATCCGACAATTTCTCCAATGGGCGATCCGCAAAGACTACCTGCCCCCGACGCACCGTTTGAGCGAGGCCGACGCCATGCGCCCGGAGCGCGGCAATACCGCCGAGGTCAGCATTTACACTCCGCGTGAACTGGCGGCCCTGCTCGCCGGCGACGATGACGACTTGCGCGCCCTTATTGCCATGGGCGGGCTGGCCGGCCTGCGCACTGCCGAATTGCTCCGCTTGGATTGGGCCGACGTGTGGCGCGTGCCGGGACATATCGAAGTCACGGCCCGCAAAAGCAAGACACGCCAACGGCGCTTGGTGGAAGTCTGCCCAGCTCTGGCGGCGTGGTTGCAAGTGTTTAGTGACCAAACCACCGGCCCGGTGTGGGCGTGGCAGGAAATCACGTTCCAGCAGCGTTTCGCCCGGCTCTGCGCAAAGGTAAAACTGAACGGCAAATCCATCGCGCGCAAACCCAATGGACTGCGCCACGCCTTTTGCACATATCACTTTGCCGCGCACGCCAACGAAAACCAGACTGCGCAGCAAGCCGGCAACTCGCCCGCCATGATTCACGCGCATTACAAGGGGCTCGCCACGAAAGCCGAGGCGGAGAAATGGTTCAATGTCCTGCCACCCGATGCGGCTAAGAATGTCATTCCGATGGGAAAAGCAAAATTGCTGAAAAATGAATAATGATCCAATAGTTCGCCTTGAGGATCATCTGACCAGCTGCGAAATCCCTTTGTCAGAAGCTGACTGGATAACTTTTCAAAGCGACTTGAAAACAAAAGGACTGGAGAATTTTTACCAGTCCTGGAAGCACCGCAAATCGAAGTGGTTCAAATGGCGTTGCAATTCTGGCTTGGACGAAAAACATGTCAAAGATTCTCTTGTTCTTGCCCTTTTCCAAAACAACGGCCTAAAGAGCAAAGCCGAGGCAAGGGAATGTGTTTCGAGTCTAGGCCCAGGCGGGAAGGATAAGGAGGTGGCTGAATTCATGCGGAATCAGGCGAATAAAAATCGAGACCTCAAACCGACGACGCGAAGCATAACACAGAACTGGCTTGAGCCGATGCCTGTGTTCAATGAAGGCACACCGTGCGGCTATGTCCAAGCTACAGGCCAAAGGCGGCAGAAGATTGAAAATTTCCTTCGCATCAACAAAGCCAAGCCCACAAAAGTGCTCGCCACAAACAAACGCGGCAAACCAAAAAGCCTTTACCGTTTCGAGACGAATTGCCTAGTTCTGGATCAGTGGTTTGGGAAATGGTGTAACCAAGACCCGGAAACGAAACACGAACTAATCCTGAGGGAAGCACTCGTGTTGGCCGAAGTCATTGCCGACTCGAAAAATCCAGTAAGCGATAGGCATTTGGCGCGGTTAAGGCGAATTTTCAAATCCCATGCCCGGTCTGCCGGAAGGCGGGTCGGTGCGGACTTTGATTATGATCTCAAATTCCTCGATTCTCCTACGGCTTGTATTGAACAAATAAACCGCCTTCGCGAGGAATCCCCACCGACTGTTGTTTATCCGGGACCGTTTACTTTTGAGTAATTGGAAGCACTGGAGACTCGGGCACTGAAGCAAGCCGCCAATCGGCCTACGTCAGACAAACCGGAGACCGCAAATCTACCAGCTCTCCCGCGCGTTTCATTTTGGGGTTTTGCCGAATTATTGGGGTTACAGTTCCCACTTTTTCGATGCTTCTAGTGATTTCCGAGTTTTTGCGCCCACGTTGAATTTGGGGTTCAAAGTGCCAAGGATGACGTTTCGCGCTCTGTGGTGTTTCCTGAGCGCGCCATGGGCAACGAATGTCACAAACCGGCACTGGCGAGCGGGGACCAAAACCCCGCCGATAACCACGCGGAGTCACGGCGGGATTTTCTCGCCCGTCCTCCATCACCCCGGCCCGACGGCTTTCTCGCCGAGCGGCAGCTCCTCGAAAGGTTGCCAATATCGAGGCGAACGGCCTTCAACTGGGTTCTCCAAGGTAAGCTGCCCCTGGTAAAGATCGGGAGACGCAAGCTTTTCCACTGGCCCTCGGTGGAAGCTGCGCTGCTACGTTTGCAACGGGGAGGCTGCGAGTGAAACCAAACTCAGGGCAGCCTGCCTTGCTTCGCGCCCACAGCGTCAACCCTGAGCCCATCATTCCCCCCAGGACGAGTCGCCGTGCGCTCGCGCTGGTTGAAAGGATTCGTGCGCTCGACCGCCAGCGGGACGCGGAAAGGAGAAATCAAGGCCATGTACGCTAAAATCTTCACCCAGATTTTGGATTCATCGCTCGCCGAGGACTACGAAGTCCGGCACGTATTTGAGGACTTGTTGAAGCTCTGCGACCTAAACGGCGTGGTGGACATCACGCACGAAGCCATCGCCCGGCGCACCAATGCCCCGCTGGATGTCGTCAAGGCCGCAATCTCGCAACTGGAAAAGCCCGACCCGGAAAGCCGAAACCCAGATAACGACGGGCGGCGGATTTCCAGACTCGACGAGCATCGTTCGTGGGGTTGGTTCATCTGCAACTATTCTCATTATCGAACGATTGCCTCCGAGGACCAACGCCGGGAAAAAACCGCTGCCCGCGTCAGGAGATACCGGGAAAGCATCGAAAATCCCATCCAATCCCCATCAGTAACGCTAGGTAACGCACCTGTAACGCTCGGTAACGCACCTGTAACGCTCGGTAACGCACCTGTAACGCTCGGTAACGCACCTGTAACGCTCGGTAACGCAAGTAACGCCATGCAGAGGGAATTGGAAAGGGAAAAGGAAACACGAGGGGCGGTCGCTGCGCTCCCCGTGCCCAAGCGGTTTAAGAAGCCGACCCTTGATGAAGTGAAACTGTTGGCTGCCAAATCTGGATTGTCCGACCTGGAAGCCGAAAAGTTTTTCAACCACTACGAAAGCAATGGCTGGCGCGTCGGGCGCAACCCCATGAAATCCCTTTCGCACTCCATTGCAACCTGGCGCAGTCGAGTTTCCGAGCGGCAGTTCGGGCCGAACAAGTCCGCCGCTGGCAGTTGCATTCCCCCCGGAGCACTCAAAGACAACCGTGGGGGTGCATTGTGAGCGACAAGCTACCACCCCATGCGCTGGAGGCCGAGCAGGCACTTATCGGTTGCTGCCTCACAGCGCCGGTTAATTGCATCCCGCAAATTCAAGCTGCGCTCACGCCGGAGGCGTTTTACGACCTACGCAACCAAATCGTTTGGGAAGCAATTCTCGGGTTTGAGGCCAGCACCGTTGACATCATCACCGTTCAGCAGAAGCTGAAGGATAACGGAACGCTCGAACAGATCGGCGGCATCCCGTATCTGAACGCTTGCCAGGACATCTGCCCCAGCACCGCGAACATCGAACAATGGATCGAGGAAGTCGGCGAGAAACACACGCGCCGCAAGCTCATCGCCGCCCACACCGACGGAATCCGCGCGGCCTACGACGGCAGTGTGAGCACGGACAACCTCCTTGCCGATGCCGAATCCAACATCCTACAAATTCGCCCGTCCCAGAAAGCCGCGAACGACATTAAGAGTCTGGTGCATCAGGCGATTGACCAGATCGAGCACAGGTTCAACAACCCGGGCACGCTGGGCGGTCTTTCGACCGGGCTGCGTGATCTCGACCGGATAGGCGATGGGCTACACGCTGGCGAAATGATTGTCGTTGCCGGCTACCCCTCGACCGGCAAAACCGCACTGGCGGTCAACATTGCCGTGAGTTGCGCCCTGAACAAAATTCCCGCCGCCATCTTTTCCGCCGAGATGCGCCCGGTGCAACTGATAGTCCGTTCGCTCTGCTCCAATGCGCGGGCGAATTATCACCGGCTTGACGAATCGGGCATCAAGAAAATGGCCACGGAAGCCGGCAAGCTCTCCAAGTCACCGCTGCACATCGAATCCGCTCAAGGCATGGCCATTGGCAAGCTCTGTGCAATTGCGCGGCGGCTGAAGCAAAAGCACGGCATCAAGATCGTGGTGGTGGATTACATCCAGCTTTTGACCGGTACTGGCGACAGCCGGGAGCAACAAGTTTCGTCGATCTCGAAAGGGCTCAAGGCGATGGCGCTAGAGTTGGAGGTTACAGTCCTGGCCTTGTCGCAGTTGAACGACGACGGCCAACTACGCGAAAGCCGGGCGATTGGACAGGACGCGGACTCGGTTTGGCGGTTGGAGAATGTCGGCGAGGCTCAATCCTTCGTTCAGCCGGTAAAGCTGAATGTCCAAAAGTGCCGCGACGGTGAAACGGGCAAGGTTGATCTGGTCTTCCGCAAGGAGTTCACCCGGTTTGAGAACGTCAGCCCCATCAGCCCGGCATGAGCAAACACTCTTCAAGCAAACGCAGGACTGGCTTCCGGCACGTTTCCGAAATCCTAGCGGGCATGGTCAGGATTAGCGCCGCGGCTCTCGTCGTCGCCAATGACACCCGCGAACAAGCGCCGCTGCAATGCCCCCGGGCTGTCCCCCGTTGCCGCGATGCGAGACGCCGAAAGCAACCAATGCGGGGAACTGCCAAGCTGTAGCACATCATGGGACTAGAGAAGCGAGGACACCGGTTTTATTTCTACGCCAAGCGGCGCGTAGGCGGCCGGGTAGTTTCCCGATACGTCGGGGGAGGATTGGCCGCGACGATGGCGGCAGAGTTCAACGCCGAGGACCGACAGGAACGCGAGCGGCGCCGCTTGGAAAAGAGAAAGCTACGCAATGAAGAAAAGCAAATCGACCGTCAACTCGACGCACAAGGCCAAGCCCTTGCCGCGCTCACCGGGCAATGCTTGCGGTGCGTCGGTTTCCACCAGCACAAAGGCGAATGGCGGAAAAAACGCCCTGGCAGCAAGTGACGCCCTGGCCGGGCAAGCTCCCGCGAGCACCGGGGACGTTGCCAGATTGCTATTGAAGCTGGCCGAGCAGCAAACCCCCAGGGCGGAGGATTGCAACCGTCTTCGCAGGCAGATTGCCGCAACGCCGGAAAGCTGGCCACTGGCGGCCGATGCGCCGCGAACCATCCAACAAGCAATCGTTGAGAAACTTTACAGCCACGGGGTAATGCGTGCCGCCATGCTGGCCAAGCTGGACATTTTGAAGACGCAAATGGACTACGATCGCGCGCCGGCCTTGGTGCAGATGCACATTGAGCATGTTCTAACGGCTTGGCTGCGGCTACAACATGCGGAGATGCAATTCAGCCATAGTCTGAGCGGGGAAAGCTTCGCCACGCAAGCGGCGCAGTTCTGGCAGGATTTCTTGGAAGCGGCCCAGGCCCGGTTTCTCCGGGCGAGCGAGTCGTTGGCCAAACTCCGCCGGCTGGCCCGGAATACGCCCGCCATGCAGATCAACATTGCCGGCCACGGTGGTCAGCAAGTGAACATGCAAAACGATGCAGTCTAGCGTTGACGCCTCCGCGTCAGCGGCGCATTTTCGGCAGACACAAAATGAAAACACCTCTCGCAATTCTACTCGCCGTGCTGGCGATTTCCTCCCAAGCGGAAAACACTAATCAATGGTTCAAGGCTGAAATTCTCGCGGTTGAACTGGTGCAGCCGGCGCGGGCCGTGATCTACACAACGAATACGGGGCTGGTGTCGGTTTGGATTGATCGCGTGCCCACTCCGGTTTATGCCAGCGAGAAAATGGCGCGTGAGGCTGAGTGTTCGCTGGCCGAAAAGTCCAAGGTGCTGCCGGCGGATGGCGTGTTGCTTTCTCTGGCGGGTTGCCGATTTCGCCGGCAAGAGGCGGCCTTAAACTGGTTCCGCTTCACCGACCAGACCAACGGGGTGGTGCCGGTGGTGGATTGCAAGCCCGCGACGCGGACCAACAGCGTGGCCGTTACAGAATCTTCCCGTTGAGTATGCGCCAAGAGCCGATTGAAAAGCTGCCGTTGTGCATCGTCATCCAGACACAACTGTGCGCCAACGGAAACGAATACCAGAAAGCAAGTTTATGAAATCCCTGATCCTGGCAGTCGCGCTAGCTCTTTGCGGGTGCGAACAAAAGCCTGCAGCAATTTACAAAGTCCCAACCGCAGCCGAACGTTTCAAGAGCCACGAAGACAGCGCAAACGACACTTTTTTTGGCGAGACTGGCAGGTTCACTCCAATGCGCATTACTGACGGAACTGGAGACAGGATTGTGATTCTCGACACAAGGCTCGGCAATGTGTGGGTTTACGCATTTGAGTCTAAACAGTGGATGAAGATTTCATCGCCTATTGCTTCCGACTCGTTCAATAAATTGTGAAAGATTTCCGCGCCCACGTGGTTATGGTTCTTGCAATCTCGGCCTTTTCGTTTGGGTGTGGGAAACCAAAATACGCTGCGTGTTCAGGGGATTCCAAGTGTTCGATTTGTAAGACATGCGCGCGCTGCAAGTACTGCAAGCAACCGGGCAACTCCTGCGGCGTGTGTGCTGCCAGGAAAGGGAAGTGAACCCTAGTCAAACCGGAGTTTGGCTATTTGATTTCGAGAACCTTTGTTTTTTGCGTCTGATATTCTGCGTCTGTGATGATACCGGAATCCTTAGCTTTTTGTAGATCAAGCAACTGCTGGCCAACGGTGGGGTTTGCAACCGCAGGCGCATCGGCACTGGCGGCCTTCTTGTCGACAAGGCGGAATTGGTACTCGTACGAGGGGAAGCCGTGAGCCGGAAAGGTGTCCTGCGAGTGTAGCGGCTCAATGGCTTTGCCGCGCGACGCGGCGTATTGGTTCGCCTGCCTTATCACTTCCGCTTTCAGGGCTGGCATGTTGACGAACATCCCCGCCGCGCTGCTCTTGGATATCATGTAAGTGTCTGTTGAGAGCTGAACGACGCCCGTGTTGTGACAGCCAAGTACGAACGCTGCGACAAGGGCAATGGTGAGGGGTTTCAGTTTCATATTCTGTCGGGGAGCAGCACGGCGGCCAGCTTGGCTGGTTATCTGAAAAACGCAACGCACAAAAGGGCTCCGCCTCGCACCGGCCGCGGAGTTTGTTCCCCCATCCAAGGCGAAAATTGAGAGCTTTCCAGCCAGCTCGGTGCTTGCACAGAATTTGCACAGATTCCCGGTCCAATTTAGGTTTGCACAACTTTTGCACACGCTGTTTGTCTTGCACAGAATTTGCACACAAATTTAGCCGTTGGTTGCCCATAGAAACGCGAAACACGTTGACAACATTGGATTTATCCTGCTACTCTATGGGCAATGAATGGCAACGAAACACCCCCGACCGGAAACCAGGAGAGTGGCAATTTGCAGGTTCAAATCCTGCCGTGCGCACCACACCGACTGAATATTTCAATTCACCGCCGCCGGCCCGCCGGCCTAAATTTTTTTCTGGTCATCGACCGTCGCCAGGCCTAGGCTCGCCTCACCGTCAAACCAAACCCGAGCCTTATGGACATCATCTTCAATTGCCCGAAATGCGAACAGGAGCTGGCCGTGGACAATTCCGGCGCCGGCTCGGAGATCAACTGCCCATCCTGTTCGGAAAAAATTGTCATCCCCCGTACGGCGGCACCAGCATCCTCCGGCACCGTACCGGTCCGCGCCACCGGCCACGCGAGCAGTCCCATGTCCTCTTCCGCCGCCGCCAAGGTAGAAATGCATCTCAAGGTACCTGATCATAGCCAGCCCGCCGCCAGCCTCATCGGCAAGCCTTCCGTGCCGCTGGATGTCACCGCCAAAGAGTCGGACCGAAAGATGAAGGTGAAAACCATCCGCCACACGGATTGCATCGAGGTGGGGCACGACAAATTTGATGAAATGGTCACTGCGTTTCTCCAGAAAGTGGGCGAAACGAATGTCGTCAGTCTCACCCCACTCACCTACACCCACCTTGACATCGGCTCCCAAAAATTGATGACTGACTATGCAGTGTTAGTGGTCTATCGGGGGTAAACCGATGGCCCGCGGCACCTCGACCCCGACACCCCGTCCCCAATTCTTGACTTGCCAAAACCGCACCGCTAACGTCCGCGCATGAGTCGCCGTTCCGTCTGTCTGTTCTGGCTCGCCGTCGGCGTGATCCTGTGGCCTTGCCCATCCCCGGCGCCGCTCGTGTATACTCCCGGCGAGGGTTGGACTTACGAGGCGGTGGGCGGCGTGGGCAAATGGAAACGTGAGACGGCCAAGGAACAAATGGCCGTGGCCCAAGCCGCTTACGCCCAGCACGACTATACTCTGGCGCGCAAGTCCGCCACGCGCCTGCTGCAGACTTGGCCGCTCTCCGATTTCGCCCCGCATGCCCAGAATCTCGTGGGGCTTTGCTATGAAGCCGAACACGACGACGAAAAGGCCTTCAAGGCCTACCAACTCGTCTTCGATAAATATCCCCGCAGCGACCAACTGGGAGAGGTTGTACGACGCCAGTATCAGATCGGTTTGCGCTTCCTCGCCGGTCAACGCTTCAAATTGTTCGGCGTGATTCCCTTCTTCTCCGACATGGACAAGACCGCGGACATGTTTGAAAAAATCGTGGCGAACGGGCCGTACAGCGCCGTCGGCCCGAGCGCGCAATTGCGCATCGGTGCGGCGCGCGAGCGGCAGAAAAGTTATCCGGAGGCCGTCACCGCTTACGAGCGGGCGGCGGACCGCTATCACGATCTGCCCGTGATCGCCGCCGATGCCGTATATCGGGCCGGCTTCGCGTATTCCAAGGAGGCGCAGTCGGCCGGGTATGATCAAGGTACGGCCGGACAGGCCATTGCGACGTTCACTGATTTCATCACGTTATTTCCCAATGACGCACGGGTGAACGAAGCGAAGCGGATTATCACCGTCCTGAAGGAAGAACAGTCGCGCGGGAATTATATGATTGCGACTTTTTACGAAGGCCAAAAGCGATGGAACGGCGCGTTGATCTATTACAACGAGGTCTTGGTGCAAGGTCCCAATTCCCGCTACGCCTCGGTGGCGCGCCTGCGGATTGACCAAATCAAGAAGTACATTGCGGGCACTCCTCCGTGACATGCACCTGTTCCGACCGCTTTTTTCCGTTTGCCTGGCGCTGGCGCTGAGCGGTTGCGCCGGGTATCGTATTGGGCCGAGCAACGGCGAGCGGGCGGGCGAGAAATCGGTCCAGGTAGTGCCATTCACCAACCAAACCCCCGAGCCGAGACTGGGCGACAACGCCACGGCCGCGCTGCGCAAAGAAATTCAACGCGACGCAACCTTCCGCCTCGCGAGCAACGAACCCGGTGATATTGTCGTCCAGGGGGATATTACCCACTTCATCCGCAGCGGGGTCAGTTTCCAAACCACCGACGTCATTACCGCCCGCGACTACCGCCTCATCATGACGGCCCATGTCACGGCCCGCGATCGCGTCACCGGAAAAGTGTTGCTCGACAGGACGATGACCGGCGACACCACGGTTCGCGTCGGCAATGATCTACCCAGCGCGGAACGACAGGCGCGGCCGCTGCTCGCGACCGACCTGGCGCAACAAATCACTTCCCTGCTCGCCGACGGGGATTGGTAGGCCCGCCACCGTTTTTTCAGACGGACGCAGGGTTGCG
>JANXWY010000242.1 GCA_025350905.1 Verrucomicrobiota bacterium
CGCCGCCAGGAGATTGCCCGAAACGATCGCCGGGGCGGCGAGGGCCGCCCCCAGGGCGGCCGAGGTCTTGAGAAAATCGCGGCGGGTTTGCTCCGGGAACGCGGGGGTGTTCGTCGTCATGGACCGCATGGTAATTTGCCCGTCCCGCCCGTCAAGCTCCGCGGCGCAGGGCCGCGGTGGCCGCGCCAACTCGCCGCTGGACAAACCCGGCGGAACTTGGTGGCGGGCGTGGTTGGAAGAAAAACGCTCCCTTCTCGCCAAAGCATAAAACCATGACATGAGTCAAGACGGTCGCCCGTGGGTAAGGGCATGCTTTCAGCGACGGTCAAACTGAATAATGCGAACCAACCAAAACGAACCCTCATGAAAAACTCGATCAACACGCTTTTCGGCCGCACGGTTGCCACCACCACGACCTTAGTGCTGGCATTATTTGCTGCGCGTTCCCTAGCGGCAGAGAGCGAAGCCGCCACCAAGGCCAACGGCGCGAAAATTACCGACCCCGAAGTTACCAGCACCGAAACCGCCGTGCTGACGCAAGCACCCAATGTCCCGCCGCCCATCAAACGCAAACTGCCTGCGAAAGTCATCGTGAATCTCGAAGTGCGCGAAGTCACCAAGACGCTGGCCGAGGGCGTTGAGTACGTCTTCTGGACGTTCGGCGGCGAGGTGCCGGGAAGTTTCATTCGCATCCGCGAAGGTGACCAGGTGGAGTTCCATTTGAACAACCATCAAAACAGCAAGATGCCACACAATATTGACTTGCACGCCGTCACCGGGCCGGGCGGTGGCGCCGCGTCGTCATTCACGGCGCCGGGCCATTCGTCGCAATTTTCGTTCAAGGCGCTGAATCCGGGGCTTTATGTTTACCACTGTGCCACGGCCCCGGTGGGGATGCATATCGGCAACGGTATGTATGGTTTGATTCTGGTCGAGCCGAAGGCCGGGCTGCCGCCGGTGGATCGCGAGTATTACCTCATGCAAAGCGAGTTCTATACAACGGGTCAATATGGCGAAGAGGGTTTGCAACAGTTCGACATGACCAAGGCGATTGACGAGCGGCCACCGTATGTCGTTTTCAATGGGGCGGTCGGCGCGCTCGTTGGCGACAAGGCCCTCACGGCGAAAGTTGGGGAAAAAGTCCGGCTCTTTGTCGGAAACGGCGGACCCAACCTCGTGTCCTCGTTCCACATCATCGGCGAAATTTTTGACGCCGTTTATCAGGAAGGCGGCACGACGCCCAGCCAGCACAACGTGCAGACGACCCTCATCCCGGCCGGCGGCTCGGCCATCCTGGAATTTCACGCCGATGTGCCGGGGACTTACGTCATTGTGGATCACTCGATCTTCCGCGCCTTTAATAAAGGCGCGCTCGGCATGCTGAAAGTGGACGGCCTGCAAAATCAGGTGGTTTATTCCGGCAAAGAAGTGGATGCCAACTATCTGGGCAAAGCGATGGAAGCCGGTTCTGAGAATGAAAAGAAACTGGCGAAACTGAAAGCCGCCGTCGCGCACGAAATTCAGAGCAATCCGAAGATTGCTGATTTGAACAAGGAGATTCAGGTGCAAAAGGGCCGGGCGGTTTATTTGCAAGCCTGCTTTGTCTGTCACCAACCGAATGGGCTCGGTGTGCCTGATCAGATTCCGCCGCTGGCCGGCTCGGATTTTCTCGTGAACCCGGCCAATCGCGAGCGCATTATTCGCGGTGTGCTGGTCGGACAATCCGACGAGATGGTCGTGAGCGGGAAAACTTACAAGAACACCATGATCCCGCTGGGCTATCTGACGGACGAACAAATCGCCAACGCTTTGACGTATGTGCGGAACACCTGGGGTAACTCGGCCGACGTGGTGACGCCGGAGGAGGTCGCCAAGATTCGCAAAGATGCTCCGGCCCCGGTCACGCCGGGTGCGCAATATGAGTAGGGATGAGAGGCACGACGGGAGGTTAAGTGTGAAACCTTGGCAACAACCATTCCTTGCTGCGCTGATGGTGCTGTTCGGCGCGGTGTCGTCAGGTTTGGGGCAAACGCTGCCGGGGATGGTGACTATTTCCGCCGGGGTCCACCGTCCATTGTTTCGCGCCGAGGCGGATCCCAAGGAAATTCCAGTCAAAAGCTTCCGGCTCGATGTCTTGCCGGTCACAAACGGCGACTTCCTCGAATTCGTCCGCGCCAATCCGCCTTGGCAACGCTCACGGGTGAAACACCTCTTCGCCGACGAAGCCTATCTCATGAACTGGACGAGTGACCTCGACTCCGGCACAAACGCGCCGGCGAACGTCCCGGTGACACAGGTTTCCTGGTTCGCTGCCAAAGCCTACGCGCGGTGGAAAGGGAAGCGTCTCCCGACAGTGGCTGAGTGGGAATACGCCGCCGCCGCCAGCCCGACGCGCCCCGACGGCCAGAACGACTCCGAGTTCAAACGCCAGGTCCTCAAATGGTATTCCACGCTGGGGTCGGCGGAGCTGGCCGCCGTCGGTTCCGGCCGCACGAACTTTTGGGGCGTCTACGATTTGCACGGGCTCGTTTGGGAGTGGGTCGCCGATTTCAACACCGCGATGGTTACTGGGGACGCGCGCGGGGACATGGGGCTTGACCGCCAGCTATTCTGCGGCAGTGGCGCGCAAGGTGCGAAGGACGTCGGCAACTTTCCGGCATTCATGCGCTATGGTTTCCGCAGCAGTCTGCAGGCGAATTATTGTGTCCCCAACCTCGGCTTCCGCTGCGCGAAGGATTTATGAAGTGTTACTCGCAACTATGCGTTACCGCAGTTGCCGTCGTCGCGCTTGTCGGTTGCGCCACCCGACCACCCACACCGGTCTGTTGCGTGAAACCCGAAACTTCCGGCGCGTTCACCGACCGTTCGCTGTACCAAACGGAATCCAACTGGACGACCGACCAGCAAAAGCAAATCAAGTTGAGTCACCTCGCCGGTTATCCGCAAGTTGTCGCGATGTTCTTTGCCAACTGCCAGTTTGCCTGCCCGATTATCGTGAATGATATGCAGCGCATCGAAGCGGCGTTGCCGGCGGTCTTGCGCGACCGGGTCCGTTTCGCGCTGGTCACCTTCGACCCCCAACGCGACACCCCGGCCGCACTGGCGCAATATCGTCAGGCCCACAAGCTGTCGCTGGAGGGCTGGACGTTGTTGCACGGCCAACCGGACGATATCCTGGAGCTGGCATTGTTGCTGGGACTGAAATTCAAGGCGGACGCGAACGGGCAGTTCTCGCACTCGAACGTCATCACGATCCTGAATGCGCAGGGTGAAATTGTTCATCAACAAATCGGTATGAATCAGGACATTCGGGAAAGCGTTCGCCTCCTCCAGGAGCTGGGCGCAAAATAATCCCCATGCCGCCGCTCAATAAATTCAAACGCTTCGACGTGCGTGACCGGTTGCGCCACGGGATTGAGCCCTTTTCGGAAATCTTCCAGCGCGTGAGTGCGCTCAAGCCCGACGAAGGGCTCCTGGTCGTCGCGCCGTTTCTGCCGTCGCCGCTCATTGAAAAACTGGGCGGCGAAGGCTTCGCCGCCAAAGTCGAACGCGGGTCGGGCAGCGATTGGCTGGTTTATTTTTGGCGCGAGCCGGTTTAGGCTCCGGCGCATGCCCAATAACTTTGCGGAACTCAAACAGGCGGGTTTGGTCAACACGCTCCGTCGGTGTCAGTTATTCACGGGCTTGCCGCTGCTGGACCTAGAGCATATCGCCGCGGTGACAGGGCTCAGGTCGCTGGCCAAGGGGGAATATCTCTTTCACGAAGGCGGCCCGGCGCAGGGGTTTTACATTGTCCAACGCGGCGCGATCAATGTGCATCGCGTCAGCGCGGTCGGCAAGGAACAGGTCATTCATGTTTTTCGAACGGGCGATTCCTTTGCAGAGGCAGCGCTCGCCACCGAGAAAGGTTATCCGGCCGACGCGCGGGCCTTGGAATCGACGCAGGTGTTGCTCGTGCAAAAGGCGGGGTTTCTTTCGCTGCTCCAACGTCAGCCCGAACTGGCGCTGCGGATGATGGGTTCGATGAGCAGCCATCTCCGCGTGCTCGTCGGCCAACTCGAGGATCTGACGCTGAAAGATGTCGAGACGCGACTGGCGAACTGGCTGGTGAAGCGCTGCCCCAACCCGCAAAGCGAGCATGCTGTCCGGATCGAGCTCACGGCGACCAAGCGCGTGCTGGCGGCGGAGCTGGGCACGATCAGTGAAACCTTTTCGCGCACGCTCGCCAAGTTCCGCGCGCAAGAGCTGATTGCCGTCAAAGGCAAGACCATCACGATCTTCTCCCCGCTCCGGTTGAGCGCCCTCTTGCGACGAAACCTTGGGGGGTGAGGTTTTCAGGGAGTAAGCCGGAAACCGCAAGCTCGGTCGCGCACCATGAATTCGCCGCCTTGTTTGATTTGGGTCAATCCGGGCCAACGGCGACCCTGTAATGCTGGACACATGAGTGAACAACCAATCATTGATTCCGGGCTGGAGCATGTCCTGTCGCTTGCGGAGGAAACCCGGTTCGCCCCGAATGGCATTGTCAGTCGCACGCTTCTGCGCACGCCCAGTTCGCGGCTGGTGCTGTTCGGTTTCGCGGCGGGCCAGGAATTGACCGAGCACACTTCGACCCAGCACGCGGTGATTCAAATTCTTTCAGGCGAATGTGAGTTTTCGCTTGCCGGTAAACCGCACGCCCTCATTGCGGGCGATTTGCTTTATATGCCGCCAAACCTGCCACACGCCGTTAAAGCCACGCAACAGTTCTCAATGTTGCTCACCTTCTCCAAGCCGGAGCCAAAATGCGCTCTCGGCGCGCTTCCAACCGTTGGTTGACTCATGAGTCCAAAAACGAGAACCCAATCGATCGTCGCCGGCTTTTCCGTCGCGGCCTGTGGCCTCGGAGCCTTCGGTCAGGAAAATCCTGTGTCCCCGACCGCGGCCCCAATTCTGCCGCCGCCGGCCGCCGCTCCAGCGCGCGCGGCCTGGGTGAACGACTACCTCCGCCACGAGAATCCCACTTTCACCAACTGGGACTTCGGTGGGTCCGTGCGGGCGCGGTATGAAGTCAAAGACGGCTACGGGATTCCGGGCGTGCCGGGCTCGGTGGATTTTCGGGCTCACAACGCGGACGTGGACAATGACTATTTCCTGGAGCGCATCCGTTTCCGGGCGGGCTACGCTGACAAGTGGTGGAGCGCGCTAGTCGAAGGGGAGAGCAGCCTCGCCCAGAGCGATCAACGCTGGGCTTATGCCAACAATCCTTTTGTCCCCGGCACCGTCGCCAAGAAAGGCGACGGCCCGGAGGCGGACGCGATCGAATTGCATCAGGCCTTCGTCGCGGTCGGCAACCACAAGGAGTTTCCGGTTTCGCTCAAAATCGGGCGCATGGAACTCGCCTATGGCGAGGAGCGCCTGATCGGCGCGGTCGGTTGGAACAACATCGGTCGCACGTTCGACGCCGCCAAAGTCTGCTGGCAGAACGAATGGTTCGGGGTGGATGTCTTTGCTTCCCGTCCGGTGATTCCGCAGAACGGCGTGTTCGACGTCCCCAACGACTACGACTTCTTCTCCGGGTTCTACGCCACCACCTTGAAAATCCCCAAGAACATCCTCGATGTTTATTTCCTGGCGCGCAACTCCTCCGCGCAGGCCGCCGCGGCCGTCCCGAGCCCACAGTTCCCGCAACCCAGCGCGCGGGATATTTATACGGTGGGCTTCCGGCTCAAGTCCAAGCCCGGTGAGTTGGGCCCGTGGGATTACTCGCTGGAAAGCGCGTATCAATTCGGCAATTTCGTGGACAAACGCCCAGGGGCGCTCACGCCGACGCAAAGTCTCGAACAATCCGCCTACATGGTGGCGGCCCAGGTCGGCTACACCTTCGCGGACTTTTGGGGCAAGCCGCGTCTGGGGATGGAATACGATTACAGTTCGGGCGACCGCAATCCGTTTGACGACCAACATGAGACGTTCGACAACCTGTTTCCGACGAATCACAAGTTTTACGGCTACATGGATTTTGTGTCGCTGCAAAACATCCAGGACGTCTGCGCCAGTTTGATGCTGAAGCCAACCTCGCATTTGAATGTGACGCTCGCCGGTCATGGCTTCTGGCTCGCCAACACCCACGACAGTTTCTACAACGTGGGCGGCGTGGCCCGCGGCGGCACGTCTCCGACGCTCGGGACCGGCTACGGCGTCAACGCCCGCTACGGCAGCTTCGTGGGAACAGAAATTGACATCGTCGCCACCTACACCATCACGCGCTATGCACAAGTGGAAGCCGGCTACGGCCATTTCTTCGTGGGCGATTACATCCAGCAATCGCTTGCCAATTCCTTGTTCGGGTCGCAGGACGCGAACTACGTCTACGCCCAGATCAATCTTATTTTTTGAAATTAACCGGCCCGAATTTGTGAACCCTCAAATCATTACGCTCGATGTGCGCGAAGACATTCACGCGGGGCGCGAACCGTTTCCCAAAATTATGCAAGCCGCGGCCGATTTGAGGACGGATGAAACTCTCCGCCTGATCGCGCCTTTCGAACCCGTGCCTTTGTGTGAACTTCTGGGCCGTCAAGGTTTCCAGCATACTGCTCACATCATTTCCGCTTGCGACTGGGAAGTGCTCTTCACGCGGCAACCCGGCGGAAAAGGAACCGAAGGCCAACCGACGACGACGCAGGTGGGCGGTGGCCACGCGGCGGGTCGTCCGCCGGAGGTCATCGAACTGGATGCGCGGGGACTGGAACCGCCGCAGCCGCTCGTAAAAATTCTCGAAGCGCTTGGCGCGTTGCCGGGCCCCGCCGAACTGCGCGCCCATACCGACCGCCGCCCCATGCATCTCTACGCACAACTCGAAATGCGCGGTTTCGCGGGCGAATCCCAGGAACAATCCGATGGAAGTTTCATTACCCATATCCGCCACCGTTAAACCGGTCGAAAGTCGAGAGTCGAAGGTCGAGCGACAAGCTCCGTCCAAAGCCCGCGCCTCGACCCTCGACCCTCGACCTTCGACCACTTCCCTCCGGCTGCCGCTCGCGTTCATGCTTGCCGGTCTCGGCTCGCTGCTGCTGGGCGTCCTCTGGCTGGTGGCGCAACCGTCCCTCCTCGCGTCGTACCATTACAACCAATACGTCATCGCGCTCACCCACCTTTTCGTGCTGGGCTTCCTGGCCTCGATCGTGATGGGCGCCATGTACCAACTCGTGCCGGTGGCGCTGGAAACCAAACTTTACAGCGAACGCCTCGCGTGCTGGCAATTCGCGTTTCACCTCGTGGGCGTCATCGGCATGGTCGGGATGTTTTGGAGATGGGACCTGAAACAAGTCGGGCACTTCGGCACGGTGCTGACGGTGGGCGTGGGTCTGTTCGTATTCAACCTCGCGCAAACATTGCGGCGCGTCCCCCAATGGAATGTCACGGCCGCGGCAATCACCGCCGCGCTGGGCTGGATTTCCCTGACCGTGATCGCCGGATTGTCCATCGCGGCCGGCAAATGCACCTACGAATCCACGTCGGGCCTGGTGACGGTCGGCGGGATCAGAACGTTGGTGAGCGGGTTGCGTTCGCTGGCGGGTTTCATGGCGCACTTCGATGCGCTCAGCGCCATGCATGCGCATGCGCATCTCGGCGGCGTGGGTTTCTTTACGCTGCTCCTCGTTGGCGTGTCCTACAAACTCATCCCGATGTTCACCCTCAGTGAAGTGCAGAGCCGCCGCCGGGCCGCGCTCTCAGTCGCCCTGCTGAACCTCGGTCTCGCCGGCTCGTTCGTGACGATCTTGTTGCAGAGTCGGTGGAAACTGGCCTTCGCACTCGTGGTCCTGGCCGCGCTGACGATTTACGGCTGGGAACTCGCCGCCATCCTGCGCGCCCGCAAACGCCGGTCGCTGGACTGGGGCCTCCGCTACTTTTTGACGGCGGTGGCGTTGCTGATTCCCGTGTCCCTGCTTTCGGTGGTCCTCTGCTGGCCCGGTCTGCCGCTCAATCCGTTCACCGGACAATTGGAAAACCTTTATGGCTTCCTCGGTCTGGTGGGCGTGATGGCCTTCGCCATCATCGGGATGCTGTACAAGATAATCCCGTTCCTGATTTGGTTTGGCGTTTACAGCCAACACATTGGCCGGGCCACAGTCCCGGCGCTCGCGGATCTGTATTCGCCCCGTCTGCAACTGGTTGGTTACTGGAGCTTCCTCGTCGGTCTGGCGGCCATCAGTGTGGGGATCCTGCGCGAGAGCGAAAGCGTGGTCCGGATGGGATCGTGGTTGTACACCACCAGTGTCGTCGTGCTGCTAATCAACGTTGGCAAAATTCTCAGCCATGTCACTCGTCCAAAAATCACGCCGCTGATTTCACCCGTCCTGACCGGAACCGTTTCCCCATGAATCCTTTCGCAAATCTCAACGAACGAACCGTCCTCACCGCGCTGCGGCAGGTGATAGATCCCGAAATCGGCTGCAACATCGTGGACCTCGGCCTGATCTACGACGTGGCCATCACCGGCACGAAAGTCACGGTGCAGATGACCCTCACCACGCCTGGCTGCCCGATGAGCGAGAGGCTCGCGCAAGGGGCGCAATGGGCCCTGCTGGGTATCGCGGGGGTCGAGGAAGCCGCAGTGGAAATCGTCTGGGACCCGCCCTGGCAACCGGCCATGATGACCGCGGCCGGTCGCGCCGCCGCCGGAATGCGTTGAAACCTTTTCCAAAAACAAACAACACCAAACAAAAACATGACCACAACAAATCAACTCGGATCGGATCGGATGCTGGACGTGCGGGAAATCCCCTGTGCCATCAAACACGGACTGATCATTCAAACCTTCATCGACCTCGGCGTCGGCGAACATTTCATCCTGCGCAATGGCCACGACCCGGTGCCGCTGCGCTACCAGTTTGAGGCTGAATTCCCGGGTGCATTCACCTGGGAACACGCGCATCGCCAGCCGGAAGATGTGGCCGTAAAAATCACCAAGGTAAAAGCGCTGTCCGGAGTGCCCAATGTGGTGCCGCATTCGTGCGGCCATCACTGAGCGTTGGCTAGAAAAGCAGCAGCCGACGTCAGGAGGCTCTGACTTTTAGCCATAGACGCGTGCAAAAACCGAGCGGTTTGAGCCTCCTGACGTCGGCTGCTACGACAAAGGTTGGAGTATTCAAGCAGGCTGTATTCAAGCAGGCTTTGAGGAAGATTGCCCCGCACAATTGGGCTGGTTTGGCTAGTAGACGTTGGTTCGTCCGTGCGAGCGAGCGAGCCTGCTCTGCAAGGTTCTGGGCGAAGGATCAGGTCTCTGGACGCGCCGGTTACTTCGTCGCGGCGCGCAGTGGGCGCACGTCAATCGCCTCCATGCCCGCAGCACGAATGGCGGTCATGCCCAGATCGGTGTCTTCGTAGGCGCGACAATATTGGGGCTCCACTCCGATCCGGCGCGCCGCTTCCAGGAAAATGTCCGGCGCGGGTTTCTGATTTTGCACCATTTCATTCGTGACCACGGCGGCGAACAGGTGGCGGATCTTCAATTGTTCCAGCACCTGGCAGATGATCGCTTGCGTGCCGCCGGAGGCGACGGCCATCGGAATTTTGCCGTGATGCGCCTGGGCGATTTCCACGACAGCGTGAATCGGTTCAATGTTGGCCATCAGCGGCAGATACGCTTCCTCCTTCTCGTGCGCAATGGCAAGGTGGTCAAGCGACCGACCTTGTTCGGTGGCGAGAATTTTGAGGATGTCGCGTGACGGAACGCCGCCGAGCGCATAGAAACGTTCTTCCGGGAAATGCAGGCGGTGGCGTTCGGTGATGATCTGCCACGCGCGCCAGTGCAGCGGCATGGTGTCGGCCAGAGTGCCGTCGCAGTCGAATATGAGTCCTTTGGGCTGCATCATGTTTTTTTGATCTTAATCTTTGTCTCAATCCTAATCTTAATCTCTTCCTGAACTCACCGTTCATGCGTGAGCGGAAGCTCAAAGCTCAGAACGGGCGGTTACGTGTTCAACGCCTTCAGTTTCTCCTCCAGTTCATTTGTCATCAGCGGCACCAGTAACGGATCGAGATCGCCATCCACGAAAGTGGAAAGGTTGTACAGCGTGACTTCGAGGCGGTGATCGGTCACCCGGTTCTGTGGGAAATTGTAGGTGCGGATTTTTTCGCTCCGCTCCCCGGTCCCGACCTGGCTCTTGCGGTTCGCCGCATACTTGGCGTTTTCCTCGGCGATCTTCGCTTCGAGCAGGCGGGTGCGGAGCACGGTCATGGCTTGGGCGCGGTTCTTGATTTGCGACCGGCCGTCGGCGCAACGCACAATCAGGCCGGTCGGTTTGTGGATGATCTGCACCGCCGAATCCGTGGTATTGACGCCCTGGCCACCTTTGCCGGAGGCGCGGCAGACGTTGACTTCGATTTCGTCGGGCTTGATCTCGATGTCCACCTCCTCGGCTTCGGGCAACACGGCCACCGTCGCGGTGCTGGTGTGGATCCGGCCCTGCGCCTCGGTCGCGGGCACCCTCTGCACCCGGTGCACGCCGCTCTCGTATTTGAGCCGCTTGTAAACATCCTGCCCGTTGATTTGAAAAATCACCTCCCGGAACCCACCCAAGTCCGACGGGCTGGAATCCAGCGACTCAATTTCCCAGCCGCGCCCCTCGGCGTAGCGCGAGTACATCCGGTAGAGGTCTGCCGCAAACAGTGCGGACTCCGATCCCCCCGCTCCCGCGCGGATTTCGACGATGGTGTTCCGCGAGTCGGTCGGGTCCGCCGGCACCAGCCCGAACTGCAGTTTCAGGGCGAACTTTTTTTCCTCTACCTCCAGCCGCGCGCTTTCCTCCCGCGCCAGCAACGCCATTTCGGATTCGACCGGTTCGCTTTTGAGCAGGGCGCGGTTCGCCTCGAGTTCCGCGATGGCTTTGAGATAGCCCGCGCCCGCTGCGAGGAACTCCTTGAGGCGCGCGTATTCCTTGGCGAGTTCCTGCGCGCGTTGCGGATTGGCGAACGCGGCCGGATCGCTCAACGCCGCTTCCACTTCGGCGAAGCGGGCCTGGAATTTTTCGATGTGCGGACGGAAATCCATCTTGATTTATGAATGCCGATTGCCGCTTGACGAGTAGCTCCGCCAGGTCGCGCGTAAATCGTCATTCGTGAATCGTAATTTCATCGGCGGAAAAAACGCAACCGCCCGCGCCCGGTTTGGAACCGGGGCGCGGGCGGTTGTCAGGAGCGGAGCTATTTCTTCTTTTTCTTCGACGCCTCGAAGGCCGTCTGGGCGGCGAGGGTCTTGGCGGCACGTTGCTGGAACTTGTCCACGCGGCCGGCGGTGTCCACGAATTTCTGCGTGCCCGTGAAAAACGGATGGCACGCGTTGCAAATGCCCACGATGATCACGGGTTTGGTGGAGCGGGTCTTGATCACGTTGCCGCACGCGCAACGGATTTCCGCTTCCACATACTTGGGATGAATGTCTGCTTTCATAAAAGGGCGCAAAGCATACCGGCTGCGAACCGGTTGACAAGAGGGAATTTGAGGTTGAACGGGCCGTCCGGGCGGCCGTGACCCGCCGCGGCCCGGTTCCGACCAAAGGCGACTTGCCGTCCCCCGCCCGCATCCTTGTCAGAGCCCCGGTCCATCCCGCATCCTCGGGTGATGCGAACATTCGACTTCGAGGTCGCCATTCTGGGCGGGGGCAGCGCCGGTTACGCCGCCGCGCGCACGGCCGCCGGCGCGGGCCGAAAGACGGTCGTCCTCGAAGGCGGCCCCGCCGTCGGCGGCCTCTGCATCCTGCGCGGCTGCATGCCCAGCAAGGCGCTGCTCTACGCCGCCGAGGTGCGACATCTGGCTCGGCATGGCGCAACGTGGGGACTAAAGCCCGGCAAGATCGGATTCGATTTCCGCCGTGTTATGGCTCGGAAAGTACGGATGATTGAGGACTTTGCCGGTTACCGTCGGCAGCAACTGGAAGGCGGGAAATTCAAATTCATCCGGGCGAATGCGCGTTTTATGGATGCGCACACGGTGGAACTCATTCCCCTCACCCGTCCTGACGGACACCCTCTCCCCAGCGGATGGGGAGAGGGCCGGGGTGAGGGGAAAGTGCGCCGCCTCTCCGCCCGGCACTTCATCATCGCAACCGGTTCGGTTATCTCAACACCACCGCTACCGGCGCTCGCGGACGTCGGCTATATTACCAGCGATGACGCGCTCGTGCTCAAACAGCTGCCCAAGTCGCTCATTATCCTGGGCGGCGGGGCGATCGCGTGCGAGCTGGCGCAGTTTTTTGCGCGCTTTGATGTACAGGTGACGCTGATCCAACGCAGCCCGCAAGTGCTGAAGGAATTTGACGCGGACGCGGCGGCGGTCGTAGAGAAGGTTTTCCGCCGAGAAAAGATCAAGCTGTTCACCGGCACGCGTCTGCTCGACGCCGAACGCAACGGGAAGCGCAAGGTCGTCATTTTTGAGCAGAACGGAAAGCGCCGGCGCGTCGAGGCGGATGAAATCCTGCTCGCCCTCGGGCGCTCCCCGAACACGGGGGGATTGGGATTGGAATACGCGGGCGTGGCCACCGAGCAGGCTCGGATTCTCTCCGACGCGAGGATGCGGACGAGTGCGGCGCATATCTATGCGGCAGGCGATTGCACCGGGCCGCACGAGATCGTTCACATTGCAATTCAGCAGGCCGAGATCGCGACGCACAACCTTCTTCATCCGCGCGCGCCACGCCGCATGGATTACCGGTTGTTGACGAGCGTGGTGTTTACCGACCCGCAAGTCGCCACCGTGGGGCTGACCGAAAAGGAAGCGACCGCTCGAAATATTCCCTTCCTCGCCGCGAGCTATCCCTTCAATGACCACGGCAAATCGATGATCATGGAGGCGCTCGACGGCTTCGTGAAACTGTTGGCGAATCCGACGAACGGCGAAATCATTGGAGGTTGCTGCGTTGGTCCGGTGGGCGGCGAATTGATTCACGAGATCGTGGTGGCGATGGCAAATCGAATGACCGTTCATGAACTGGCCGCCACGCCGCATTATCATCCGACGCTCGCGGAAATCTGGACCTATCCGGCGGAGGAATTGGCCGGGCAGATTCCTCTCGACTGCTAACCGCTCGAGGCACAGATTCACTTCGATCAAACTCGAATGTAAAGCAAAGTCGGCCGCCGGACTGGAAGCTTGACCACCCATGCCAACCTCACGCTTGAACAAACGAACTTGCGGCATTGCAGCGGCGCTATTCTTGATCGCAATGGTGGTAGTCGGCCTGCTGTTAACACCTGAACCCACGTTCGAGGGAAGGTCTCTCAGCTATTGGATGGATCAACTTCCGTCAATTGACATCGGCATCGATGGTCGCAGTGAAAGCATACGCTTCCCGGGCTGGTATCAATCATCCGCGGAGGCCATCGCCGACGAGGGCCGCGTCAGAAGCAATATTACAAAGGCTTGCAAGGCACTCGATAAAATCGGCACGAACCATCTCTCGACACTGGTCGCACGCCTTCAAGTGCAAGACTCGCGCGTCATGACTACGGTTTGGGATTGGGCTGAACGGATGAGTATCATCCATGATGCAGAAATTCATTCGGCCCAATTGCGTCGCGGACAGGCGCTGCACGCGTTTTCATACCTTGGGGCTCGCGCCCGACCGGTCGTACCCCAGCTGCTTGAACTGACCACAAATCAAAACACAAACACCCAATTGTTGGCGTGGTCTGCGCTGGAGCGTGTCGCACCCGACGAGTTTCATAAGCGGAAGCATCCGCCAATCATCGAACATGCTCCCCGATGAAACGACGCGCCGTGCTGGTATCCTACTGGTTGATCGCCTTTGCCACAGTTATGGCAGGCTGGGTTGTCATTTTTAGATCTACCCCGCATGTCAACGGGCCGTTGCGGCATGAAGTTTACCTCTGGCAACGCGCGTGGACGGAATCGGTGCGCAATGCCGTCGAGCAACACGCCACAAACTTTTCCGCGCTCGCGGTGCTGAAGGCGGAGGTTTCGTGGAAGGATAAGAAGCCGCAGGTCACCCGCGTGCCGGTGGATTATGCGACACTGGCCAAAACCCAGCGTCCCATTGGTATCGCATTGCGCATCGGACCTTACGCTGGGCCGTTTACTTCTCCCTCTCCTTCCACAAAGGAGGAGAGGGCCGGGGAGAGGAGGCCTCAGTGTCTCCATCTCAAATCCCCTCTCCCCAACCCTCTCCCCGCTCAGGCAGGGCGAGGGAGTCGGCAAGTGCGCCCTCGGGTTCGTCTGGCAAACTTGAGTTGTTCAGTGAGTTGTTGGAAGAAGTCATTGATGGTGGGCATCGCGTGCTGGTGTTCAGCCAGTTCGTCAGCATGTTGACGTTGCTCAAGGAGCGGCTCGCGGAAGAGGGAATTGAATATTGTTACCTCGACGGTTCAACGACCGATCGCGGCGCGGTGGTGGAGAAATTTCAGAAGAATGCGACGATTCCCGTCTTCCTCATCAGCCTGAAAGCCGGCGGCGTGGGATTGAATCTCACGGGCGCAGACAC
This sequence comes from Verrucomicrobiota bacterium, assembly GCA_025350905.1. Classification (GTDB taxonomy): domain Bacteria; phylum Verrucomicrobiota; class Verrucomicrobiia; order Limisphaerales; family JADLHS01; genus JADLHS01. The sequence goes on from JANXWY010000242.1 coordinate 14,483, forward strand.
GGTGATTCACTTTGATCCGTGGTGGAATCCAGCGGTGGAAGATCAGGCGACGGATCGCGCGCATCGCATCGGGCAGACGAAAGTCGTGACGAGCTACAAGCTGATCACGCGCGACACGGTGGAAGAAAAAATCCTGCTGCTGCAAAACCGCAAGCGCGAGATCATCCAGGCGACCATCGGCGGCGAGGAGGAATTCGCGGCGACTTTGAATTGGGATGAGATTCAGGAGTTGCTGGCGTGAGGTGGAAATTTTTTAACCACGAAACACACGAACTACACGAAAGAAAAACCGGCGGGGTTTAAGAAATCTTGCCCAACCGCTTCAGTTCTTCGAGAAACGCGATGTCCGATTGATCCTGTGGCCGGTTCGCGGCTTGCTTGGAAGCCAACAGATGAATTCCCGACAGACATTTAACCGGAGTTCCTGTCTCTGTCTTGCGAATGATCGCTGCTTTTTCGGCCTCATCAAAACGCGGCACGCCGGGGAGGCCAAGATGGAATTGCACCACGCCCCAGCGCGTCTGATAGGTTTGGATGAAGTTTTCTCCCTGCGCGCCCAGCGGAATAACCGGCATATCCAGTTCATCATCCAGCACCCTGTTGAGCTTGGAAAAATTATCCATGTCACGGGGCGGAATAAAGAAATCCCAATCCATGGAAAATCTCGGCATCCCCGCCAGCCGCATCGCCTGACCGCCCACCAGCAAGTAACGGACGTCCGCAGCATTGAAGGCGAGGAGCAGTTCGTTCATTTCGCGGGCGACAGTTCGGCCAATTTCAGCAGCACCGAGCGCTTCCACTCGTTCATTTCAGCGTGGGAGGAAAACCGCCGGCTCTTGAAACCCGGCAGGTGCGGCGCAGCAGGCGCGGGAACGACGCGTGGGTTTTCCGCCCAGAGTCGCTGCTTGGCATTGTAATCGTCGGTAATTTTCATGCGCGTTTTAACCGGACAATCCGAAAGGTATCCCGGTCGCTCGTGAAAGACAATCGCGTCGTTAGTCGCCTCAAAATCCGGTAGGGACGCGTTCCACCGCGTCCCTGCCAAAACCACAAGCGTGAAATCCTCCAGGCAACCATCGGCGGCGAAGAAGAATTCGCGGCGGCGTTGAACTGGGAGGAGATTCAGGAATTGCTGGCTTAATCCGAAGAATTGACCCTTGGCACCATGTCAGCCCAAGCTGAGTCATTTCTTGATTGGGGGATGGGAATCGGTAACCGGATTGGCGCGCGTTTCAGAACCGTAAGATTCAACTTTGCCTTCAACGAACCGCACGAAAAAGTAGCTGTTTCTCCATCCCCCATCATCTTGAATGTAGTGTATTACCTCTACACCGCTGACACCGCCAGTCGAATGGGGTTTACCCAAGATCTGGATAACCTGTGGCTTAGTCATGCCAGGGCTGATTTGGCTCAACCTTTGGCCGACCGTGGCGCAAGATGTGAGAATTACTAAAAGTCCGAGGAGCGCTAAGGATTTTTTCATGGTGTAAATCCGTTGTTTTTATTTTGAGGTTTGCAGTCTGTCCTACTTCACGCCTCTGACTTTGTGCCGGGCAAAACTTTTTTCCAGAAAATGATGCCAGAAAAACCCCTTCGATCTTCACTCCCTGCCCACCTTTGCCAGCAACGGGAATTTTTCCGGGTGCGTGATGCGTTCCAAATCCAAGTCCACATCGAGTTCGGGCCAGTAGAGATGTTCGCCGTGGAGAAGTTCAACCTTGAACAGTTGCGCGAGCGTGGCCGTGCGGAACCACGGAAAGTCGTCGAAGCCCAGGAAGTATTCCCGGCCCGCCACCATCAGCCAGAAGCCGTGGATGGAAATGTTCAGCACTTCAGGCATTGAAATGTTTGTTCCAGGAATCTCGGATTTCATTTTGTCGCTCCTCAACAATGCGTTTCAGTTCGTTCAATTCCGTCGGGCTGATGCCTTTATTGACGGCCAGGTCAATGTTTGGTTCGAGCCAGAATTTCGCCTCACCATCCGGCGAAATCACATGCACATGCAAGCGTGGTTCCTCGCGCGAGAAGAAATAAAAGCGGTAGTTGCGATACCGAAAAATTGTCGGACTCACGCGACAACACTAACAAACTTCCCAAGGCGGTTCAATCAGGCAATTCAGCGACCCCCTTTCCTGCGGGCGTGTAAGTGTAATGATCCAAAGTCGTGACGAGTTACAAGCTGATCACGCGCGACACGGTGGAGGAAAAAATCCTACTACTGCAAAACCGCAAGCGCGAGATCATCCGGGCGACCATGGCGGCGAGGAAGAATTCGCAGCGGCGCTGAACTGGGAGGAGATTCAGGAATTGCTATCCTGAAGGAATGCTGCATCAGGTCAAAAATCGATATTTTGACAGGGTTTGCTACAAGTGTTACTCTGCGCAAACGAAAGTACTCAAAAGGCGCAAATGAGAGAAGCATCCGGCTATATCTGTGACCGCAACCCCAACTCGAACTGCAATATTTATGCCTACATATTTATGCCTACATATAATTCTGACGGCGAATTGATTTTCACTGACGGGAAAGGAAAAATCACCGGGAGCACAGCTCCTTACATACCGAATTCAGATCCTTTTGTTGAGGCAGGTCTTGCCGTAGAGAAAAGTTTGGCATCTTCGGAATCCCGAAATGCATCTAGTTCAAGTATGCCGCATTCTGGTCCGAATTCTTTGACGGAGTGGTTTTTCGAACCGAACACCATGTGTATTGGGTGGCTTATTGGCATGGTAATAGGTGTCATTTTTACGTGGATAAAGGTAATCACGCCGGAAGAAACGGTAGTTACAAAAATTGTAGCGCTTGCATTTGGTGCGATTTTCAGCGGTTTTGCTGGTCAGTGTTGCGTAGTGCTTTTACGATTTGTTTGGCTGGTGGGGAAAATCATTTGGGTGCTCGGAACGCGGTGTTTTGGGAGACTAATTACGATTTTTAAGAGGAGTGATTAACTTTTATCAACGCAATTGACTCTTGGACCAAGTCTCATGTCAGACTCCCAATCCTCCGCAGCTTCAAAACCGGTTCTTCAAGTTTCCGCGATTCCACTAGGTCCACTTCAAACTCCGCCACCCAGTCGTTGT
>JANXWY010000289.1 GCA_025350905.1 Verrucomicrobiota bacterium
CTTCAACTTGCTGGCAATCGCTTCTTCAAAGCCTGAAACCAGGTGGGTGATTTCCTGCCGGTGTTCAATGAAATCCGCCGCAAATTGCTCGCGGGCTTTGGAAACCAACAATGGAATTTTGGCGGCCGCGCGCCACTGCGCCCGCGTGAGCATGGCGAGATGGACGGGGAACGAGCGTTCGTCCCCATCACACCATTCGACCAGCACTTTTGACAAAAGCCGGGTTTCCTCCGCACTTGCACCCTCGCACAGAACGTCAAATTCGGTTTTGTCCATACGTCATTCCTCGAAGTTGAGTTCCGGCTGCGGTTCTGATGGTGTGATAAATGGGACTGCGCCGGCCTTCGGCTGCGGAATCAATTCTACCGGCAGCAGCAGGTCGGCGATGGCATCGTATTGCCGGAACATCCGCTGCATTGCCCACTGGATTTCTCCGGCCAGCAATCGTTCCAAGTAAACCGTGTCCGGGTTGGATAATTCCGCGAAGCTCAAGCCGCGTTTGGCGATGGACTCCGCCTTCTCCGCTGCGAGCAAAGTCGTCGGGGTGATGGTCGGCAACGTGATGGCCTTCGCGCCGAAATCAGTCAGTTGGCTTTCCAGTTGCGAGCCTTTGAACAAATCGCCGCGTGCTTTGGCCGGATTGTTAACGATCACATAATCCACGCGGTCGCCGGCGTAGAGAAAGAGTCGTCCGGCGTTGGTCATGCTCTCGGTGTCGTCGGTGGGAAACAGAAAGAACGTCAGCCGGATGCCTTGTTCGGCACAAGCGTCGAGGATTTGCAATTCGTCCAGTGCCCCGATAATGAGGGCGTCAGCCTGAGCGCGCGTGTCAACGACGTGGACCGACGCGGTGTCCTTGAACACCCGGCGGAATAATTTCAATAACGCTGTCTTGCTCTCGTGTTCATTGCCGAGCCGGTATGATTGTACCGTACCGGGATGCCGGCTGGCGAAAGTGTGATGGCGGTCGTCCAGGTCAGAGCCGGTCCATGCGATGCCGAGCCGGTCGAGCCAGGCCGTGCGAAATTCGGCTTCAAAACTTTTGCCAAGATTGCCCTTGGATTGTGGGTTCAGGTGAATGCGTCGGGTGATGTTCATACTTTGGTGGGGTCGTTGAGTTTGATGTCTTGGGCGTTTGGTCGGCGAAACTCACGCTGAGGCGGCGTCGCGGCCAAAATGGGCTTTTGTGATGGAGTGGAAGCGGTCGCTGGTTGGCGGCCCGCACTGGATACTGCGGCGTCTTCCCAATGTGGACGGCCAAGGTGTCTGAGCCGCCGTTTGTAGAAGTAATAGACCGTGTGCAGACAGACGCGGATGCCTTTTTCGGCCGCCAGGGATTCGGCGATCTCCCGCCACGCTTTGCGCCGTTGTCGTTGCTCCCGGATGAAATCGAAATGAGGCGTGAGCACGCTTTGAAAAGCTTTGCCGCCGCGTTTTCGTTGCACTGCCTCGTTCATCGCCGGCACGTTAAGCTGCGGGTGGCTCATCGGGTTAGCGACTAGCGGGAGGTTAATGCCGGATAAGACAGGATTCTCCTAACGACCTGTCAAAACGCGCCAAATGGCGACAAAAGGTCTTGTCAAAAGGCGTCAACTATGCCTGTCAAATGGAGCTAAAAGGCAGCAAATTGGTTGATGCCTTTTGCGGCATTTTGATGACGGACTTGCCGCTCCGCGTTGCCTGCCTTGTCACACAAGGGGATGGTGTCTAACCAAAATGAACGGCTTTCAATTCCAGAAAGCCGCGAGAAATCACGTTCGACTGAACGTCTCAAAACTACGCACTGATGTGCAAATGCCGAAGCACTGAACGGGCGTTCCTGAAACTGAAGCGGAACGGAGCAGGTCGGGAGTGGTATGAGCGGACGACGGCGGAGTGGAGCTTGGTTTCAGGAACGCCTGTTCAGTGCGCTACCGGATAGGTGCGGCCGAGGCGATTTGTCTGGCCGGTTTCTGAGGCACGAGGAAAGCCGGGCAGTCAAAGCGCCGGGGTGAAGCGGCTGCGGTTTTGGAATTCCGTTGAGGTAATGGCGCCGCTGGGTTGTCGGTTTGATTCCCGAATGAGATGTCGATTGTCTGGTTCGCATCACAAAGTTTCAGCAGCCGCAATCGATTCAAATTCAGAAAAAGTGTCTGGATGATTCCAGCAGCGGCTAAGGCCAGGTGACTCGGCCAGATCACTTGTTCGTCGGTCCCTCACGTCGTGAAATAATCTTACCCTCCACTTTTTGGATATAATCGGCGGCGTCTTTTTGTTCCACGATTTTCTGATGATTGCTGATCAAGGCAGCATGATAATTCGGTGGGGTGATCTTCATCTCGCACGCCAGAGCCAAAGCCGCCATGGTTTTCTGATTTGCGGAAAGCGGAGCTTTGGGATCCGCCGCAAAAATCTGAGTTGGGTTGGCCGCTTCCGCTACGAGGGCATCGGAACCAGGCTCGGGAAGTGCCGTCAACGCTTCCGTCGGCAATAAACGAGGAATCACCAGGTTGATCGCAACCTCCAGGGTATTCGCCGCCCCGTCCCGTTTCGTGAGTGCCGCCAGGCCGAACCGCTTTTCAACCGTCGCCAGTATCGAGCTGTGGTCGAAAATGGTGGCAGGATCGTTTGCAGCGTCCCCGATGATCGTGCCTTTGGCGGTGTAAGCGGAAACCACAATGGCCGGCACACGAACACCCAACTGATCGAAAAGGAAGGAGTAAGCGAGGTTGGCGTACTTGGAATCGTCCCCGGTCGGAACCGTAGCCGGGGGCGATTGATGATCGTAAAATCCCCCGTGCTCATCAAAGGTGATAATGAGAAGGGTATCGCTCCAATACTCAGAATTGCGGAGTGCCTCATAAATGCGTTTCACGAACGCTTCCCCTTTCCGGAGGTCATTCAAGGGATGCATTGAATTGCCGTCCAAATAGTTGTTCCCGGTATCGTAACGCGGCTCGATGAAATTGTAGTCGGCCAGCCCGCCCTTTTGGACATCTTCAAAAAAG
>JANXWY010000290.1 GCA_025350905.1 Verrucomicrobiota bacterium
TGCCGGCGGCCGCCATCAAGGGCGAGTATGGCAAAGGCGGAAACTATTCCAAGCCCGGAAGCTGGCGAAAAGCTGCAGCGGAAGCTGGCGCTCCTACCGCAAGCTCGCCTGCACGGCGGCGAGCAATTCTTCGAGCGCGAACGGTTTGTTCAATGCCGTGCCACCGGCGATTTCGTTCCCCTCCGCGCCACCCTCGCCGGTTGTCCAAAGCACGGGCAGGGACGGCATGAGTTTGCGAACTTCGGCAACGGCGTGTCGACCGTCCATCACCGGCATTTCATTGTCGGTGATGAACAGCCGGATTTCCGCTGCGTGTTGCTTGAAAAGCGCGACGGCTTCCGCGCCATTTGTCGCCGTCAACACGCGGTAACCGAATGCCTTCAGTTCCACCGAGACGAGGTCGCGGATGGCTTGTTCGTCGTCCGCGACGAGGATCAATTCGCCCTGGCCGCGCGGCTGTTCGGCAGCGGGTGTCGGGGTGGTGGCGGCCGCCACTTCCGTCGCGCCCGGCAGAAAAACTTCGAAAGAAGTGCCTTGCCCCGGCTCGCTCTCGACCCGCAAGAATCCGCCGTGACTTCTTACAATGCGCACGACAGTCGAGAGGCCGATCCCCGTGCCTTTACCTTCGCCCTTGGTGGTGAAGAAAGGCTCGAAGATTTTTGCCCGCACTTCCGGCCGCATGCCCGTGCCTGTATCAGACACGAGCAAAGAAACGAATGTGCCCGGCCTGCCGTCCGGAATTTCGGCCGCTTCCGTTGCCTTCAACTCCACATTATCAGCCACGAAAGAAAGCTTGCCGCCTTCAGGCATCGCATCCCGGGCGTTCACCCACAGGTTCAGCAGGACTTGATGAATCTGCGTGAGATTGCCGCGCACCGGCCAGAGATCGCCCGGCAGAAAGGTTTCGACGGTGATGTTCTTCGGAAAAATCTCCCGCACCAGCTTTTCCAGTTCCTTGACGATGGGCGCGAGTTCGAGATGTTCAAATTCGCTGCCGCGCCCGCGCGCGAACAGCAACACCTGCCGCACCATGTCCGCGCCGCGATTCGTACTGGTCTCCATCATGGCCAGCAGGTTGCGTGATTCGTCATCGGTGGCTTTGCGGCGGAGCAATTGCGCGCCCATCAGGATCGGGGCGAGCGCGTTGTTCAAATCGTGCGCCATGCCGCCGGCGAGCGAGCCGATGGTGTTCAGGCGCTGTGTGCGTAGGAACTGTTGCTCCAACAATTTCTTCTCCGTGATGTCGCTGTTGATGAGAAGCAATGCTTTCGGCGCGCCGGCCTCATCCCGAATCAAGGTCCAGCGACTTGCGACCGTCACGATCTGCCCCGCCTTGGTTTGCTGTCGCAATTCGCCGTTCCATTCGCCCGCTTGCAACACGGCTTCGTGACTTGCCCCGGCGCTGACCGCATCCGACGAAAAGATCTCTTCCGCCGCGCCCTCGCGTTTGAGTTCGTCCATCGTCCAGCCGTAAAGCCGCTCCGCGCTGGGATTGGCGTAGAGGATCTTCCCATCCAGACCCTGGACGAGAATCGCGTCGTGCGCTTTATCAATGAGCGCGGCCTGCTCGCGGATTTTCGCATCAGCGATTTGCTTGGCGGCTTCAAAGCGTTTGCGGGCGCGGTACCACTCGATGGAGTAACACAGCACTGAACCGCCCAGCGCGCCCGGAATTTGCGCAGCGCTTACGATGAGCCAGGGAAACCAGATGCCCTGCGAAAAAGCCGCGAGCGAAAGGCCGAGCGCTCCCGCCGCCCCAGCAGCTGCGACCAGCGTGGCTGGTATTGGCCGCAGCCAGATCAACCCGCCACCGAAGACGGCAGCGATCAGCAGGAAGGCAATTTCATCACCCTGGGCAAGGCGGCGAAGCCAGTCGCCGCGAATCAGGTTGAGCATTTCCGTCGCATGGACCTCTACGCCGGGCATGAAGAGTTCCCGGTATTTCCACGAGTGATATGGATTTCGGAAGGCGTCCTGCGTCGAGTTCATGAGTTCGACCTGCGGACGCGAACCGACGAACACAATTTTATCACGAAAGAAATCGTCGGAGACGCCGGCGGGATCGAGCACCCTGCTGTAGCTGTCGTGTGGTATGGTCAGTGGCGGACCGTAGTATCGAATCCAAAGTCGGTTCGCCATTCGCATGGCCTGTGAGTTAGTGGCGGCGGGCAATTTCAACAAACCGGCCGCGGCCCACGCGAGCGCCGGTTGCGCCTCGCTGGTGAAACCCGCGACGTAGCTGCGCACCACGCGGTCGTCGTCAATCGCCAGCGTGGCGATGCCCCAGCCGGCGGCGGCTTTGGCAAACGGTTCGTGCAACGATTCGATCGAGCCCAGGCGCGCCCAGGCTTGTTTGTCATTGGGCGCGATCGTGGTGTTGTTGAATTCGGCGGCGAGCGTGACCCGGCCATTGTCGCGAATCGCGTCAGCGAAAACCCGGTCTGCCTCGACGCTGGGCCCGGCCCGGCTGAATACAATGTCGAACACAACCGCCTTTGCGCCCGCGGTGGTAAGCCGGTTCAGCATTTGCGCATGCAACTCCCGAGGCCAGGGCAAGGCGGGGTCCTGCTTCTTTTCGAGGAATGAATGAAGGTCGAGATAGACGATGACCACCGGCGAGTCGGCGGTCGCCTCGGACCGCACTCCGCTCAATGAGTGAAGCGAGTCGTAGCTGCCATGAAGGAATTGCTCGCCGGGCCGCCACTCGAGGATGAGCAACGCCAGGCCGAGCAGCGCGACAAGTATGGTCAACGCGAGCGAAGCGAGGAGCCGGGTGCGGTTGGCTTGGCCGAGTTTCATGCCCGGCTGCGCATGGTGCGCGAAGAGCTTCGTGCTGGCGAGTCCTCATTACCAACGCTGGCAATTCGCATCGGAACGTCCTCTGCAGTCTGGCAGCCGCTTCTAAAACAAGAGATTCGCTCCGACAAGAAGACTAACACTTAATGCACCTCTCACGCGGTCAAGGCGATACCCCGCGATAGAACTACCGAGGCAATTTCGAGTCCGCGTCCGTGATCACGATTTCCCCCGCGCCCTCGGCCGGGCTTGTGGGCCCAACTTAATTGTGAGACCAACATTTGGAAGAAGTGGTTGACACATTAGGTTTCTGGTTTTGCCGAACGGCGATCAAGCCCTGGCAGCGGAGCCAGGATTCCACGGTGACCCGCCACCTCAGTGATGCGCAACCGCGCGTCGTTGAGCAACCGCTTGGCCTTCTCGACGCGCACGCAGGCGAGAAACTCGGTGAACGTCAGGCCGGTGGTCCGCTTGAAGATCTTGCAGAAGTGATGCCGGCTGACATTCACGTGGGCGGCCGTTTGGCGCAGCGTCAATGGCTCGCCAGCCTGAGCATGTACAAATCTTTTTGCCTGGGTGACGCTGGACGGTTCGCGTTGGCCGGGGCCGAGGAGATCGTGAGTGGTCGATTCGGCGAGTTGCTTCGCCAGGATCGTCAGCAAACGCACCGCGCCTTCAAGTTGTTTCTCTGACACGACCGGGGTGCGAAAGTACGCCTGTTTGATCCGAGCCAGCTTTGCGCGGATGCCCCACTCGCGCAATTGGCGCGCCACCCGGTCGAATTGCCGGCGGCCCGGCTTTTGGCGAAACACCTGTCCGCCCAGCAACGTGGCGACATGCTCGCCGCCCACCACCACCGGCACGGCCAGTTCGACCATCCCCGCGAAGCAACACGTTTCCTGCGACGCCAGCTTGCGCCCTAACCGGCGATGCAAATCCCGTTGGATTTCCAGACAAGCCGCGCAGGCTCTTGGGTTCGTGTCCAGCAGTGCGCAAAAGGCGCTTCCTTCCCGGCTCGACGCCCGGGCTCGCTGCGGCTCACCGTTGCGCACAAGTTTGAGCGAGAAACCCGTCGCATCGCGAAACGCACGTTTCAACTCGCCCAACAACTCGGAGCGCGTCAGCGCCTGGTAAATGGCTGAACTCATTGGTGTGAATGGCGTTCTCCCGACCATTTCAATAAGGCTAACAGAATCCGAGGAGGACGGAAACAGGGTGGTGCCAAGAGGGTGCGACTGGAAGTGGCGGTCAGAT
>JANXWY010000266.1 GCA_025350905.1 Verrucomicrobiota bacterium
GTCGGGCCGCGTCCAGCGGCACGTCCGACTCACCGCACGTTCCGCCCGCTCGACGCGGGCGGAGTGTTCGCAGCGCGAACACTCCTACCTCCCGGGTTGACCGCCACTTCCAGTCGCACCCGCCCCGCCGCGGCGACTGGACTGACGGGGGTTGAGTCGCGAACTAATGCCTTCCATCACGTCAGCGCTCCCCTGATGGCTGGGAAATCCATGCCGGGGCCCGGCCGGCCCAGGCACGAATTTTGTTTGCTGTGCGCTCGCCTCACTGATGCACTTCCCCGGGCCATGAAAACTGCCTTCCGCTTTTTGCTCCAAGTCCTCTTCCGTTTCCGGGCCTACGACTTGGAAGCGCTGAAATCGCCCGGCCCGGTGCTCCTGATTCCGAATCATTGCTCCTGGATTGACTGGCTGTTTCTCTGGGTTTCCCTGGATGACGATTGGAAGATGGTCGCTTCCAGCATCTCGGCGCAGACGAGTTGGCTGCATCGGAAACTGATGATCAACCGCCACACTTTGCCGGTGGATCCGGGTTCGCCGTATGCCGTGAAACACATGGCGGAATTTCTCCAAGGTGGTGGGCGGCTCGTGCTCTTTGCCGAAGGTCGCTTGTCCCGCACCGGCACCTTGATGAAGCTTTTCGATGGCACCGGCTTTCTCATTTTCAAGACCCGGGCGAAAGTCATCACCGCTTACCTGCGTGGCGCCGAACGCCTGCCGTTTTCCCCCAATCCGAACCGGAAGAAATGTTTCCCCAAAGTGACCGCCCATTTCAGCGCCGCGCTCACGGCGCCCGCGTTGGGGGAAATCAGCACCGGTCAAGCGCGGGCGCGGCTGACCACCTGGCTCCGCGACCAGATGGTGCGGCAACAGTTTTCGGTCGAGATGACTTTCGGCGCGCCCGATGTCTTCGCGGCGGTGGCCCAGACCGCCCGCCAACGCCCCGGCCAAATGATTCTGGAAGACGCGACGCAGCAGAAGTTGACCTATCGGAAGCTGATGGTGGGGGCGGAAGTGCTGGCGCTGGCCTTGCGCGGGACGGTTTCGGGCGGCGAACGGGTTGGTCTGTTGTTACCCAATGTCAACGCCACCCCGGTGGTCCTCCTTTCGTTGTGGAGTCTGGGCAAAGTCCCCGCCCTGCTGAACTTCTCCGCCGGCGCCGCCACCATGCTGGCGTGCGCGCAACTCGCCGGACTGAAACACCTCGTTACTTCGCGGGCCTTCCTCGAACGGGCCCGGCTCAACGTTGACGCTTTCGTGAAAGCCGGAATCCGTTTGATCTATCTCGAAGACGTTCGCGCTGGCATCAGCGGGGCCCGGAAAATCCTGACGCTGCTCGGGCACATTCTCCCTCTGCCCGCGGCCTGCGGCCCGCGGCCCCCCGCGGCCTCCACGGCCGTGATCGTTTTCACGAGCGGCTCCGAGGGCGTGCCGAAGGGGGTGGAACTAACCCACGGCAACCTCCTGGCCAACATCCGCCAGATGCTGGCCGTCACGGATTTCACCGACCGCGACCGCCTGTTCAACTGCCTGCCGCTCTTCCACAGCTTTGGGCTCACGGTGGGCGCGTTGGTGCCGCTCGTGCGCGGGCTCTATGTCTTCCTCTATCCGTCCCCCTTGCATTACCGCCGGGTGCCGTCGGTGCTCTACGACCGCGACTGCACGGTGTTTCTCGGCACGAACACTTTTCTGAACGGTTACGCGCGCAAGGCGCACCCCTACGATTTCCGGAGTGTCAGATATCTGTTCGCCGCCGCGGAGAAGTTACAGGAAGCCACCGCGCTCCTCTGGTCGCAAAAATACGGCGTGCGCCTGCTGGAAGGTTATGGCGCGACGGAATGTTCCCCCTGCGTGAGTGTCAATACCCCGCTCGAACCGCGTTTCGGTTCCGTGGGCCGGCTCCTACCGGGCATGGAATACAAATTGGAAACAGTGGAAGGCGTGGAAGCGGGCGGACGGCTCTTCGTGCGCGGGCCGAACGTGATGCGAGGCTACCTGAATGCGGAGGCCAACGCGAAGTTCCTGGCGCTCGGCGGTTGGTATGACACCGGCGACATCGTGAGCGTGGATGCTGACGGCTACCTGCACATCCGCGGACGGATGAAACGCTTCGCCAAGGTGAGCGGCGAGATGGTGAGCCTTTCGGCGGTGGAAGACGCGCTGGCGGGAGCGTGCCCCCAATATGGCCTGCGCTGCGAGGTCGCCATCATCACGCGCCCCGATGAAGGCAAAGGCGAAGCGCTCATTGCCGTGACCAACGAACCGAAGCTGACGCTGGACGAAATCCGCGAGGCGATCAAAGCCCGGGGCCTGACGAATCTGAGCGTGCCGCGCGAACTAAAAGTGGTGAAGGAGATTCCAAAGCTCGGCACCGGCAAAGTGAATCACCGCGAGCTTCAGTCGCTGCTGGAGTCGCCAACGGATCCGCCGGCAGCTCCGGTGGAATAACGGAAACGCAACAATGGCCGAAGCGAGTTCAGAGCTATTCCCACTGGAATTCTAAGCCGCTTAATTTGGACAACGTCCGCTTCATGGATTCATCGCCGAAGGAGATAAGAGAATCCTGACCAAGTCCGATAATGAAAAATCTTTTGCCGGCTGCCCGCGACGACACGAGTTCCTGCAGCCGTGAGTACAACCCCGGATCCACCCAATCATCGCTCACCTCCAAATCCCAACGAACGGCTTTACCATCTAATACGAATTCCACCCAAGCCACTTTGTTCTCAATGTCCACATGATCATGGATGTCCTTGATGGGCAGCACCCCTTTGGTCAGGATCGCGAACTGCTCCAAGACCCGGACATAAGCACCGTCATCCTCAATACACTCGGCATCGAAGTGCCAGATGTCATCGGAGATGCGTTCAAACTTGTCGCGTTCCACTTCCGAACCCAGCACGCACAACAGGTTCGTCCAATCCACCGGAGACTCCATCGTTCCTTCCAGCGAGAACAACAAATCGTCGTGTGAGATACCGGGTCGCGTCCGGATGCCGGCGTCCGCAAGCAGTTCGAGCGCCTGAGCAACGGTCACAGATGATGCGGCTTTGCCCTTCGGTTTACCTGAAAATGGCCACATGATGTTGTGCGCCACTGTTTGACGGAAGCCAAACGAATGTCGAGTCAAAACTGGAGACAACCTCCGACAGATGGAATCCGATTGGCTTGCCGGGCAAATCTGTTCACACAAAACCACATCTACCTCCAGTGCCGCACTTCGTTTTGAACGCGAGCACCAGCCACAGCGCGCTGGCCACGATTAACGCCCCGGGCAAAATCAGCACCGCCTTTTGCAAATTGCCGCCGAAGGAATCCGCGAGCCGGCCGACGATCTCCGGCGACCACATGTCGCCGAAGAGGTGGATCGTGAAAATGGAAACCGCCATGGCGCTGGCGCGCAGATTCACCGGGGCGGTTTCCAGAATGAGTGTGTTGACCGGGCCGGTGGACAGGAACAGGAAGAACATCGCCGCCGCCAGAAAGGTCATGGACCAAACCGTCGAGGCGGCGAGGAACGCACCCAACGCGAGCGGCACCGCGGCCAGCACGGAGAGGCCCAAGGTCCAGGCGTAGCCGGCGCGATTCCGCTTTTGCCAGGCGGTCGCCGCAAAGCCGCCGATCAGCGTGCCCAGGAGTCCGGCGACCACGAGCACCGCGCCGAAAAAGGTCGCCGCCTGCTCCACCGCGACACCGTGAGCGCGTTGCAGGAACGTCGGCCCCCAATGCCCGAAGGCACCCAACGCAAACGTGTAGGCGGTATAGCCCACCACCACGAGCCGATAATCCGGGATGCGAAAAAGATTCACGATGTCGCGGACCGAAGGTCTTTTGGCGGCCTCAGCGGTCTGGCCCTCGGCCTGGCCGCGTTCGAGCTCGACAAACGGCAGCAGGACCAGCGCGAGGAGCAACCCCGGCGCGCCGGCCCAGATAAACGCGTGCCGCCAGCCCCATTTCGTGGCGATGATTCCGCCCATGATCGTGCCCAGCGCCGCTCCGACGGGAATCGCGACGTAGAAGATCGTCAGCGCGTTGTTCCGTTTCGCGGGGGCGTAGCTGTCGGAAATCAGACTCGGACTGATGGTGGCATAACTCGCTTCCCCCAGGCCGACGAGCACGCGAAACGCGATCATCATGGCAAACGTTGCGGCGAACCCCGTCAGGAGAGTGCCCAGACTCCAGATGAAAATGCCGGCGGCGATGAGCCATTTGCGCGACCAGCGGTCGCCCAGCCAGCCGAAGACGGGTGACGTGATGAAATAGCCGATCATGAATGCGGTGACGAGCCGCCCGGCCTGGCCGTCGTTGAGGCCGAGATCTTTTTGCAGCGGCGTCAACACCGCCGAGAGCACGAAGCGGTCGAGGTAGTTGAACAGGTTGAGGCCGGTGAGGATGAACAGCATCCAAGCGGGTGAAAGTTGCCGGCCCCGGAACCACCCGGAATCCGCCGCGTTTGGCTTGTGGTCGTGCATGGAATCTTAGTGCCGGTTGCAGGTCTGGGCGCGCCGGGGGAGGTGCGTGGCGGTGGCGGTCATCGGTGGCAAAATCATCCCTGGCCGCGCCGAAAAGTAAATCGCCGCTTGCCGCCTATTGCTCACTGCCACATGGTGTCATTTTCAATTTGCGGCTACGGCCCCGGCAACGGCAGCGGCTGGGGTGGAACCAAGTTCAAATTCGAAAGCGCTTCCAAAATGGTCTTTTGCACCGTCGGATTAAATAGATTGCCCAAATGGCCGCCTTGCGCGAAGACGGTTAATTGTTCCGGACTGAAAGTGGCGTGGAGCCAGGCCAGATCCTCGCCCGCCAGGAGAAAGTCGTTTTGATTGACAATGATCCGGAGGTTGGCGTTGGCACGCAGACCGGTTTCATAGGTTTTTAGGTCACCGCCGCGTCGCATCACTTCCGCGGTCGGGTCCATTCCCATCGCCCAGTAGTGCGGAATCACAAACTTATCAAAATAATCCTGGTAGGAATACTGCAGGATTTCCTGGTAAACCGGATCGCGCCGCCATGGCTGGATCGAATGTTGCAGAACGCCTTGATTATTTTTCCGCTGACTGCTGAAAATAATATCCCGCAAGATGAGGCGAAACGTCAGGCCGATGAGAAACTTGGATTCGATGGCATTGAACGGCAGGGAGGTTTGTGGGGTGAGCGTACTCTTGCTCAGGGCGGCCACCTTCAAAAAAGTATTTTCGAGGTTGTCGGTTCGGGCCTCGCCCGGCCAGCCCAGCGGCGCCCGATAACATTCGTCCAGCATGGAAATGCCATACGCCATGCGCACCGGCGTATTGATGGCGACGTAACGACTGAACGCAAGCAACGGCGAGTGATTCGTTGGTCCGGTCGCCGCAATAAACAAAGCTTGCAGCGCTCCCATGGAATAGCCCATCAGCGCTCGCGCGCCCAACCGGTTCGGATAACGTCCTTGCAAGTGATGATCGATTGCCGTCAGTGCGACGTGCAGGTCGTGCCCGTCCACCGGCAGAAAAGCCGGCAGCGCGGCCGTCGCCGCTTGCTCCATAAACTCGGAATTAAACGGGCTGCTGACGCACACGGCGGAGCAGCCGTGCTGGTACACCAGCTCGGCCAGCGCCAGGGAGGTTTGAGCTAACCGATGCGAGCCCAAACCGGGAACGATGTAAATCACGGGCGCGGTTCCGGGTTGCAACCAGAACGTAAATTTCAGTTTCCGGCCCGTCGCCGGAATCAGCGCCGACCGGGTCGTGCTGTGACTGGGGAACTCCGGGTCGTGAAAGGTGAAGAAGACGGACTCCAGGGTTTCCAACGAAGCTTCGTCGGATTTTCCCTTCACCTGGAAATCCGCCACCCGGTTCGCGCGGGCGAAGGTCCAGGCGTATTGAATCTCCGAGTACGGATCCATTTCGGCCTGACTGAAACGCACATATTCACCCACGGAGTCCGTCATTTCGTTATACATGGCCGCGTAGGTGAAATAGGTGTAGGGACCGAGCCAAGTCAGGGGATCGCTCGCCACGAATTCGTACGGCGCGATATAAAGCAGGGGATTGGTGGCGGTATCGGCGGCAAAGCCGAGCGCGTCCCGCTCGTTGCTCGGTCCCAGAATGGGCAGCATGAGAAAGCAGCCCGGCTTCCAGCCCCACTGGCCGAAGGTCTGGCCAAAATCCGCGTCCGATTTCGGAATCTTCCAGCGCGTCCCCACGTCGAAGAATCCAGCCACCCCGACGGTGCTATTGCAAAAAAACCGGTAGGATTCATCGCGGGTCCCGCGCCACTTGCCCTGGAGCAGATTGTTGATCAAGCGGCCCGGGTAAATCAGGTTCCGGCCAAAATTGCCGATTCCGGTCCGGACCGGCTTCACCACCACGAACCGATAAACGCGGCTGGTGGGCCGGATGACACTGGTCATCAGCCCCCGGTTAAAAGCCCACATTACCCGATTTACTGGCTCGAGCGGGTCGGGAACGGATTTGGGGAGCACCACGGCCTCCAGCGTCGGCAGCTTCGTGTCGCCACCGGTGGACGCCACCTCGGCAGCGAGCGGGGCGAGACTGAACGTCAGGGCCAGGAGCGCCGAGGCTGCAATTTTACGGCGTGGCTGGCTTTTCAAGCCGCTCGCCTTCCCGACTTGGAAACGAAAAGCATTCGGGGTAGGTGGGCCCATGCAATCAACCGAGCCGGCGCCGATCGAAAAGGTGGTTTCAAGTTGAGGCCCGAAGCCTTCGTGACCGGCGTGAAAGGCGGACGTCTGATTTTAATCGTCAGGACCGCTCCGCCATTCCAATTGATTTGGATTCCGGATCGGCTCGGGTGGGGTGACGACGCGCGATTGGAAGCAGCGGACGGACTGCGGAGAGATTGTGGTTCTGCCATGCCGGTAGGTAAGCACGGGAAACCTGGTAGGCGCTATGGGGTATTACCCGCAGGGAAATTTTCCGCGGCCCATCGCCGGCGTGACGATTTTAATCCAGGACCATCGACCGCCAAACTTTCCGCACATGGGTCCGCATGAGGTCATCCTGGCAAAAACGAATGGCCCGGGCTCGCGCCTCCAGCCAAAGCGGCCTGGGGTTCGCCTGCTTCACCCTGACTCCCGTCACTTGCTCAACGATTCCGATTTCGTTCTGCTGCCTGACAGTCGCTTCGGTTTGGCCAGTCGGAGTTTCAAGCGTAGGGCTGCTGGGTTTGTTCCTGGATTTCATTTTTCAAGGCCACGCGAAGGGTTTACCGCGTAAGATCGCCAGCTCCGTGGGGCTGGCCGGTTGCGCCCTGCCGCTTTTAGTGCGTTGGCAGTTACCGCCTGGCGACCTGAACGATCCGAAGGTCGCGGGCTTATTCCTGCAATTAGGGTTCATGACGTGAAACATAATCCGGAAATCCGGACGGACGCCATGGGGTGTTCACCCCATTAGCCGGCACGGTAAAGTCACACACCCGGCTTCCTGGAGTTGCACCAGTCACGCCTCAACCGACGGCGGCGCCGCGGCACCGGAATGTCAAAGCCGCAAACCAATCGCCGACGGCTGAGGTCGCCAGTTCGGCAACGGCGCGGTCGGGCTGGCGGAGACGTCGGTCGGGCGCAAAACGTTTTTAACCGTATCCAGCAAGACATCGATGGTAAATGGTTTGGCCAGGGTCGCCGCCAATTGCAGCCACGGATTTCGGGCCAACACTCCCGCCGGTACTCTTCCGGCCGCCAGGACGACCGGCAGGGTCATGTGGGCGGTCCGCAGTTTCCTGACCAATTCAATGCCGGTCATCCGGGGCAGATCGTGCTCGGTGATCAACAAGTCGTAGTGAGCGGTCAGCAGCGCCGACCAACCCGCCGCGCCATCCGCCACCGTGTCCACGCAATAGCCACGACCCGTCAAGACCTCCGTGTAGAGTTGGCAAAGATCCCGGTCTTCATCCACCACGAGAATATGCTGGGAGCACGGCGTCCCGTCTGGCTGGCCGGCACCAGCCGGTGACTCACTCGGCGAGCGTTCCGGGTTCAGCCGCGCTGGCGACTCAACCGCTGGGTTGCCCGTGGCGGGACTATCCGCCTCGCGCAGTACTTTTTTTACCGCCCGGCACATTTCTTCCATCGTGTAGGGCTTGACCAACGTCGCGGCCGGTTGCAGCCAAGGTTGACGATCGAATTCCGCCTGGGGCAATTTTCCGGTGGCCATGATGACCGGCAGGTCCAGGCGGGCGGCATGCAGCTGCTTGAGCAACTCGATGCCGGTGACATTTGGCATGTTGTTGTCCGTGATCAGCAGATCGTAGTTATCCAGCTGCAGCGCCTGCCAGCCGGCGGCGCCATCGGCGGCGACATCTACCGCGTAGCCGCAGTTCAACAGCATCTTGGCATTGAGCCGCCGGATGGCCGCGTCGTCATCCACCACGAGAATGCGATGGGGCGGATTTGATTGGTTGCACAGCGGGGTTTCGCTGGTCTCGGACGATTCTAAAATTTGGTTCTCAGTCATAGCACTATAA
Organism: Verrucomicrobiota bacterium; assembly: GCA_025350905.1. GTDB lineage: Bacteria > Verrucomicrobiota > Verrucomicrobiia > Limisphaerales > JADLHS01 > JADLHS01. Next base: position 8,461 of record JANXWY010000266.1, read on the forward strand.
ATGAACCACAGGGAGTTTTGTGATGCTATGGGGTGTTTACCCTATGCCTGACGGGCCGGTTTCGGCTTTGCCTCGACCGGAATGACTGGGCTCCCGCCGCCCAGAGATTAAGCGCAAGCGTACGATTAAGATTATGAACTCGGCACCAAAGCCTAATTCAACGGCAGTGATCCTCGGCCTCCCTACCCGATCACCACATGGACGTAGCTCTCAATGACACCCGCATTGATGGCGTAGCGCGTGAGCCCGGCCGTGTCGTGGAGGTCGAGCTTTTTCAAGAGATGCTCCCGATGTTTTTGGACGGTCTTGACGCTGATGTCCAGTTCGGTGGCTACTTCTTTGTTGGATTTACCTTCGGCAATGAGTTGGAGTACTTCCACCTCGCGCGAGGTCAGCCCGGGGTTGCGCCCCGCCGGCGAACTCGAGGGCCGCGGCGATTTGGCTTCGGACCCGCGGAGCGCTTTGGCGATCGCGGGCAGGAAATAGGGGCGGCCGCTTTGGACCTCGCGAATGGCCTCGCACACGACGTGCGCGGAGGTTTGTTTGAGCAGAAACCCCTGCGCTCCGGAATGGACGGCGGCCTTAACGTACGCGGCGTCGCCGTGGGCCGAGAGGATGAGCACACGGGTGCGGGGGACGGCTTTGAGAATTTGCCGGGTCGCTTCAATGCCATTGAGCCGGGGCATCGCGATGTCCATCACGACCACGGCGGGACAAAGTTTCTTGACCAATGCGACCGCTTGGCGGCCGGTTTGCGCCTCGCCCACTACCTGCAGATCCGGTTCGGACTCCAGTAATTTTCGAATCCCTTCCCGCACGACCGTATGGTCCTCGGCCAGCAGCACAGTTATTGGTTTCATGACGCTCAGAGCTTAGCCCGAACCTGCGCCCTCCTCAACGCTTGCCGCGCCGCGCGGCGCGGACCGGGCGGACGGGAACCTGGGCGTGGATCGTAGTGCCTTGGCCCGGCGTGGAGGTGATGGAGAAGGTGCCGCCCACCATCTCCAACCGTTCCCGCATCCCGAGCAACCCCATGCGCTGGTTGCCCCGGGCATGCAACACCCGTTCGACATCAAAGGCTTTGCCGTCGTCCTCGATTTTCATGTAAACGGCAGACGGTCGCCGCTCAATGCGGACTTCCACCCGGCTGGCGCGGGCGTGGTGGGCGACGTTGGTGAGCGCTTCGTGGGCGACACGATACAAGACCGTTCGTTTGGCCATGCTCAATTGTTCGACCTCGGCAAAACTTCGCAGCCGCAAATGCAGGCCGGTGCGTTTTCCGAATTCCTTCATGAAGGCGTGCAGGGCGGGCACCAGCCCCAAGTCGTCCAGCGCCGTGGGGCGGAGCTCCCAGGCGAACCGATGCACGATGTTCACCGCCTGCGCCACCAGCCTTTGGGTGCGCCCGATCTTCTGCCGGAGCGACCCGGGGTTGGTCGTTTCCGCGCTCGTCAAGGTCGCCAGGTGGACATTGATCCCCACCAAGGTCTGGGCAATCTCATCATGCAGCTCCCGGCTGATGCGCTTTCGTTCCTCTTCCTGGGCGAGCAAGGTCTTGCGGGACAGCAGCCGCATCTCGAGCTGCATGGCCCGCGACCGCGACAATAGTTTTCCCAATCGCTGGCGGCTTTCTTTCAGCGATTTCTCCCCCGCCACTCGCCGGGCAATTTCCTCCACCAATTTTTGATTCGAAGCCGCCAGCACCTCGTTGCGCTGGTGCGCGGCCGCCGCCCGTCGGCGGTCGCTGATGTCATGGGCAATTTTCGAGGCGCCCACGATTCGGCCGTGGCTGTCCCGGATGGGCGAAATCGTCAGCGAGACGTGCAGCCGCTTCCCGCTTTTGTGGCGGCGGATGGTTTCAAAATGCGCCACGCGTTCTCCGTTCCGATGACGTCCCAGCCGCTCGAGCTCTTCCTCCCGGCGGTTCGCTGGAATGAGCATGGCGGCGGGCCGGCCAATCGCTTCCTGCGCCGTGTAGCCGTAGAGCCGCTCCGCACTGGCATTCCAGGTGGTGATGACCCCGTTCATGTCCTTGCTGAGGATGGAGTCTTCCGAAGAATCAACGATCGCGGCGAGTTGGGTGCGCAATTCCTCCGCCTGCTTGCGGGCGGTGATGTCGCCGAACGCGACCCGACACCATTCCGGCCGGCCGAGGAGCGAAACGGCGGGCGTGGCGCGGAAGGCGGCCCAAAATTCTCCGCCGCCCGGCTGGAGCAGCAGCGCATCACAGGTCTGAGGAATCGCTTCGGTGAACACATTCTTCAGGAACTCAGAAAAATTCGGACGACTCACCGGGGCGACGAAGAGCAACAAACGCCGGTTGACGAGCTGGGACCGTTCGGTGCCGAGCAGGGTCGCACTCATCAAATTCGCCTCCCGAACCACACCCACGGCATCCATCGAGAGGTAGCCCACGGGGGCAAAATCGTAGAGGTCGGTGTACCGTTCCAAGGCCACCTCCAGCTCCTCCCGAATTTTCTACAACTCGGCATTCTGCAACTCCAGCTCGATCTGGTGGATCTCCAATTCATGCAGCAAGCGCTGCGGGCCGGGCGCCAATTTTGGCGCTCTCGATTTGGCCTGCCGGGCGTTTGTCTGCTTGCGCAGCTGGGCTTGGGCGCGGCGGTACAGCTCCGCCATCATGGGACGGCCCTCCCGCTGGGCTTTGAGATCACGCAGTTCGGTTGTGGCGCGCTGGCGGCGGTTGGCCGGAGCCTCCGGGCTGGTGGGCTTGCGGTTCATGGCGCGACCGGGCTTTCTGCTGGTCGGCCCATCACCCGGCCGAGCGTTTCCTGCAGTTTCCCCAGGTCAAACGGTTTCGCCAGGGTGGCCTTAAATCCGTGTCGCTCCGGTTCCAGGATCACCGGATCGATCGCATAACCGCTCATGGCGATGCCCTTGACCGCGGGGTCAATCTGGAGCAACGCTTGGATTGTCTCCAGCCCGCCCATCCCGCCGCGAATCGTCAAATCCAGAATCACCACATCGAAGGGATGACCCGAGCGTTTCGCCTGTTGGTAAAGTTCAACGGCCTGCTGCCCATCCGCGGCCACCTCCGTCTGATGGCCCATCCCCCAGAGGGACAGCCCGATGATTTTCCTCAGCCCCTCCTCGTCGTCCATCACCAGCACCTTGCCCGGCCTCGGGACGGCCCGCACCGCTGGCGCGGGCGCCTGCCCGCTCATATTCCTGACCGCCGGCAAGTAGAGCTGGAATGTGGTCCCCACCCCGACTTCGGACCGCACGTCAATCGCGCCCTCGTGTTTCTGAACGACCGCATGGCAGATGGTCAGCCCGAGACCCATGCCCTTTTGCTGGCCCCTTTGCTTGGTGGAGAAATAGGGATCAAAGATTTTCGGCAACACTTCGGGCGGAATGCCGGTGCCCTGATCGATCACGCTGACGCGGACATAATCTCCCGCTGGCAAAGCCGCCAGGGCTTCATCGCCCAGCACGACATTCTCCGCCCGGACAAAGACCACGCCGCCCTGCGGCATCGCCTCGCGGGCATTCAGAACCAGGTTTCGGATGACCTGGCCGATCTGGTTCGCATCTGCTTCCGTCCCCCAGAGATCCTCTGCCAGGGAGAATTCACACCGGATCGGGGAACCGCTCAAGGCCGGACGGACGGATTCCCGGATGAGTCCGGAGAGGAACATCCGCTTGCGGATGGGGGCGCCGCCTTCGGAAAACGTGACGAGTTGCGCGGTCAAGCCGCGGGCCAGCAAGCTGGTTTCCTTCGCCTCGGCCAGATACCGCGCCAGATTTACGTCGCCCGGCTTGACCGCCTGGGCCAGTTCCAGATTGAGGAGAATAACGGTGAAGAGATTGTTGAAATCATGGGCGATGCCGCCCGCCAGGATCCCCGTGGATTCCAGCTTGTTCAGAATCAAATGATCGGCTGCGGACCGCTTGTGCGCCGTAATGTCCGTCAGCGCCAGCCGGCAGGAATCGCCCGACTCAAACACAATGGCCGCCAGCCGCACATCAATCGGCAGTTTGCCTGCCACCAAAAGTCTCACTTCGTGCTCCTCCCGCACCCCGCTGCGAAAGACTTGTTGGAGAAAAGCGCCAAAAATCGGTCGGTCCGCCGGCGCAACGAAAAAACCGAAGCTGCGGTTGACCATGGCCGAGCGGGCGACCCCCAACAGGCTGGCGCTGGTGAGATTGGCCTCGTGGATCATTCCCTCGCGGTCCAGCGTCAGGTAACCCACGGGCGCGAAATCGTAGAGGTCAGTGTATTTCTCCAGCAACGCCTCCAGCTTGGCCCGGGCATCCTCGAGTTCCTCGTTCTGCATTTCCAGTTCGATCTGGTGGACCTCCAATTCGTGGAGCTGCCGCTGGTTGTCCGCCGCCGTGGAATTCGGGGTGGCTTTCTTCAGCGGGTGAACGCTCAGGCGCACCTCGGCGCGCCGGCGCAGTTCGGCCGGATCCTTCGCGGGTTTCAGTTGTCTATTCATCGCATTTTTCAAGTGCGGCCCGGGACCAGCGATCCGTTACCGCTGCGGGCCGGCCATGGTGGCGGCTCCGAATTACATTGTCCTACGTCGGCTTCGCGGCTTCTTCGGCGACCACCTTTTCCAGCGCCGCGTGCTTCTCCCGCAACTGCGCTTCCAGGTTCTTGGCGATGGTGATGTCGGTGAAGGTGATCACCACGCCGTCAATCCGGTCGTCGTGCGTCCGGTACGGCATGATGCGGACCGTGAACCAGCGGCCGTCGCGCGCGTTTACCGGTCGTTCCGTAAAGCCCAGCTTGCGCAATACCTCGTGCGCGTCGTCCGGCAGTTCCGAGTACAGCAGGTCGGAGGCAAGGTCGGTGATGGGCCGGCCCACATCGCCGGGATGAGCTGGATGATTTTCGTCGCCTGGGTGGTGAACCGGCGCACCTTGAGCTCATTATCCAGGAACAACGTGGCGATATCCGTGCTGTTCAGCAGGTTCTTCATGTCGTTGTTGGACCGGAACAATTCGTCCACTTTGAGCTGCAACTCGGCGTTGACGGTCCACGGCGGTAGCCAAGGAGTAGCAAGCGAAATTCAGGGATAAAGGTTTAAGTTGATTTTGCTGGCGCAACTTTCACGGATTTGGTTGAGTCAGGGCATGTCCATTCATCTTTCGGAAACCCTCGTTGAGGGGTTGCC
>JANXWY010000276.1 GCA_025350905.1 Verrucomicrobiota bacterium
GTTTTCTGGCACAGGGACCGACGAAAGCAGAATTGCAGCGGGCGCAAGCCGGGAAGATTGCCGGCTTCGTGCGCGGCATCGAGCGCATTGGCGGCTTTGGCGGCAAGTCCGACGTGCTGGCAATGAACGAGACGTATCGCGGCGACCCGGGATTTTACCAGACGCCGCTGAAGTACACCCGCGCCGCCACCATCCGCGAGGTACAACGCGCCGCGCAGCAGTGGCTGAACAACGATGTCTATAATCTCGAGGTCCTTCCCTTTGCGGCCTATGAAACCACCAGCAGCACGGTGGATTGCACGAATCTGCCGACGCCGGGCGCGGCCCCGGCGGTGAAGTTTCCCGCCTTTCAGCGCGCGACTTTATCGAATGGCCTGAAGATCATTTTGGTTGAGCGGCCTTTACTTCCGTTGGTGGAGTTTAGTCTGCAATTGGATGCCGGCTATGCGGCGGACCAGTTCGCCATCCCCGGCACGGCGAAACTGACGATGCAGATGCTGGACGAAGGCACCACCCGGCGAACCTCCTTGCAGATCAGCGATGAACTGGCGTCGTTGGGAGCGAATATTGGCGCGGGATCAGGTCTGGATGTTTCCAGCGTCAGTCTGTCCACGCTCACCTCCACCTTGGACCGGGCACTCGACCTCTACACCGACGTGATCCTGAATCCCACCTTCCCGGAAAAGGATTTCCGACGGCTCCAGCGGCAATTGCTGGCCGGGATTCAACAAGAAAAAACCGAGCCGTTCGGGATGGCGTTGCGCGTCTTTCCAAAACTCCTGTATGGCAGCGGTCACGCGTACGGTAACCCGCTGCGCGGCTCCGGGACCGAAGCTTCGGTCAGCAAACTGACCCCCGACGATCTGCGCACCTTCCACGCCACTTGGTTCAAACCGAACCATGCCACCCTCATCATTGTGGGTGACACCACGCTCAAGGTGATCCTGCCCAAGCTGGAAAAACTTTTCGCCGGCTGGAAACCTGGCTCCGTGCCGGTGAAAAATCTCGCCACCGTCCAGCAGCAGTCGAAGACGTCCGTTTATTTGGTGGACCGGCCCGGGGCTATTCAGTCGGTCATTCTCGCCGGCCACGTGGGGCTGCCGAAGTCCGACCCGGACAATATCGCCGTCGAGACCATGAATACGGTTCTGGGCGGTACGTTTACTTCCCGCGTGAATATGAATCTCCGCGAAGACAAACATTGGGCTTACGGCGCCGGCACTTTTCCGCTGGCCGCACGCGGACAGGGCCCGTTCATTGCCTACGCACCGGTGCAAACCGACAAGACGAAGGAGTCCATGATCGAAATGGACAAGGAACTCCGCGCCATTTTAGGCCCACGCCCAGTGACTGGCGAGGAATTGGCCACGGCCCAGAAGAGTCAGACGCTTAGCCTGCCCGGCCAGTGGGAAACCCTCAACGCGGTAGTCGGTTCGCTGGGCGAATTGGTGACGTTTGGCCTGCCAGAGAATTATTTCAACACTTACTCGGAAAAGGTCCGCGTGCTCACGGTGAACGACGTGACCAAAGCCGCTGTGAAGGCGGTACATCCGGACCACTTGGTGTGGGTGATCGTCGGGGATCGCGCGAAAATTGAAGCGCCCATCCGCGAACTGGGCTGGGGCGAAATCCAACTCCTCGATGCCGACGGAAATGCGGTGAAGTAAAACCAAGCAATGCCCGCCGGCCGCCACGCAGTGATGACGCGCGCCCGCGGCTTCAAACCGGCTCGGCGGCCGACCACAGTTCCCCCATCCGTCCGAGTTGATAATCCACAAAGGCTTGTTGGATTTCCGAGCGGGTGTTCATCACGAATGGGCCCTGGCCAACCATCGGCTCCGCAATCGGTTCGCCATCCATCACCAACAGTTTCCCCGCGGTTGTTGCCTTCACGAGAACGCGGTCACCTGCGCGGGCGAAAATCGCCAGGTCGCCTTCGCGTGCGTCGGTCTGCCTGTTCACCGTCACTTCACCATTTATCACGAGCAAGGTGGTCGTGTGTCCGTCGGGCACTGGTAACTCCGCTGCTTGGCCGGCGTGGAGATCCACGTCCCATAAATTGATTGGGGTAAACGTTTTCGCGGCGCCGGACCGACCGCCGAATGCGCCAGCGATGACCCGCACGGTGCCGGCTTCCTGCGGCAGCAACACGATGGGAATCTGTGCCTGCCGCAAAGTCTGGTAGCCGGGCTGGGCGCGCTTATCCTTTGCGCGCAGGTTGACCCAGAGCTGCACCATTTGCAGCGTGCCGCCGTGGCGGGTGAAGTCCGGCGAATGAAATTCCTCGTGCACAATGCCGTTGCCGGCCGTCATCCATTGCACGTCGCCGGCACCGATCTTTCCGCCCCCGCCGCTGGAATCGCGATGTTCCAATTCGCCTTGATAGGCGACGGTGACCGTTTCAAATCCTTTATGGGGATGAGCGCCTACCCCACGCTTCTCGGAGCCAGGCGGAAACGAATACGGCGCGGCGTAATCGAGCAGCAGGAAGGGACTCAGCTCGCGACCGAGACCGTTGTAATCGAACACGGAATGGACGGGAAAACCGTTGCCAACCCAGTGCATTCCTGAACTTTTATGAATACGAAGTAGTTGTTTCATGGCGCCAAGTTTTCCCGTAGCTGCCTCGACCAGCCGAATCGGCCCAGGTTCATTGGGGCAACTTTCTTTCACGCGTCCACGGTAGCTAGACAACCGCACAATAGGAAATACCTCGTTGGCATGGCCGCCATGCCGGAAAGGTTCCCCCGCCAGCTGGGTGCGACCAGAAGTGGCGGTCAATCCGGGTGGTAGGAGTGTTCGCGCTGCGAACACTCCGCCCGCGCAGAGCGGGCGGAACGTGCGGTGACTCGGACGTGCCGCTGGACGCGGCACGACGGCTCGCAGCGCGAGCCGTTCTACCACACTGACCGCCACTTCCAGT
>JANXWY010000331.1 GCA_025350905.1 Verrucomicrobiota bacterium
CCACGACCGTGTCACCCGACACCGCTACTGAAACGCCGAACTGGTCACCTACCCCGGTGTTGGAGGCTTTGAGATAAGCCTGCTGGGTCCAAGTTGTCCCACTGCGCACGAAGACATAAGCCGCGCCGGAAAGAATGGCGCTGTCGTTGCTCTGGTTGCCGTTGACGCCTGTGGCGTTGCTGGCTTCCCCACGCGCCCCTACCACCACCGTGTTGCCCGATACCGCCACAGATTCGCCGAACCAGTCTTTCGTCCCAGTGTTGGAGGCCTTGAAGTAGGCTTGCTGGGCGATTTCTGCGAACGCTGGCCTGACAACCAGCGGGACAACGGCGAGCAGGAGCAAGATGAAACGGTTGGTCATAAAGTGTCGGGGCACAGCATTGGCGATGGTTGTGAGCTATTGGATGTTCTGATTGTCATGAACGTAACATCGTTTTTCCGATCGGCGCGTCGCCGACTGAATAGCTGAGGAACCGTTCACGGTGCCGCCAGCCGGCGGATCGGGGCGGTGTAGGTGCTCGCGGATGTTCCTGTCTCGCCGATCACACAGACGTTGCCGAAAAGGTCGCTGGTGATTGCCTGCGCCTGTGCTGTGGTAGCGCCAGGGGGCAAGAATGAATCGGTGGGGAGCCAGGTTGTACCGCCATCAGTGCTGCCCCGCACAAGCCAGGTTCGCGGTGTCACATTATTGAACCCGACGACGAACACGCGACCGAACGCGTCCACAGTGATGGGACCATTGCCGGGCCAGCCGTTCGCGCAATAATCCACATTCGTCCAACTAGCGCCGCTATTCGTGCTCTTGCGCACTAGCCAGCCATACCCGGTGGTTGCGGTCACGGTCGTTACGACCTTGTTCTTGATCACCGTCTGATTCGTGACGTACGTCGTTGTCGCGATGCGCCCGACGGCGTAAATATCCGCGTTCAATCCTGCGGCCACCCCCGAATAACCGGTCTGCATGCCGGTCGAATAACTGTCCACCGTGGCCCACGTCGCGCCACCGTTGATACTGCGGCGGACAGTCCAGAGGCCGGAGACATTGCCGATGGTCAGCACCTCGTCTGGTTGACCGGGAGTCAATGCGGGGCGCACACAAATGGAGTCGGCTTGATTGCCGGGAAAGTTGTCCACCGTGGTCCAGGTGATCCCGCCGGCGGCGCGGTCTCCTTTGCGCACGATCCATTTGCCCCCGCCAAGCAAATAGCCGCAGAGGTAGATCGAACTGGAATTTCCCGCCGCTACATCCAGGCACATGAACGTCCCGGTCTGACCGGCCCAAGGGTTGATTTCCGTCCAGGTTGTACCGTGATCCAGTGATTGCCAAAGGAAGGCGCGCCCGCTGACGGCAGCGCTGCGGTTTCCAACGGCAAACAAAGCACCATCCGGCGCCGCTGTGAGATCGAGGGCGTAACCGCCAATTGAACCGAACGTCTGCCAGGTCACGCCGTGATCACTGCTCCGACTGACATCGGTGACGGCGCTCGTGGTCGTATAGTCGAGCGCGAGGCTGATGAAGTTGCCGTCCGGGTCGGCGACGATGTCGCGGCCAGCCGCGGGCGTAGCGGCATCCGCGGTTTCCCAGCTGGACTGGGCGAAGGTGGCGGTGAGCGGCGCGAGCAACAAGGCCGCGCCGAAGGTGAGGAGAAGGTTGGTCTTTTTCATAATGATTGGGGAATAAGTTTTTGATTGATGGTTTGTTTCAACAGGGACTTATTCGCAATGCAGACGGAAATCTTTCAGGAAAAGTTCTGAATCTCCGGAGGGCCGAGTTCCATGAGGCCCTGATTGGAGAAAAGTATTTTCTTCGGGACTCATGGAACTCGTCCCTCCGCTGAAATGTCCCTGCGGCGCGACTCGAACAACTGCGGGGCGCGGATGCGCAAAGAACGATCTAGTTCGGCCAATTCTTCTGCTTTTAATGGAAGGAGCGCTCCGCCAGCGTTAAGCCGCCGGCCGGAAACGAACTTCGCGTAATCGGAAATAAGCTCCGGCGTCAGGAGACAGGGTTTCAGGTCCCAAGCACGCAGCAGATTCGGCTCACTCAAAGTCACGAGGCGATTGTTTCGCGTGACTGCCGCGAACAGTACCTCCCCATCATGTCTGAACAACGGAGTCACTGCTTCCGCTGTCGCCGCGTCCCAAACGCGCGCGACATTCTCCTCGCTGGGTGTGGCTATGAACCGGCCGTCGGCGCTCCAGCAGGCAAACAATATGGCCTGGCGACCGATCCTGAATGGCTGGAGCAGCAGTTCGCCGGTGGCGCTGTCCCAGATTTTCGCATGCGCTCCCAAGCCGGCGGTCACGAAGCGCTGACCATCCGGACTGAAATCCAATCCGGTTAATTTCTCACCATGCTTCAGCGGTGGGGTCGAACGCCTAGTTTGGAGATCGTACACGCCACCATACTGGGAACCAATCATGCCGATCCTAGTCCAGTGCTCATCGAAGGCCACGCGTTCTACCACCGAAGGTAGGCGCGGATGCGGGACGATGCACAAGGATTGTTGGGACCTGAAATCAAACAACTCCATGTCGTCGGCCCGCTGCGCAAAGGCCCGCCTGCCATCCGAATGAAACTCGACGACCAACTCCCGGTCTTCAGACAGCGGGAAGGTTTGCTCCAATTCACCACTTGCTGTCTTCCACACCCGAATTTGCCGATCGGTACAATAGGAAATCAGGCGGGAATCTTCGGCGCTGAAGGTTGCCGTACTTACCAGGCCTGGGTGTGGCAGCAATAGGTGGCGCAAACTGTTCGAGGTCTCGAGCCAGAGATCCACCACCTGCGGGCGGGACTCCTTATCTTCTCCGCCGTACGCGACCCAAGCGCGGCCACTCAAAGCCACCGCGATTTTGTAAGGCGGAGCGTTCGTCTGGGACGGAACCAGGCGGTGAACTTCGACGAGGCTAGCCGGATCCACCAGACAAGTGCTGCCGTCATTCAACGGAACCTGCAGCGGACCCGGGCTCCGCCCCCAGTCTTCTTCGTAACCGGCTACTTGGAGATCCGTGTTGAAACGAAGGCTGGTCGCCTCGGCAAAATGGCGCAGATCCCAGACTTTAGCGGTGCCGTCGTCGCTCGTAGTTAGCAAGCGCGAGCCATCCGGACTGAACTGCACGGACTCGGCCCAGCCCGTGTGGCGGAGCGGTGGTAGGAGGAGTTCTCCCGTTTGAAGGTTGCGGACGTGTACCACGCCATCATTGCCGCCGATTGCCAGGCTGCGACCGTCCGGGCTGAACGCCCAAGAGCGGGTGCCGCCACCAATGGTGAACAGGGGCAGCTTTTTCTCGTGGGTTTCAGCATTCCAGAGGCAAGGGGTGAATTCTTGGTCTCCCGTCAGCAGGGTTTGCCCGGTGGTTACGTCGAAAGCGAGTGCATAGACGTATCGCCGGGCCTTGATTGGAGGCCCGATGCTTTGCCCTCGCTGCGTATCCCATGTCTGGACGAGGCAGACTCTGTTAGTGGCAGATCCCCTGGTGGCGGTGGCCAGGCGGCTCGCGTCCGGGTTGAAGACAACCCGATTGACGATATCCGGGTGCATGATAGGCGGTATCGCCGACTCACCGGATGGTATGCGCCAGAGCCGGGCCGTTTGGTCTGCGCTGGCCGATGCCAGCAACATCCCGTCGGCGCTGAATGTGAGCATTCGGATCCAGTTCGTGTGCCCCTTCAGTTCCGCAATGGGCTTTCCGGTCTTGCCATCCAGCAGGCGGATAACATGGTTCGCCATGGCTACGGCCAGCCACCGATCGTCCGGACTGAAAGCCGAACGAACCAAGTTGGAGGACATTCCTGGAACTGCTTCCGCTGCCGGGAAGACTGGCTGCCCAGTTAGGGCATCGAGCACCGATACGAACATTGGTCCGGGCGTCCCCATGACGATATACGCTTGACGCGGGGAGGAACTTGCCAGCAAGCGCCGGCCGTCGCGGGAAAATTGGACTTCTGTAACAAGTCCCCCAGCATTCTGCTGCTCCCAGAGGACTTTTCCAGACTCGATCTCCCATACGCACAGCCGACCAGCGGCGGTTCCCATGGCCGCAAGCCTTCTGTCCGGGCTGAAGGCACCGACACGCACGTTTCCATTTTCAGTCATCACCCGCAGCAGCCGAGGCGTTTGATCCAACACCTGCTGAATCCGGATGCGGTGGATGGATTCTTCGGCTGGGTTGTTTGTGACCAACGGTAGAGCTTGGGCAAACCAAAGAAGTGCGCCAGAAGGATCATCTTCGTCAATGAGTCGGACACCGTTGGCGATACGAAGCCGGACGAGGTGTTCGCGATTTCCCTCCGCCAAGGATGATTTGTCGGCAGCCAGTTTGGTCTTCTCTTCCGCCAATTGAGATTTCTCGGTGGCGAGGTTACGAACGATTTTCGTCTGCCGCGCCTGCCAGAAATAAAGCCCGGCGGCAAGCGCGGCAATGACGGTGACCACAGCACCGGCGCGCTGAACGAACCGAAGGCGGCGTTCCAGTCCACGCATCTGCACCACTGAGCGGCCACTCTCCAGCAAAGCCAGGTCAGCATGCATTTCGGCCGCCGTCTGGTAGCGCTCCTTGGGATCGCGATGACAGGCTTTGAGCAGGACTTCGTTTAGCTCGGAGAGTTCGGCGCGGTCGGGCAGTTCGACAATGTTGGTGGGCAACTCCGGGAATTGGTGACGGTCATGGCCGGTGCTGAGTTCGTAAAGTACTTTGCCCAAGCTGTATATGTCGGCCTGCCGGGTGCCGGGGCCCTCGGGCGGTAGGAAACCTTCGGTGCCGACGAACGAGATCGTGGCTTCCGCACGCGCTACGAGGCCGATGTCCGCGAGCTTGGGAATGCCGTTCACGAAGACGATGTTCGAAGGCTTGATGTCACGATGGACGAGGCCGTGCTTGTGCAAATGTTCGAGCGCGGTGGTGAGCGCAAGACCGAGGCGAAGACATTCGGCGGCGGGCAGCCGACCCCGTAAATGAAGTTCCGTGCGCAGATTGCGCGGGGTGTAGGTGTCAGGATTAATCGCCTCCGCGCGTGACTCGGAGGGACGAGTTCCATGAGTCCCCAATGTCCCCAATGGCGATGAGGAGGCAGGCTGGGGACTCGCGGAGCTCGTCCCTCCGGAAGCAAACGCGCCACTCATGTCGTCCGCCAGTTCCATCACGTAGTAGAAACCATCCTCGGCGCGACCGACGTGGAGGATGTTGAGCTGACTCTCGTGACTGCGGGAAATCGGTTCGAAGCGCTGGATGCCGGCCAGTTCGCGCTCGAATGGCCGGTCGTCATCGAACGAACTGCGGCGAATGAACTTCACGGCGCGCCAGGTGCCGAGCGTGTTGTGGGCGAGCCAGACTTCGCCATAAGCCCCGCGGCCCACGCGACGGATGAGCGTGTGATCGGGAACCGGGAATGGCGACGCTTCGCCGGGCACGCCAGCAGCGGCAGGCCCGGCGCCCGATGGAGTCTGAATCGCCGTCGATGGATCGGGTTCTGGCATATTGATCAGAGCGTGGATTGGCCGGGAATTCGCCGCGACGCTACCAAACCGGCCCGGCCGCCTTTCGTGATGACATGCTCCGTGAGATTCAACTCGATCTGCGCCGGG
>JANXWY010000356.1 GCA_025350905.1 Verrucomicrobiota bacterium
CATCGGGATCCAGAACCCGGTCAATGATTACCCCGGCAGAAGGAGCGGCATTCGTGCCGGCTTCCCCCAGGCCATACACCGCAGCTTGGCGCAGCATGGCATTCTCATTCGTTGCCACCGCCGCCAAGGCCGAAAGGCCGGGCACTCCGAGGCGGCTCAGGGCTTCCGCAGCGGCCCAGCGGATTTCACCGGTCGGATCCTTCAAGGAAGCTATCAAGTCCGGCACTGCGGCCACCGCGGCCGGTCCGATCACACCGAGCGCGCGGGCGGCGGTGAGCCGGCCGACGAACGATTGTCCCGGTTCAATTTTCTGGTACAAGTAGCGACGGGTTGAAACCGGGATACGTCCCGCGTTTTGTACGAACGGTTTTTCGTAGAAAGGTTCGCGCGCTTGGAGCTGGGAGCGGAGGGCCGGCACGGCGTTTGCGCTCAGCGCCCGGATTGCTTGCAGGGCTTCGTTGGTACCACGGGGATCAAAATTTGGAAAAAGGTCCGCCGCCCACTCGCTGACATGGCGCCCGTGGTAAACCGCGCGCTGATAGCCGTGCACGCGGCGCACCAACCCAACCGTGATGCCGAGCGCCGCCGCCACCAACAGGAGGAGGATGATGAAGAACCGGTATTTCACGCGCCAAGAACTTACCTCAATTGCCGGACGAAAAGAAGTTGCTTCGGGCCAAGGGGGGGGCGTGATCCTTGATGGTGGCGGCTACGGCCACGTGCCCCACGGCCAAACTCGAAATCACCGCGAATCTACCGGATCGGAAATTCGGGCGGGCGATCTGGGTGGGGGAGCTGCAGCGGCGGAAACGAAGCCACGGTTCGGGGCCTGCCACGGGGTCCGCTACTGTAAGCTCTCCGCAACGACATCGCCCAAGGGTTCGGTCCGGGAAATATTTCCGTTCCGCCCGCCATGGCGACCCGGGGATTCGGGCGCCTGCAATTGCTGGTACGTGGCCATCGCCAGCAGCGGCCAGGCATTCCGATACATGTCGTACTTCAAATAAAACACTTTCGGAAATCCCGTGCCCGTGATTTCGTCCTCGGTCCAGGAGCCGTCCGCATTTTGCGTGCGGATGAGATACTGCAAGCCGCGGCGGAGGCTCGTCAGCTCGGGATCCCCGAAGGTGCACAGGCCCATTACGGCCCAGGCGGTCTGCGATGCGGTACTCGGTCCCTGACCTTTGAAAACCGGATCATCGTAGGTATTGCAACGTTCGCCCCAGCCGCCGTCGGGACGCTGGACGCTTTCGAGCCAATGCTTCGCCTTTTGCAGCCAGGCTTCGTGCATGTCGAGTTTGAGCGCCCGCAAACCGCGCAGGACCTGCCACGTGCCGTAAATGTAGTTCACGCCCCACCGACCGTACCACGAGCCATCGTCCTCCTGCTCGCCCCGCAGGTACTCAAGCGCATGCGCGATCTGCCGGTGGCTCGGGCTCCAACCTTCGTAGCCGAGCAATTCCAAGATCCGCGCGGTGATGTCCGCACATTCGGGATCCAGCATGGCGTTGTGATCCGCGAAGGGCACGGTCTCCAAAATGTTCTTCGTGCAATCCTTGTCAAACGCCGCCCAACCGCCGTCCCGACATTGAAAGGCCATCAACCATTTGAGCCCCCGTTGGACGCACTCATTGCGGCGGGTCGGATTGTCGGTCGGGATTTTCCGCAACGCCAGCAACACCATGGCCGTGTCGTCCACATCCGGATTCCACTTGTTGTTATACTCAAACACCCAGCCGCTCGGCTCGACCTTGACCGGATTCTTGTACTGCCAGTCGCCGCGAAACCGAATTTCCTTTTCCATCAACCATTCGGCACAGCGCTTCAGTTTCGGATGATTTTCCGGCAGCCCGGATTCCCGCAGGCACATGGCCACGATGGCCGTGTCCCACACTGGCGAGAAGCAGGGTTCGATGCGCACCGTGTCCGCGGTTTCGTGTTCGAGCTTTTTCAACTCGTACGCAGCGCGCTTGACCTGCGGATGATCGTCGGGATATCCCAGCGCCTTCAACGCGATCAACGCATTCAGCATCGCCGGGAAAATCGCCGCCAGGCCATCACTGCCCTCAAAGCGTTCCAACATCCAGTGCTCACATTTCCGGAGCGCGCGTTTGCGGAAGGGATGGATGCCGTTCTGCGCGAATACTTCCGCAAACTTGTGCAAGCGATCCAGCCAGAGGAAAAAATTGCGCAGCGAAATGCGGTCGGGATCCGGCGGCAGCGCGAGATCGCGTTCATGCATGCCGGCGGGATACAACTCGTCCAGATTGACGTTATTCGGGAGCGGCCGCGTGGGTTTGAAATGGTTGATAATCGCCAGTGGCACGAGCATCGCGCGCGACCAGTTGCTCATCTCCCAGAAATTGACATGGAACCATTTGCCGATGAGCAACACCTCGCAGGGAATCGTCGGCACGTATTTCCACGGGAACAAACCGATCAACGCCAGATACAATTTGGAGAACGTGTTCATCCGCGGCACGCCACCGAGATTCACCGCCATCTCGCGGGCCTTCAACAACCGCGGGTCGGTCACCGGCACGCCGGCCAGTTTCAGGGCCAAGTACGCCTTGACCGTCGCGTTGACCTCGGCCGGGCCACCGTGGTAAATGTTCCAGCCGCCATCCGCCAACTGCATCCCCAAGATGTGATTGACCGCCTTGCGCTGCCATTCCGGCTCCACCTTTCCGTTCCAGTGATGATAGGCGACCATATCGGACACCAAGGTGGAATCCACCATCAATTCCCCGACCCAATAGCCTTCCGGTTTTTGGAGGCTCAACAAATAATCCTGCGATCGCCGGAGGGCGACCTCAAGTTCGGGCCAGGGTTGAATGTCGGAATCGGGGGGCGAAGGCTCGCGCCCGACCCGGCCGGTGCCGGATGAAACGATCACGCTCGGATTCTGCGGCGGTGGGGAAAAAGAGTAAAGGCGATTCATCCGGCTTGGCCGGTGCGCCGGCGCGAATCGCGCCCGTGATTTCCGCACGAATCGCATCGGCTGGTGCCGCCGCGCCGCCCACTCGGACAGGCGTTCGCGGTGGGACCCGGCCGGCGGCCGGTCGCAGAAGCACCCGAGCTGTCCCTTTCGGGGCAGTTCGGTATTGATTCTTAGTTGAACTGCCCCCGGACTTTTTGCATCGTGCCGCCATGCAATCCCACGAACTCCTGCGTGAAGTCCTCCAAAAAGCCAGCGTCAAACAAGTCGCCGCCGACCTCGGCCTCTCCTTGTCCATGCTCTACAAGTGGGCCGAACCGGATGAAGGCGACGGCAGCGGCACCATCAATCCCCTGGACCGCGTGGAAGCGCTCATCCGGAGCACCGGGGACCGCCGCCTCGTGCAGTGGATTTGCGAACGGGCGGGCGGCTTCTTCATTCTCAACCCGAAGCACCACCAGCCGCACCCCGACTACCTCATCCCGGCCACGAACGAAATCGTCCAGGAATTCGCGGACCTGCTCGCCGTCATCGCCGGGGCGGCGGCGGATAACCAGATTACCCCCACCGAAGCGAGGAACATCCGCGCGCGTTGGGAAGAACTAAAATCCGTGACCGAAGGGTTTGTGGCGTGCTGCGAGCACGGAAATTTCTCGCCCCTCAAAGACCAGCCGTCCGCACCGCACTCCAAAAAATAACCACCTGAATTCGCAGTTAACCAGCACCCTGGCGACGACCGGCTTTTCAAATCATCCGGAATCGTTACCTACTTAGCCCGTCGTGGGGATTCGCGAAGCGAAAATGGTAAACGATTACAAACCAAGTCGCGAATCTCGAAGGCGGCATTCCAGCAGTTCTCATTTTATCGCCGGGTGAGGCGGGAGGGTGAGTGATCTGATGGTGGCGGTGATGGCTGAAGATGCCCGACACCTCTTCGTCACCGTTTGTCACACAACTGTAACTTGTACTTTTGCCCGCGTACCGGCAT
>JANXWY010000411.1 GCA_025350905.1 Verrucomicrobiota bacterium
CCAACCTGCGCAACCTCGGGATCGACCACGACCTCGGCGGCTACGACTTCACGATCCAGGCAATCAACCTGAATCAGGCGCGCGAAGGCGGCGACACTGCCGTGGCTTTCTTCATCTCGCTGGTCTCGTCCATCGTTGGCAAGCCCGTTCAGGAGCGGACGGTCGTCCTTGGCGAGATGAGCGTCCAGGGCATGTTGCTAAAGGTAAATGCGCTGGCAAAAATGACTGCAAAGGCCAGGGCGGTTGCAAAACCGCGACCCACGCGTGCAAAGGACAGAACGAATGCAAAGGCCAAGGCGGCTGCAAAGCATAGCACAAGGTCTCGACACTGTGGCTGGAGTGAAGACCTAAATCATCTTCGCTCCAGCACAGTTTTGGTTTATGCCTGCAAATTGCTTTAACGCTTTCACGGATTACGGAGTCGGCATCGGCCTCCGCATCCCGCACTACAAACATATTTTTGAGAAAAAGCCGGTGGTGGACTGGTTTGAAATCATTTCGGAAAATTTCATGTGCGATGGCGGACGACCTTTGGAAATGCTCGATAGGATTCTGGAGCAATACCGCGTCGTGCAGCACGGCGTTTCGATGTATTTCGGCTCGGCGGAACGGGTCAATCGCGAGCATCTGAAAAAACTAAAACGGCTCGTCAAACGCACGAAGACACCGTGGGTTTCGGACCATCTGTGCTGGGGCAGCGTGGACGGACGCTACACTCACGATCTCCTGCCGATGCCTTACACGTTTGCCGCCGCCAAAGTCACCGCGCAGAAAATTCGCGAGACCCGCGACTTTTTGGAAGTGCCGATTGCGGTGGAAAATGTCAGCAGCTACGCCGAGTTTCATGTTTCGGAAATGACGGAGTGGGAGTTTCTCACGGAAGTGGTCGAGCGCGCGGACTGCGGCATTCTGCTGGACGTGAACAACATTTACGTCTCGTCCTTCAACCACAACTTTGATCCGTTTGTTTATCTGAACAACATTCCGGCGGAACGGGTCGCACAAATTCACATCGCCGGCCATTCCAAGTATCGCAAATACATTCTCGACACCCACGATCATCCGGTGATTGACCCGGTTTGGAAACTTTACGCCCGCGCCCTTCAGCTCGCGGGCAAAACGGCCACCCTTTTGGAATGGGACGATCACATTCCCACGTTCGACGAGGTTCACCATGAAGCGCTCAAAGCCAACCGATTTATCCACCAGACCGAAGCCGTCGCCGTCTAAGCGCCAAACGGTCGCAGAGTTGCAGGACTTGCAACGGCTCATGGCGAAAGCCGTTATGCGTCCGTTGACGCCTGCCGCAAAAATGAATCCGCGCTGGACGGATGGCACTCCGGCCAGGAACGTCGTTGCCAGTTTCATCAAGCCGAATGACCGGCTGACCTCGTTTGAGCGTCTGCAACTTTACAATCGGCAATACTGGTTTCGCCTGCTCGATTGTTTTTACGAGGATTATCCGGGTTTGCGCGCCGTGCTGGGCGACCGCAAATTCTCCCGCGTCGCACAGGAGTATTTGTCGGAGTGTCCGTCCGTCTCGTTCACCATGCGCAATCTTGGACAATTTTTAGTTCGCTTCATCGAGGCACATCCCAAACTGGTTGCTTCTGAAAACCAACTGGCGCTCGACATGGCACGGTTGGAATGGGCGCATATCGAAGCGTTCGATAACGCCGCCAAGACTCCGATAACCGCGGACGATATGCTCGACGCCAATCCACAAACGCTACGCTTGCAGTTCCAGCCCTATCTCACGCTGCTCCGGCTCAACTATCCACTGGATGATTTCTTAATCGCCGTGCGGCGCGGTCAAGGGCTGCGCCATGAAGCCAGCAACGCGATGGAAAATCAGCGCAAGCGTTTGCCGAATAAGTTAAAAAGTTTCCAGCGGACTAACATCATTTATCTCGCCGTGCATCGCCATCGGAATTCGGTTTTTTACAAACGATTACGGCCCGATCAGTTCGCCCTGCTGACGGCTTTGCGACAGGGAGCTTCGCTCGAAAAAGCGTTTGCAAAAGCCGTCGAATCCGGGAGCGCCGCAAGATTCCAACCGAGGCAAATTACGAAATGGTTTCAAGACTGGTCGGCACTCGGCTGGTTTTGCCACCGAGGCGAGGCGACATCGAAACGAAAACCGCTTAGCCTCTCCAAGTCAAATCCACAACAACACCCGAATCGCAAAAAACCACTATGATGAAAACAATCCTCTCAATTCTCCTCCTCGGCGCTGCGCTGGCACACGCCGAAACCAACGCGACGCCACTCAAGGTCGGCGATTTGATTCCTGACGTGAAGCTGCGCACGGAGGACGACAAGGAAGTCAGCCTGCGCAAGCTGGTTTCCGAAAAGCCGACTGTGCTGATTTTCTATCGCGGCGGTTGGTGTCCCTTTT
>JANXWY010000442.1 GCA_025350905.1 Verrucomicrobiota bacterium
TGCGGCGAAAAGGCGAACGACCGTCCCTTGGGCAAGGCGTTCAACGGAAAACGGCCGCCGCCCCAGTTGGCTTCCACCACCAGCATGACTTTGCCGCGCGCGAGGGCCTGGTCGAGATTGGGCGGCAGAATGAGGAACAACTCGGCCGGTTCGCCGTTGGCGGCGCGTTGCAACGCGATTGGTTTTCGGGACGCCGCCATGGCCGGCGGTACGCTGGCGATGGATCGCGCTGGCCTGGGAGTGGCACCGGGTTGCTGCGCCTTCAGCCAATGCAGCCCGACCGCGACGCCATGGGCGCAAATCTTTCCCCATTCGCGCGCCTCCCGACACGTGCAGAGATTTTCGATATCAATATCGCTCTTGATCACCATGGAAGCGCGGAAGGCAATGCCGTCGTTTTGCACCACCCCGCGCAACAGCGGCGGTGACCAGGCGGAGCTGAGCACCTGGCCCTGCGCCAGATAGGCGCGCGCCAGTTTCACGACATCCCAACCGGCGGCTTTCACGAGCAAAGCTTCTGTGAGTTCAACTGCCATCCAATTCAATATGCGGGTGGGATGCCAGCGCGTTCAAGGATGCAACGCGGGTTAGGCTAACAATCCGTCGGACCGCGAACGGTCCCTCGCTCGCAGCGCTTCGCCAAAGTTGGCGGCGGAGGATATTCCGTAAGCTCGCCCAGCCATTCACCCGCTGCGGACGAAGACCGTCCGCGGTCCGGGATTGCCGATTTTACTCCCGGCAACACCACTCCATCACTAAGCTGATGCGGCATGGCAATCCTTGGCAAACGCAACGTCCTCTCCGTGGTGAGAGCTTCCGCCCCCGGCCTCTATCTCGACGGCGGGGCGCTGGGTGAGATTCTGTTGCCCGGTCGTTATATCCCGCCGGATCTCAAGCCCAAGGACAAGCTGGAGGTGTTTGTTTATCGCGATTCCGAGGATCGGCTCGTGGCAACGACCGAAACGCCCCACGCCGTGGTCGGCGAGTTTGCGTATCTCAAGGTCAAAGACGTACACCAAAACATCGGGGCCTTCCTCGACTGGGGGCTGGCCAAGGATTTGTTGCTGCCCTTCCGCGAACAGGACATCCCGGTTCGCGCGGGACAGCGGGTCGTCGTCTGTGTTTGTCGGGATGTGAAGACCGACCGCATTTTGGCGACGACGCGGTTGAACCGGCATTTGAATCGCGAGCCAGCGGCGTATCGCCATGGCCAGCCGGTCAATCTACTCATCACGGGGCGGACCCCGCTCGGTTACAATGCCATCGTGGAGAACGCCCATCGCGGTCTGCTTTACGGCGACAATCTTGCCGCCCCCCTCGAGGTCGGCCAGAAGTTGAAGGGTTTTGTGCGCACCGTGCGACCGGGCGGAAAAATTGATTTGAGCCTCGACGCCTCGGGCTACAAACGCGTGGCGGTGCTGACGGATCAGATCGTGCAGGCGTTGCAACAACGCGCCGGCCAGCTGGCGTTCGATGACGATTCGTCCCCCGAGTTGATTCGGCAAACTTTTGGCGTGAGCAAGAAGGCCTTCAAGCAGGCTTTGGGCAAGCTGTACAAGGCCCGGCGCATTCGCTTTCAGAAACCGGGCATTCAGTTGTTGGAGAACACCCACTGGGTGCCCGGCTCGTGATCGTGCGCTGGTCGTGGCGATTTTGTGGTCCGAGGGCAGACGGGT
Source organism: Verrucomicrobiota bacterium (assembly GCA_025350905.1). GTDB lineage: Bacteria > Verrucomicrobiota > Verrucomicrobiia > Limisphaerales > JADLHS01 > JADLHS01. The sequence continues at coordinate 1,677 of JANXWY010000442.1, forward strand.
CGCACGGGGTGTTTTTTGATTCAGCATAAAAAAGCAAAAAACTTGTTGCGGGTGAGAATGCGTTTGCTAGTCTCTGCGCCCCTGTTTCCCTGAGGGAAGGGGTTGAACCGTTTTAGAAGATCAGCATTAGACAATTGTTCTTTATATGGCAGGACAACGCATTCGTATCCGTCTCAAGGCCTATGACTATCGCGTCATAGATCAGTCGGCGCGAGAAATCGCCGACACCGTGAAGCGCACGGGCGCCCGGGTCGCCGGGCCGATTCCGCTCCCCACCCGCACCGAGCGTTTCACTGTGTTGCGCTCCCCGCACGCGGATAAAAAGTCGCAGGAGACGTTCGAGCAACGGACGCACAAACGCCTGCTCGACATTATTGATCCGACCGCCAAGACCGTGGATGAGTTGAAGAAACTCAATCTACCGGCGGGTGTGGACATCACCATCAAGATTTGAACCTCAACCTTTTCCTGCCATGCCACTCGGATTAATTGCCAAAAAAATCGGACACACGCGCGTCTATGACGCCAGCGGCGTCCTGCATCCCGTGACCGTCGTCCTCGCCGGTCCCAATCGCGTCCTTCAGGTCAAGACGCAGGCCAGCAAAGACGGCTACAACGCCGTGCAGCTTGGTTTTGACGACCAGAAGGAACATCGGGTCCCCAAGCCCTTGCTCGGTCACATCAAAAAACACAACGGCGTTGCGGTGAAACGCATCCGGGAATTCCGCAACTTCTCCAAGGAAGTGAAACCCGGCGAAACCGTCGGGGCCACGTTGTTTGCGCCCGGCGATTTTGTGGATGCCATTGGGACGACCAAGGGCCAGGGGTTTGAGGGCGTTGTGAAGCGCCATCATTTCCGCGGCGGTGATTCCACGCACGGCGCGAAGGGCTTTCATCGACGCAACGGCGCGATCGGTCAGCGTTTGTTTCCCGGCACCGTCATGCGCGGCATGAAAATGCCCGGTCATATGGGGCAGGTGACGCGCACGGCGCAAAATCTGGAAGTCATCCAAGTGCGCGAGGCGGACAATCTACTCTTGATCAAGGGCTCCTTTCCGGGCGCGGAAGGCGATTACGTCATCATTCGCGAATCCAAGAAGCGTCCGAAGGGTTGGAAACCCGCGGTTTCCAACGCCCCGGCCGGCAAGAAGAAGGCCGCGGCCGCCGCCGCTCCCGCCGCCAAGAAATAACTAAAGGACCGAAATGAAACTCTCTGTGAAAAACGCTCAAGGCCAGAGCTCGGGCGAACTCGAAGTCAAGTTCACGTTGATCGAAAACGGGAAAGGCACGCAAGCCGTGCATGATACCGTGGTCGCCCATCGGGCCAACCAGCGCAGCGGGACCGCCTGCACCAAGAACGTCGGCGATGTCTCCGGCTCGAACAAGAAGCCGTGGCGGCAAAAAGGCACCGGCCGCGCCCGCGCCGGCTCCAACCAATCACCGCTCTGGCCGGGCGGTGGCGTAGTCTTCGGACCCAAGCCCCGTGATTTCGGGAAGAAAGTCAACGTTCGCACCCGGCAACTCGCATTGCGCAAAGCCCTCAGCGAGCGCTTGAAAGCCGGGGACGTGGTGGTGGTGGACGATCTCAAACTCAGTACGCCGAAAACCAAGGAATTTGTCGGCGTCATCGCCGCGCTCGAGTTGAAAGGGACCACACTCATCGTGGCCAATGGGGCGGACAAGAATCTCGTGCTCGCCGCGCGCAACCTTCCCGATGTGGCTCTCACCACGGGTGAATCGCTCAACACTTATGACGTCCTCCGCCCCGACAAGCTGCTCTTCACTCGCAGCGCCTTCGAGAAGGTGGAAGCCCGCTTGAACAAGGAATAACATGAACGCTTTTGATATCGTCAAGACCGTCCGGCTGACCGAAAAAGGCACGCGCCAGGGCGAAAAGTTCAATCAATACACGATCGTGGCCGATCGCCGCGCCACCAAGCCGCAGATCCGGCATGCCGTGCAGGAACTGTTCAAGGTCAAGGTCACCAAGGTGAACACCTTGAATGTCCGGGGTAAAGCCCGCCGCAAGCGCACGGCCCAAGCGGGCACAACCATGGCTTGGAAAAAAGCCATCGTGACGCTCAAGGACGGCGACAAGATCACGCTGACCTAGCTCGATCCAGTTTTGCGAGGCGCGAAGTGACTTCACTTCGCGCCTTTTCGTTGGTGCGAGGTTTTCCGTCCGACTCGGTGACTGACTATCTCGGACTCTGGTCGGGGCAGGTGGGGTGACCTGTCGGCACGGCCATTGACAAAGTAGTTGGGCGCGTGATGGAGTCGAAAGGGCTATTGATTGCAGGTTGAGCTTAGCTGGCCAAGGCGGTGGTTTTCCAGCGGTTTGGAGGACAGCGGGCAAAGCGAGACGTCCCCGCGCAAACGC
>JANXWY010000462.1 GCA_025350905.1 Verrucomicrobiota bacterium
TCATGGTGATGGGCACGCCGGCCCCGACCGGCGGTCCAAAGTTCAGGGTCGGCACGGTGCCGACCTTGGGGGCTTCGGTGAGACTCAAGTTCACCGTCACCGCCGTGTCATTGGTAGCCTGCACGGGCGCCACGGGGGCCGTGCTGATGGCGCCCGAAGGCGGCCGGACGTCGATGACCAGAGCCGGTCCCGCGGGGGGACCGTTGAAAGGATTGCCGATGGTGTCTTGCGCGGAGACGCTCATCGCTACCGGCCCGGACGGCAGCAACGGAGTCACGTTGATTGTCCCCTCGAACGTGTTGATTGCGGTGTTCGTCAAGGTCAGCAACGCCGGCGCGCTACCGAAGGGTTGGACCGTGGTTGCCGGCACGCCACTGATCGGCTTGGAAGCCGTGAGCGTGACCCGGAGCGGCCCGACGCCGACCGGCGATGGTTTGTCAAACGTGACCGCGAAGGCGGGCGGCACGCCGTCAAACAAAAACGCGACCGGAGCTGATAACGGACTGGCGTTGCCGATGTCATCGTAACCCACCACATAGAAGTAATAAGTGGCGGTCGCCAAACCCTGCACGGTGAATTGGGTCGCGGGACCCCGGAGCGTGTGACCGCTCGCCTGGTTGGTCGTCGTGATGGGGGCCGTGTGCCAGAAGACCTGGAAGGTATTCGCATGTTTACCCAGCGCCGGGTAATGCCACTGCAGTGTCAGCCCGATACCGTAAGTGTAAACCGGCGGGTCCAAAATCAGCGCCGCCGGCGGGACAGTGTCACGCACCACCGTACGAACCGGCGAACCAGCACTGCCCAACGCGTCAATCGCCAACGCGGTGAATGGATTTATTCCTTCAATCAGCGGCACTGCGGCGAAGCTGAACGTGCCCGCCGCCGTGGCGTTCGTGGTACCCAGAATGGTACCGGCGCGGAACAGTCGCACTTCGACGAAGGGTTCGGCCGTGCCCGCAATCCGCACCGCATTCGTGTTCAAGGCGAGGTCCGAAAGCGGGTCCGTGATGGCGGGCGCCGGCGGCGGCACTGGCGTCACAATCACATTGCGTTCCAGCGTGGCAAAATTGCCCGCCGTATCACGGGCCAGCAGCTTGACGCGATGGACGGCGGCGCTGAGATTTCGCAAATCAAACCATTGGGCAAAGCCGCCGCCGGCGTTGGTGGCCTGGCCCACGTTGTCCACATAAAACTCGACGGCCGCCATGCCGAGGGGCGCGCTGGCACTCCCGGTGACCAGGAGGGGCCGCGTCAGCACCTGACCTTCTGTGAGACTGAAGTTGCCAATCGTAGGTCCGGCGGTGACATAAGTGATCGCGACATTGACGGGCGCGCTGGTTTGGCCGGTGAGGCTACGAAACTGCGCGAAAATGGTCTTGACCCCTCCGCCCTCGCTGAGCTGGAACGCGGCGGCATTGGTGAAGGGCGCAAAGAACACCCCGTTGAACGTCGAATCCTCGCTCAACCGCATCGTATCCGCGGTGCGACAGGCGAGTCGCAGGTTCACGTCCCGGCTGCCCGTCTGGGCCAAGTGGTTCGCGATGCCGATCGCCGGCGTCAGCAGCGGTTCGGAGCCAAGAAAATTCGCGTGATCCACCGGTCCTTGCAGGCCGGCGTCAATTTCGCCCGCCACCGCGCTCCCCCACCAATCCTGGGTGGCCACCAAGCCCAGGCTACCGGCGGCGTACGCGTTGGTCCCATTATTCTTGATGACCGAGTTGCGCAGGTCCAGTTGCGCCGCGTTGAATTGCCGCGCGCCGAAGTCGTTGAAAGCGAGCAGGGCGTTGGAAGTCGTCAACGCCGCATTGCCGAGCAACGTCAAACCGGCGCCGCGATTGTAAAGCCCGGTGAACGCCTCCACGGTCGGCGTACAATTGCTGAGGGTCAGATCGGCGCCGTACTTGAGGAAGACATGCCGCAGCACCGAGCCACCCGCGCCGGCGCTCAGCGTGACCCCGGCCCAATCGCCCGCGCCGGGTGTCTGGCCCGGTTGATCGTTAATCGACGTGAAGAAAATCGGATCGAGCGCCGTGCCGTCGGCGCGCAGCGCGCCCTGCTGGACGATCAATCCCGCCCCCGGAGCAAAGCGCAGCGTGGTGTTGGCAGGAACCGTGACCACGGCGTTGCTGATCACCGTGATGCTCTGCCGGATGTCCACGATTTGGCCCGGGCCGCCAATGGTCAGGTTGGCGCTAATGGTCCCGGCGTAAGGATCGGACCAGGCGGCGGTCGTCACGTTGGAATTGAAGACGTTGTTGCCATTGACGCCAACGACCGCAAAGTAATAGGTGCGGGCACGGTCGAGATTGTCGATCTGAATCGAGCGGGCGCCGGGCAGCAGAGTTTGCCGGGAAGTAAGATTGCCGACCGAGCTGAAGTTGTTGGTTTCGTAGTAGAGCCGGAAACCGGCAAAGCCGAGCAGAGCGGAGGGATCATAACTGTTCCACGACACCAAGGCCGACGTGGGTCCCACCGCCTGCACCTGAACCGGCACGGCGGGCGGGGTGGAGCTCGGCAGGCTGAAGGCCAAAGTTGTGACGGTGGGTGAGCTGTTACCGGCGACGTCCACGGCCGTGACGGCGGCAAAGTACGGCTGATCCAGCGTCAAGTTCCCATAGGTGAATTGGCGCGTGCCCGGACCGACGCCGGATACGGGAGCCCGGCCGGCGATCGCAGTGAAATTGCTCGTGGCGAGAAAAACCCGGAAACCATTGAGGTCTGCGGGCGCGCCGTATCCGGACCAACCGACCGTCGCGGAGGAACCGTTCGAGCTCGTGAGCGACAGCGCCGGGTTTGGTGGCGGAGTGACGTCGACACGCCATTGCGCCACGTTCGTCAACGCCAATGCGTTCCCACCGAGGTCGCGGGCCAGAGACACGAGGACCTGGTTGGTGCCGTCCATACCGGAAGCGAATGTGATGGGCGGCGGCGTAAATGTGTCATCCAACAAGGCAACCCCGCTCCACGTCCCACCGGGGGGCACAACTGGCTGCACCCCGCCCGCCGCATTGGTAAGGACGACCAGAGGAACGAAGTTGGTATCCATCGTTCGATTGAACTGCAGGCTCAACTGAAAATTCGTCGTGGCCGGAATGGGCAAGGCGAAATTGATGGTGACGTTGGTCACCAGCGGGAGAATCGTCGCCGCATCATAATGCGCGACGAACAGGAGGTTCGTCGGGTCGAGCGTGGAGAAACTCTTGTCGAAGGTGGCACTGCCGGAAACGAACGCGCCGTTGGCCCGCCATTCGCGGAAGGTGTAAAGGTTCGGCGGGTTGGTGAGGCTGGCGGGCGCGCTGAACGCAACCGACTGACCGTTGGTGTAGGTGCCGGCACCCGCCACGGAGGCCAAGCCGGAGGGTGAAGTCGCCGTGGTCACCACGTGCAGCGGATTCGCTTCTTGATAGTTAGCCACGAAGCTATGGTTGGTGGTCAGCAGGGTGGCCAGACTTGCGTTAGTTCCCAGAACATTCGGCCCTTCCGTCCAATAGGCAAACTTGTATCCGCCGCCGGGATGCGCGGTCACGACATTGGTGCCACCCGTGGCAAACACCCCCGTGCCGCTAACAGTACCGGCGGCGACGGGATAGTTACTGGCCGCCACAATGCAGAGCGGCGTGAGCGTGGCCACTGAACTGGTGATGGCGCCGTACGCATTGGTAACCACCACGCGATACCCACCCACATCACTGAAGCGAACATCGGCGAGGTTGAGGGAATTGCTTTGCGCTCCGACTACCCGGGCCGCATCCGTTAGGTTCGTTCCGTTCAATCGCCATTGGTAGCTGAGCGGTTGCGTACCCAAGGCCGTTACATTGAAAGTGGCGTTGCTGCCGACCACGATGGACTGGGTTTGCGGTCCGATGGCTATGGAGGGCAATTCCAGTAACGCAGTGGCGGAAAGGGCGAAGGCCGTGGGCCCGTTCGTGGTTTGCCACTGGATATCAGTTGGCAGGTCGAACGAGTCGAACGTTCCCGTGCGGGACGGATAAGCAAGCAAGGCGAACGAACTCCCGCTGGTCGGACGGTAAAAGCCAATAAATTCAACTTTAAGCGTACCTTCCATCGCGAGGGGACTGTTAAAATTTATTTGCCCGAAATCGCTTAGGCTGGCTATCCCCACCGTCAGCGTGCCGGCAGTCGAAGTGTATGCCCCGGTAACGTTGAGTGTCCCTTTCCGCGCTCCCACTGTGTTTTGGTTGGTGAAACTTTGCACTCGAAGGTTAATCGTCCCCCCCGTCACGTCCGTGGCAATCGTGCCTTGGTTGATCACGCTCACGTTGGCCGGGCTGCCAATACAGGACGTGGACTGCCCGATCACTCCGCTGTGCCCCCGCACCAGAATCCCGGAGCCAATCGTCAAGGTTCCCCCGGCGGTGTCCACCCGCATGGC
>JANXWY010000476.1 GCA_025350905.1 Verrucomicrobiota bacterium
AATTTTCTCGTCACGTACCACGCCGCGCCGCTGCGGAGTGTGGCGTTGACCGAGGAACGCGCCTGCAAAGGCACGATCCACATCGCCCGGGCACCCGACCGGGTCGCCCATAATTTGCTGGACGCGATCGTGGAGAATTACAAGCCGGCCTTGGAGGAACTCTCCATGGAAATTGCGGAACTGGAACAGGAGGCGTTGCAAAATCCCACGCACAAAACGCTCAACAAAATTCTCCAGGTCAAAAAGGAAGTGCTGCACCTGCGCCAGATCATCGGCCCGCAGCGGGAAGTGCTGGCCCGCTTCGCCCGCGGCGAGTTCAAACTAATCCGGGCGCATCTCGTCCCCTACTACCGCAATGTCTATGACGCGCTGTACCATATTTCCGAGCTGGCGCAAAACTATACCGATTCGCTCACCGGCATCCTGCAGGTCTATCTGAACATGTCGTCCAATCAAACGGGCGAAGTGGTGAAATTGCTGACGTTGATCACCGTCATCACGACCCCGCTGATGATGATCGGGACGTGGTACGGAATGAATTTTCACGACATGCCGGAACTCAGCTGGCCGCATGGTTACTGGGTCGCGGGCGTCTCCATGCTCGTTTCCACGGCGCTGACCTATCTGTATTTCAAAAAACGGAGATGGTTCTAGTTCAATGCCACCGCCCAAATCCAGTTTTCTCGACAAAGTCCTCGGTCGCATCGGTCGGCTCGATGCGGAAGGCTTGCAGACGGTCGTGCAACGCCTCGCCCGCGAGCGGAGTTTTCTCGAAACGCTCTTTAATACCATCGAGGACGGCGTGCTGGTGGTGGACGAAACCGGACGCATTCTCTATCTCAACCAGGCCGTGACCCGGTTGCTCGGCCTGCAGCCCAATACCGAGGGCCGTCAGTTGAAGGAAATCCTGCCCGAAGTCGATTGGAGCAAGATTTCGCAGCTCGATGCCGACGGCGGTCAGCATGTCATCCGGCATGAGTTCGAGGTCGAGTATCCGCGCCCGCGCTTTCTCCGGCTCTACGCCGCGCCGTTGGATGGCGACGAAATTGGCAGCTCCGGTTTGGCGCTCATTTTGCACGATGCCACCGAGGCGCGGCAGAAAAACTTCGAGGCCATCGAAAGCGAACGCGTGCAGGCGCTCACGCTGCTCGCCGCCAGCGTCGCCCACGAAATCGGCAACCCGCTCAATGCGCTCCACATCCACCTGCAGCTCATGGAGCGCGAGGTGAAGAAATTGAAGATCCGCCCGGCGCGCGGGGCGGTCTCGGCTCACAGTCGTTCACCGGCCGCCGTCACGGAGGCTGACACCGCGGACGTGGCCAACAAGCTGGACCAATACCTTTCCGTCGCGAAAGGCGAGATCAACCGGCTCGACTACATCGTCACCCAATTTCTCCAGGCCATCCGCCCCGCGCCGTTGCAGGTCAAGCTCACGACGCTCAATGAGGTCGTCCTGAAAACCCTCGAACTCCTGCGGCCGGAACTCGACAATCGCGGCATCACGATCAAGACCAAACTCGCGCGGCAGCTGCCGGCGACGCCGATTGATCCCACGCAAACTCAGCAGGCGCTGCTCAACCTCGTCAAGAACGCGATGCAGGCGATGACCAAGGGCGGCACGCTGACGTTGCAGACGGGCGAGAACGCCGACGCGGTCTGGGTCAGCGTGACCGACACCGGCGGCGGCATCCCGCAGGAACAACTCAACCGCATCTTCGAACCCTTTTATACGACCAAGAAAAAAGGCACCGGCCTCGGCTTGATGATCGTGCAGCGCATCGTGCGCGCGCACAACGGTCGCATTGAACTCGAAAGCCATGTGGGCCGGGGCACGACGTTTCGGCTGTGGCTGCCGCTGCATGAGCGCAAACCCAGAATGCTGAAGGCCCCCACTGCATGACTAAACCGACGTTGCTCATTGTGGATGACGAGAAACCCACCCGCGAAGGCCTGCGCGCCGCGTTGGAAGACCGCTTCGACGTGTACCTGGCCGAGGACGCCAAGGCCGCCATGGAATTGCTGGAACGCGAAAGTTTCGACGTCATGCTCACGGACTTTCAGATGCCCAACGAGGACGGCATGAAACTCATCGGGCGCGCGAAGTCCCTGGCGAAACCGCCGATCTGCATCCTGATGACGGCATACGGCTCGGAGGAACTCGCCGTGGACGCCATGAAGCGCGGGGCGGATGTTTACATCGCCAAGGGCCGGCTGCAAATTGACGAGCTCGAGATGCGCATCGCCCGCGCCGTCCGCTCGCAAAAGTTGGAAGTCGAAAACGTGGCTTTGCGCCAGCAGCTTGACGAAAAGTTCGGCATGGAAAACATCGTGGGCGAATCGCCGGCGATGAAGGAAATTTTTGAGGTGGTGCAACAAGTGGCGCCGACTCGGGCCACGGTCCTGT
>JANXWY010000482.1 GCA_025350905.1 Verrucomicrobiota bacterium
CATTCCCGTTTCGTCGATCGAGATGTATCCGCATCTCAAACTGGGTTACCTTGACGGTTATTGTGTGGGCGAGCCGTGGAACTCTGTCGCCATTGAGGCCGGCACGGGTTTCTGTGTCGCCACGAGCGCGGACCTGGCGCCGCTGCACCCCGAGAAAGTATTGCTCGTGCGCCGCGAGTTCGCCGAGCAACGCCCCGAGGAACACCTGCGCCTGCTCGCGGCGCTGATTGAGAGTTGCCGCTTTTGCGATGTCCCCAAGAATTGGGACCTTATCCGCAGCGAACTTACCCACTTGCAATACGTGAATGCGCCCTTGGAATGCCTGCTCACCGAGACCGGCGTGCCCTTCAACCTCGACAGTTCCACGATCCGGGTCTTTCACGACTTCGCCATCTTTCACCGGCACCGAGCGAACGCGCCCACGCGCGAGCGGGCCCAGTGGTTGCTGGATCAACTCGTACATCATGCGTTGATCCCGGCGCCGGATCCCATCGGCCGGGCGCAGCTGCTGGCAACTTTCAACAACGACTATTTCAGCCGGGCGCTCGCGCTGGTCGCCGAGCAGAATTGTTTGACCGCCACGGAAGCGCGCCGAGTTGCCGTCAGCACCAACGCCGCAACCTGATTGAGGTAGGAATTAAAACCACTCCCACCCGACGATCTCGGTCGGCCGCATAGAACCTGGCCGTTCAGCCAACCGGACATCGCCGAACCGCTCCGCCGCTGGCCGAGAAACCAAAGCTCGATAAAGCAACGGCGCGGGGAATGATTTCCTCGGGGCTCAACCGGGGAACAATTTTCGCGGAGATGGATCGAGAAGCGCGCCCAACTGCGGCGCGGCGCTCAGAGGATTGCGATGCCCGCTTGCCGCCGGTACACTTTTGCGCGATGGCCACCACGCCTCCCATTGCAATCGAAAACATTTTTATCTCGCCCGGACATAATTTCTTCGGGCATCACGCGACGCCGCCGGGCGAACATCCGACGGTTGAGCTCCGCGAAGTCGAGTGTGTGGCAGGGCAGGGATTGCTGGGTGACCGCTTTTTCAGTTTCAAGGTGAATTACCCGGGGCAGGTGACGTTTTTGGCGGCGGAAGTGTTTGCGGAGGTTTGCCGGCAATTGGCCGTGACCGGTAAATCGCCCGGCGTGACGCGGCGGAACCTCATCACGCGCGGCGTAGACCTGAACTCGCTCATCGGCCAGGAGTTTGAAATCCAGGGGGTGTGCTTCGCCGGCGTCGCCGAATGCAGCCCGTGTCATTGGATGAATGCCGCCCTCGCGCCGGGCGCGGAGGCGGCCTTGTACGGTCAGGGCGGCTTACGCGCGCGCGTGCTCAGCAACGGTTGGCTGCGTGTGGACGCATGAGGACAAATCGAAAGTCGGGTGTCGAAACTCGAAAGCCCGCCCAGGTCCGGCTAACAGCCGCCCTCGACCAAATTTTCAGTGCCGTCATTCTGGCGGGCGGAAATTCCTCGCGCATGGGGCGCGACAAAGTCTGGTTGGAAGTGGACGGCCAGCGGTTGCTCGCTCGGCAGCTGGAACGAGTGCGCGCCGCCGGCGCGGCGGAGGTTTTCATCTCCGGGCGCGCCGACACGGATTATTCCGAATTCAGCGGTCAAGTGGTGTGGGACCAATTTGTCGGGGCCGGGCCGTTAGCCGGAATCGAACGCGCGCTCGCCGCCGCCGCCTCACCCCTGGTGCTCGTTCTGGCCGTGGATTTGGCCACGATGAGCGCGGACTTGCTGCGACGGCTGGTGGCCAGTTGCCCGACCCCGGTCGGGGTGGTGCCGCGGGTGAACGGCCAACTCGAGCCGCTGGCCGCAATTTATCCGAAATCAGCGCATGTCCTGGCGTGCGCGCAATTGGAAGGTGGAAATTTTGCGGTACGGGATTTTGCCGAGCGCTGCGGGCAGCGCGGTCTGAGCCGCATTATCGAACTGCCGGCGAGGGATGCGCCCCATTTTGCCAATTGGAATTCGCCGGCGGAGATCAAGCCGCCGACAAATTAAACCCGGCCAGCCTAATGTTTCGGCCGCAGCAGCATCGCCTTGCGGTCGGTGCCGTCCACTTCCACGCTATGGGTCTCGATGTCCGGATCATCGCGCAGCGCATGGT
>JANXWY010000032.1 GCA_025350905.1 Verrucomicrobiota bacterium
CAACGTATCCTTGCAGGATCAAACCTGGCAAAGCGACGATGGTAAAATGCAAATGCGCTATACCGTCATGGAAAATAATGCCGAGGACAGCAATGGCATTTTGCTCATTGAGGTGGCCGGCTCGCTGCTCGACGCGGGAAAACCTGCAACCTTTGAGGTCATCGGTTCGGGCGCCAATAGTCAACGATGGTTCGGCGTTTATGAGCTTGTCGGACCTGAATCCGCCGCTGCGAGACCGCCGACACCCAATAAATTCTGAGGGAGAGGAAAGCAGCGGAGCAACGCGAAAGCATCATCCCTGAGCCTCCCGAACTGCCGGGGCCAATTGCGTGGGCGCTGGCAGCGGAATGCAAACCCGACACCCAGAAAGAATTTGGTTGGCTTCCATGGCTCGAGCGGGGCGCGATTCGCCCCAGACACCAAAACCTCAAAGCGGCAGCCACGCCTTTGCCCGCTTCCGCTTTCCGCCTTTTGGTATTTTATCGCCCCCAACTTCAACCCAGCTTTTTCCGGATACCTTCCGCGATTTGAAGGAATACCTGCCCCGGCGACTGATCCGGCGCGGACACCACAATCGGCACGCCCCGGTCGCCCCCTTCCCGAATTGCGGTGAAGAGCGGCACCTCGCCGAGGAACGGGAGGTTCAATCGCTCCGCCTCCTTGCGCCCGCCGCCGTGGCCGAAAATCTCGACCCGCTCGCCGTTGGGAGTGATGAAATAGCTCATGTTCTCCACAATACCGAGCATGGGCACGTTGACTTTCTCGAACATCGCGATGCCTTTGCGCACCACGCCCAAGGACGCCTCCTGCGGCGTCGTCACGATCACGCCGCCGTCGAGCGGCACGGTCTGGCACAGGGTGAGTTGCGCGTCTCCGGTGCCGGGCGGCAGGTCCACCAGCAGGAAATCCAGTTCGCCCCAGTCCACCACGGTGATGAATTGTTGAATCGTCCGCTGAATCATCGGGCCGCGCCAGATCACCGGCTGGTCGTCGTTCAGCAGGAAGCCCATGCTCATCAATTTCACCCCGTGGCTGGAGGGCGGAACCATTCGCTCCGCTTCGTTCAACCCCGGGCGCTGATTGATGCCCATCATGAGCGGAATACTCGGCCCGTAAATATCGCAGTCGAGCAAACCGACGCGGGCGCCGAGGTGCGCGAGCGCGCAGGCCAGATTCACGGACAAGGTGGATTTGCCCACGCCACCCTTGCCGCTCGCGACGGCGACAATGCGCTTGATGCCGGGGACGCGATTTTGACTGGCCCATGGGCTGGGCCCGGCGGGCGCCCCGGGCGCCGTAGCGGGTTGTTTCACTTCGATGTGGACGTGGGTCACCCCGGGCAACGCCTTTAAGATCCGTTCACTCTCCGTTTTGATCTGCTGGCCGGCTTCGGCATTCGCGGATGTGAGTTGCATGGAAACGCTCACCGCGCCTGCGTGGGCGGTGACCTCCTTGATCAAGCCAAAGGAAATGATGTCGCGCGAATAGCCGGGATACTTCACGGCTTTGAGTGCGTTAAGAATATTTTCTTCCGAGAGTGTGCTCATGAGCAGGCTTAAGTTGCCAAGCCCCAGCGCGAAGGCAAGCCCGCTTCCGAGACCGTGGGAATGCCATAGTGGCCGGCAAGTTTCGGTGCTTACGCGTAAACTTCGTCGTTATCTTCATCGCTCCGTCACAGTCCAAGCCGCACGTGTAGCTAACGAGCTTTGGCTTGCAAGGAAGCTGTGCCTGACGAGCGCAACCAAACGGCCCGCATACTTCGGCGTGACAGGCATGGCCGCTTGGATTAAACCATCGCCATGCGAACACTCTTGATCGGTATTGACAGCGGCACGCAATCCACCAAGGCGCTCGTGGTGGACGCGAGGGACGGCAAGGTACTCGGCGCGGCATCGCACGCGTACGACTTGATCCCGAACCTGCCGCCTGGCGCGAAAGAACAACATCCCCACACCTGGCGCGATGCCACCGCCGCCGCGATTCGTTCCGCGCTGCGCCAGGCCAAGGCGGTCGCCGCCGACGTCGTGGCCATCGGCGTGAGCGGCCAGCAGCATGGCTTCGTGCCGCTCGATAAAGCGGGCGAAGTCATCCGCCCGGCCAAACTGTGGTGCGACACGGCCACCACGGCCGAATGTGCGGAGATCACAGAAAAACTTGGGGGAGCGAAGAGAACCATCAAGGCCTTGGGCAACGCGGTGTTGCCCGGCTTCACGGCCCCAAAAATTCTCTGGCTGAAAAATCACGAGCCGAAGAATTTCGCCAAGCTGGCCACGATTCTTCTGCCCCACGACTACTTGAACTTCTGGCTCACCGGCGAACGGGTGATGGAATATGGCGACGCCAGCGGCACCGCTTTGTTGAATGTGCGCAGTCGTCGCTGGGCGAATTCCGTCCTCGAAGCGATTGATCCGGAACTCGCCGGCAAATTGCCCCGGCTGATTTCGAGCGAAGAACCGGCCGGGCGCCTCCAGGCCGAGACCGCCCGCACGCTGGGCTTGAACCCGGGTGTGCTCGTGAGCGCCGGCGGCGGCGACAACATGATGGGCGCCATTGGCACGGGCAACACCCGGCCGGGCCTCGTCACGGCAAGCTTCGGCACCAGCGGAACCATTTACGCCTGCGCCGACAAACCCGTGGTCGATCCTGCGGGCGAGATCGCCGCGTTCTGCGATTCCACGAATCACTGGCTCCCGTTGCTGTGCACGATGAACGTGACCGTGGCCACCGAGATGATGCGACTGGATTTTGGCTACACGCACGAGCAGTTCGAGAACAAGGCCGCGAAAATTCCGGCCGGCGCCGGCGGCTTGCTGCTCCTGCCCTATCTCGAAGGGGAACGCACCCCGAACGTGCCGGACGGCAGCGGCGTGATGCTCGGCATCAATCCGCGCACGTTCACCGCCAGTCATTACTGCCGCGCGGCGATGGAAGGCGTGACCCTCGGCATGAACTACGGCCTGCGTCGCCTCGTCGAACTCGGAGTGAAAGCCAAACAAATCCGCGCGACGGGCGGCGGCGCGAAATCCAAACTCTGGCGGCAGATCATGGCGGATGTTTTCAACACCGAAGTGGTGACGTTGAAAGTCAGTGAAGGCGCGGCCTACGGCGCGGCGTTGCAAGCACTCTGGTGCTGGCGACTGCAGAAGGGCGAGAAGGCCAGCATCAGCGACATCACGGATGAGTTTGTCGAGTTGAACCCGGCTGAGACTGCCGAGCCGGACGCCAAAGCGGTGGCGACGTATCGTGAGTTGCAGGTAATCCAGGACGAAACCTCTGTTGCGCTGCGCGGCGTGTTTGCGAAGCACCGGTCATTCGTTTTGAACCACTAAGCCTTACTGTCTAACTGCGTTCCGCACGTGACAAAGATTCCCCGAAAGCTCAGCCTTGTAAGATTCAACGCTTTGCGTTTGCCGCGTGAATTTCGGAGCCAATATCCATTTCGGGCAGGCGTGACCTATGTTTTCTTGGGAGAAATTCCTAACATGCCGGAGCATTGCGTCGTTGCAGACCGTAAGTCAGGAAAGATTTACGCTGGTTATCACACAGAAAATTTTGTTGAGTTGAGCAAAAATGAGGTATGAGAGGATGAATTTACTTTTCCACCAGCGTCAGGCTTCAACCAGTGCCTCAGCGGTGGTCGCTGAACACGCGTGATGAACGATGAATCGGCTCATCGGTTGGAACGCATCGAGGCGCACGTAACCCATCTGGAACATCAGGTGGAGCAACTGAACGGAGTTCTCATCGAGCAAGGCCGGCTCGTGGAGCAATTAAAGCGTCAGGCCCAACGGCAGTCGGCGACCTTGGAGGCCATCGAGATGGATCGCATCAAAGCCACCAATCCCAAGCCGCCGCATTATCAGTAAGCACCTGACGTCGTGAGGATGGAGAATCCCGCGGCGCAGTGCCGGGCATCGAAGCCATGCGCTCTCCGGCGGGCAGCCTTGGGAGCGCCGGCATCTTTGTCGGCGGGTCGCGACGCTGCAGGCTTGGAACTTGCCGGCAAGGATGCCGGCGCTCCCAGGGCGGGTTCGTGGATGGCCGGAAATCTCTTGTTCTCACCCGGGCGTCCGCCTCATCACCTCGGCGGCTACGGACTTCCGTTGCTCGACTTCACACTTTGGCTTGCTAACTTCGCTCAGTGAGTTTTGTTGCTGCATTCAATTCGTTGCCGTTCGCGTCATGGGTGGAACGTTCCCGGGCCACCACTCTGGACGCGGCCCGCGAGACCCTGGCGCAGGAAAAGTTTTCGCTCGCCGACTTTGGGCAGCTGATTTCACCGGCCGCCGGTCAATGGCTGGAATTGCTCGGCCGCCACTCGCAACAACTCACGCAACAACGCTTCGGCAAGACCATTCGCCTCTTTGCGCCGCTGTATCTGTCCAACGAGTGCATCAACAATTGCAAATACTGCGGCTTCTCGCGTGACAATCCCATTCTCCGCGTGACGCTCTCGGTGGAAGAAGTCTTGCGCGAGGCGCGGGCACTAGCGGCGGATGGATTCCGTAACATTCTGCTCGTGGCTGGGGAACATCCCAAGTTTGTTTCCAACGGTTACCTGGCGGAATGTGTCGCCGCGCTGCATGCCGAGTGGCCGGGGATCTCGCTCGAAGTCGGGCCAATGGAAACGGCGGAGTATCGGCCGCTCACGGCCGCCGGGGCGGAGGGACTGGTGGTGTATCAGGAAACTTACGACCGCGCGATTTATGACGATCTCCATACCGCCGGACCCAAGAAGAATTTCGACTGGCGACTGGAAACGGCGGAGCGGGCTTACGCCGCCGGGTTTCGCCGGCTCGGCATCGGCGCGCTGTTCGGATTGGCGGACTGGCGATATGAAGCGCTGTGTGTGGCGGCGCACGCGGATTATTTGCTCCGGAATTGCTGGAAGGCGCAGATCACCATTTCACTGCCGCGGCTGCGTCCGTGCGCCGGCGAGTTTCAGCCGCTGACGCACATGACCGACCGCGAACTGGCGCAGCTCATCGGCGCCTTCCGGCTGATATTTCCTGATGTGGGCTTGGTGCTCTCGACGCGTGAACCGGCCAAGCTGCGCGATGGCTTAATTCCGTTGGGCATCACCATGGTCAGTGCCGGCAGCCACACCGAACCGGGCGGCTACACCGGGGCGGGTAAAGAAAAGATTCATCACACAGAAAGGGGGCGGATTGTGGAACTGGCGGCCGGCGCGAGCGAATGGGCGGCCGTGCCAGATCAGGCGACCAACGCCACCGGCCAGTTTGAAATCGCCGACGACCGCTCGGCGCAGGAAGTCGCCAGCCTGATCCGCCAGCTCGGCTACGAACCGGTGTGGAAGGATTGGGATGCCGCGTTGACTATGTGAAGGCAAACACCCAACGCCCAGTATAGAACAGTCAACGGCCCTTTGGCCGCCGTGTGAACCATAGGATGTGCAACGTGGCCATTTGCGATATAGTAATTGTGAACGACCAAAGCGTAATCGCCAACGGCAAGTCCATCTCGGCGGAGCTGCCTTGCACGTTGGAGGAATTTCTGGAAGCGCAAAAGCTTTTGCCGCGCAGCGTGGTAGTGGAGCACAACGGCGAGGCCGTCGCGCCGTCGGAGTTTTCCCAACGGCAGGTTCAGGCCGGTGACCGGCTGGAAATCGTAAAGATCGTCGCGGGCGGGTGATCCGTAGCAGCCGACGTGAGGAGGCTCTGACTAAACTCCCTGAAGGCCAAAGTTAATTAGCGGCTGCTTACGTCGTCTCTTACCAGGCGACGAGCCTTTTCCGGGGCTTGTCACGTCCGGGCGTTCCCTGTTCTACTTTCCCCCGTTATGCGCAGACATTTTGAATGGTGGTATCGCGGGTTGATGGGGTTGCTGGTCGTCATCGCCTGCTGGGCGGTGTGGGCCTCGGCCCAGCCCGCCGTCACCAATACCGTGCCGGCTGCCCAAGCCAAAAAGGTGGGGGCGATTGAAAAGAAACTGGGCGCGCTCGAGCTGGAGGTGGCCGAGCATGATTTGATCTTCCACCTGGACGAGGTGGCAGCGCTGCAAACCAACACCATCTTTGGCCAGCCGCTCTGGAAATTTCTTTCCTCGTTGATCTACATCTTCCTCGCGTTCTACGTCTCCAAGTTCCTCGATTATCTCACCGGCGTCTGGCTCAAGCGGTGGGCGGAAAAAACGGAGAGCAAATTCGACGATCTGGTGCTGGAAACCCTGCGCGGCCCGGTGAAAATCATCGCGTTCGTCATTTTCCTGCACGTCGGATTGACGGTTTTTCAATGGCCGGCGCAAGTCCAGACCATCCTCTCCAAAAGCCTGATCGTGATCGTGGCCTGCTCCCTGACTTACGTCACCTTGAAAATCGTGGATCTGGTCATGGGCCTGTGGCGCGAGCGCACGGCGGTGGGCACGGACAAATCCTTCGACGAACAACTTTTCCCGATCATCCGCAAGAGCGTGAAGTTTTTTGTGGTGATCATCGCCGTGCTGGTCACCGCCCAGAATCTAAAAATTGACATCACCGGCGCGATCGCTTCCCTGTCCATCGGCGGCCTGGCGATCGGTCTGGCGGCGCAGGACACCCTCGCGAACCTGTTCGGCGCGGTGGCGGTTTACATGGACAAACCGTTCCGCATCGGCGACCGCATCAAGGTCGAGAGCGTGGACGGCACCGTGGAAACCATCGGCCTGCGCAGCACGCGCGTGAGCAACCTCGACGGCCATCACGTCGCCATCCCGAACAAAATCATGGGCAACGCCATCATCACCAACATCACGCGCCGCCCGATCATCCGCACGGAAATGAACATCGGCCTCACTTACGATACACCGGTGGATAAAGTGAAACGCGCCACCGCCATTCTGGAGGAAGTGTTCCGCGCGCATCCCAAGACCGGCGATCTCGTCATCAGCTTCAACAAGTTCAACGACTGGGCGCTGAATATTTTTGTGGTACACGTGTGGAGCGACGCCGACGTGAAGGCCCACTTTGCCGGCATGCAAGAGTTGAACCTGCAGATCAAGGCCCGCTTCGATGCGGAAAAGATCGAGTTCGCATTCCCCACGCAGACGGTGCATGTGAAGAAAGACTAAAGCACCAACCGCCAACTTCGGGAGCAACCCAAATCAATCTTGGAGTGTGGCCGGACTCGCTCCGGGATTTGAGCTTTGAACTTTCCCTTGCCGTCCCAACACAGCTATCCGCCGGCCGGAGGGGGCCAGCCCACATTAGAGATTCGTCGAGATATTCGCCGGCCGATAGAACAGGATCCAACTGCCGCTCTGCGAACCGACATCCACCGAGCCACGCGCATTACTCAAATTAAATTTTTGCCAGTCGACGTGGCCGTCCTCAAACAGAAATTGCCCGCCCGTGGGCACGCCGCCACTCGTGCGATGACTGGCCGACGGGGTGGATTTTCCGCCGTCGACGACGTACCAGGTCAGGCTTCCCTTGTTCGCGTTTCGGTCCCAGCTGCCGAGGCCTTGCAAGCGGTCGCTCATGATGGGCGCGTGACGATACTGCCCGCCAAGTTTCTTGCGTAAATGCCAGCCTTCCAAGCCGGCAGAATTGTAAGGCCAGGTGTTGTTCGCATTATTAGCCCGGCCCGGTAGATAGAAATAGCCGATTAGTTGCGCCGTGTTGTCGGTCGTAATCGTGGTCTCGGCCAGGCGATGCCATTGGTCCGTCGGACAATACAGCACGTCGTTCGGATTGCGTTGATTGGTCGTGGTCCCGCGGCGGTTGGGATAGAGATACCTCTTGTAAAACTCGTTTAAGTCCTTGGACATCCAGCTCACATCCGAGCCGTCTTTGTTGTCGGGGAAATAATCCGCGTTATCCCCGCTATACATCTGCACGGCCAGCCCCCATTGCTTGAGGTTGTTGCTGCACTGGGTGCGGATCGCGGTCGCTTTGGCCTTGCTGAGAGCCGGCAACAGCATCGCGGCGAGAATCGCGATGATGGCGATGACCACCAATAGCTCGATCAAGGTAAAAGCGAGTTGTTCCGATGGGCTCGTTTCACTTCCCACCGCGCCGTATCGCTGCTCCAAGCTAGATGTTTTCATGTCAGTCTTTCACGCTCCTGGCCAACCGGACTGGGGCTGGTATCACAGTAAATGGCAGTGCGGGAAATATCCGCGACCGAATTGAGAAAGCAAGCTCATACCGCGGAAATTACTGCGATGGCAGGAACCCGGCCCTCTGCCGACTGGTCCGGAGCGCGCGGCGACAGGTGCTCGCGATCGTGAGGTTGGCAACCCAGGGTAAGTCCTGGTTGGCGAGCTGAAATCAAGCCCTGAACTCCGACGTTTAACTTCCATCTAACCGGGCGCCCCTCGCTCAGCTGTCAGCGCTCCCCAAAGCCAACTACCGATAACCTTCCCACTCCGGCTCGTTGTCGAAAATCCAGCGGTAATATTCCTGCTCCTTCAACTGCGCACCGGCGGCCTCATCCACGATCACGGTACAACGGGGGTGGAGTTGCAGCGCCGTGGCGGTGACCATGCTGGTAATCGGGCCTTCGACGGCCTGGGCGATCACGTCCGCTTTGCTGTCGCCCGTGGCGAGCAGGACGCAACGGCGCGCCTCAATGATGGTGCCGACGCCCATGGTGATGGCACGGCGCGGCATTTTGTCTTCGCCGCCGAACAACGGCGCGTTCTGCTTGAGGGTGGTGGGCGTGAGCGCTTTTACGCGTGTTCGGGAACGCAACGCCGAGAGCGGCTCGTTGAAACCGATATGCCCGGCCTTGCCAATGCCCAGCAGTTGCAAATCAATACCCCCGAACCGCTGAATCATCGCTTCGTAGTGTCGGCACTCGGCCTCGAGATCGGTGGCGAGGCCGTTGGGCAAATGGGTGTTCCGCGGGTCCACGTTTACGTGGCGGAACAGGTGGCGGTCCATGTAATGGCGATAGGCATTGGGGTCGCTCGGGAAGAGCCCGACGTATTCGTCCAGGTTAAAGGTGCTGCACAGGGAAAAATCCAACTGCTCCGTCTGGTGCAGGCGGACGAGGTGGCGATACACACATTCCATCGTGCTCCCGGTGGCCAGACCGAGGACGAGATGCGGATTGGCGCGCAGATCGTGGGCCACGATGCGGGCCACGAGAGCCGCGGCGGCTTCCTGGTTCGGTTGTATGATGACTTCCATCGCCGTCAGTTTAACCACGAATCGGTCCGCAGGGACACGAAGAAATGACAACGCCTTGCGCGAATGTCGCCGCGCCATCCGCCGCGCGAAGCCGCGAGGGAAGAGAGTTGCGTCGACCGGGATTTTCGTTGAACTTCGTCCTTGGATGCCATTGATCGATTGCCCCGAATGCCGCCAGCCCGTTTCCACGGTGGCCAAAGCCTGCCCATCGTGCGGCTTTCCCGTTGCCGAGCGGTTGCCGCCGGAACCGGCAGCTCCCGCCGCGAACGAACTGCTCGCCGAAGTCCGCGCGTCGTGGTGGAACTTCTTCTGGCACCTGTTTTTCTTCTGGCTGATTGTGCCCCTCATCATCGCGGCGGTCCGGCGGGCTTCGGTGGTGCTGCGGATTTATCCCGACCGCATCGCGCTGGAGCGCGGTTGGTTCTCCAAGTGTTACCGGGATTTTATCCCACGCGATATCCGCTCGGTGGACATCGATCAAAATTTTCTCGCCCGCCTCTTCGGGATCGGGGACCTGACCATTTCCACGTCCGCCACCGTCGAAGCCTCGGAAAAAATTCTGGGGATTCCCGACCCGCAAGCCATCAAGGAGCTGATCCTCGCGCAGCGGGGTAACCGATGACGGTTTCGGCCGGTTAGTTCGGATACTCTTTCGCGCTCTCCGGAATGGTCATCAAGACTTTTCGGTCTGGCACGTTGGCTTTGAGCAAGGCGATTTCATCGGCCCCGCTGGTGAACGGCAGGGCCACTTGGCCGCCCTCAGCGGCGGAGCGGTAAAGCGCCGACATGATTTCAAACCCCTGGTAGGCGTTCGCAAACGCACAAGGATGGATTTTGTTCTCATCGTCGAGCCAGTCGGCCATTTCCTGCACGTAGGGTGGCATGTCTTCCACGTAATCCATGTTGCCCCCGCCGCTTTGATAACCGCCGCTCCGGGTGACCGCGCGCCAGCCGCCGTTGGTAATCACTTCGGCAAAACCTTCACTGCCTTGCGCGCCCATCCGGGCTTTGCGCCACCACAATTTCTGTTCCTTGCTCGCGTCCACTTCCGGCACATCGGGCGCCCCCGCGCCGCAATCGTAAATACCCCGCACGCCATTCTGGTAATGCACCACGCCCGCGATGTAATCGGGCGACGTGTGCAGGTCGGCCAGCTTTCCGCGACCGGCGGCCTGGCCCAGCGCCCAAGCAGCCGGGGCATAATTATTGAACCAACCCGTGTAATCGATCAGGTGACTGAGCATGTGCGCGGCCCAGCCGGTGGCCGTGCCATAAACCGTATGCACATGGCCCAGCGCGCCGCTCGCCACGATTTCCTTCACCTTCTTATAGTGCTCGCCGTAGCGATGCTGGTGGCTGACGACGGCCTTCACGCCGCTTTGGTCGAGGGCCTGTTTGATTTGCAAGCCTTCCAGGCTCGTCATCGCCACGGGTTTCTCGAACGCGATCAACTTCGCGCCGCTGGCAATGCCCAGCTTGATGAAATCGAGCCGTAGATTCGGCAAAGTGCAAAAGCAAAACAGATCGGGCTTCAGCTTCTTGGCCAGCGCCGCGGCGTCCAGACTTTTTTCCGGGTGGCCCAGTTTGGGCGCGGCGTCATCGAGCCGTTTCTGGTCGATGTCGCAGATGCCGACGACTTGAAATTTGGGGTTGGCGTTGAAGCTGGTGGCGTGGTGCATGCCACGCTTGCCCATGCCGACGACGAGGACTTTGTATTGGCCCATAAAAAAGGCTAGTGGGATTTTTCTGGATTGTCAGCACTGGAGAAAAACTTTTCCAGCACCCCGCAATTTTCCGGCACATGCACGACGGCAACTTCCCACACGATCTTCAAATCCACGTTCGCATAATCGTGGGCCACGATGTTTCGCATGCCCCGCATTTTTCGAAAGGGCAGTTCGGGTATGGCCCGGCGCGTTTCGTCCGAGAGGTGAACCGTCGCTTCGCCGATGATTTCGGGGCGACGGATGATTGCGTCCTGCTTCTGGGTGTTCGTGCGAAAGTCCGCTTCCATCACGACTTGGACGTAGGACGCGATCAGCCGGGCCGCGGTGAGAATGTCTTGAAGCCGTCCGCGTTGGTCAGCTTCCATAGACGCAAACGGCGGACGAGAAGATTGCTTCACGAGCGCACCGATTCGGCGACTTCTCCACGGAGGTTCGCAGAACAAAATCCACGGGCGTGCCGGCGATTTCTTCAGCCTCGCCAGCCATTTCCAACAGGTCCGAGGTCGAAACCGACTTTGATTCGTCCAGCGTCACGAGCAAGTCCACATCACTGCCGGGCGCAGCCTGTCCGCGGGCCGTCGAGCCGAAAACCTCGAGCCGGCGGATGCGGTGCTTCTCGCAGAACGGGCGAAACACCCGCCGTAGTTCGGCTACCGAGAGCGTGTTTGAGCGGCGCAACATGGCAGTAGAATAGCCGCGGTATTCTGTCGTATCAAGCCGAGTCCTCGGAGAATATCAGGAACGCAGGCGACCAAGTCGCCGTAGAAGCTCGCGGCGTCATGCACGAAGCGTTTGCGATACCGACGACGGAGATCGAGCGGATCCGATCAATCGCTCACAAAGCCTGCCCAAAACCTCTCGTCAATGACCCGGTCACGTAAAATGCGTGAGCGAGACTCATCGGGAATGCCAAAATTTTCCAAAGCAATCTGGGCTTGCTGATTACTATTTCTTGCGGACTACAGGCGGTTGCAACTGAGAATACCAGCCCTGCCTCCATTATTATTTGAAACGTCAGCCATCCCGAATCGTACCCGAAAATCAGTATGTTCGGGTTAAGGTTCCTGGCCTCCATGGAGTATGCCGTGACGAGGAAGACGGTGACAGGGCCGACAATGAAAAGCCAACTCCAACGACACAGAACCAGATCGAAGTGCGCGATATTTGCGGGTCGCTGAATGAGAACTCCTGCGCGCACGGCCAGGAACAGAACGTAGAGCAATGACAGAATGAGGCACACATAGAAAGCGGTGGGCGTCTTTCGGAGCATGACCGTGATCATGTGCCCGAGTAGCGCCAACAACAATCCACCGCTAAGGCTGCGCCTTTTTTTGGCGGCATGCATCCTCACTCGGAATTTGGTGTCCCGCATTCGCTACCCGCTCGCTTTGTCCCATTCCTTCACCTTCGCGATGACGTAATCCACTTCATCCGCGGTGAGTTCAGGGAACATGGGCAGCGAGACGCAGGTAGCGGCATTGCGCTCCGCGTTCGCGACCGAGCCAGCGATGCGCGCGTTCTTGCCCCACGGATAACCGGCCTGCTTGTGAATCGCAATCGAGTAATGCGTCTTCGCATCCACCCCGTTGGCGACCAGGAAATCGACCAGTTTGTCGCGGTGTTCCGGCTGCTTGGTCTCGATGACGTAGAGGTGAAACACGTGCCGGTAGCCAGGCAAGGCCACGGGCAGATCGAACGTGGTGCTGCCTTGCAACCCGGCCGTATAACGGTCCGCCCATTTCCGGCGCTGGTCGTTATACTCGTCGATGTGCTTGAGCTTGGCGCTGAGGATGCCGGCGTGCAGGTCATCGAGGCGGCTGTTGAAGCCGAAGCTGTGAACATTGCGAGCGGTCGAGCCGTGATTGCGCAACCGGCGCACCGCCGCGTCAATTTCGGCGCTGTTGGTCACCAGCGCCCCGCTGTCACCGAACGTGCCGAGGTTCTTCTGAATGATGAAGCTGGTGGTGGCCACGTCGCTGAGTTGCCCGATCTTGAAACCCGGTCCCGCCGCGCCGATGGCCTGCGCGTTGTCTTCGATGAGCTTGAGTTTGTGTTGGTCGGCGATTTTCTTGATCGCGATCATGTCGGCGCACTGGCCATAAAGGTGAACGGGGATGATCGCCTTGGTTTTGGGCGTGATGGCCGCCTCAATTTTGGCCGGGTCAATGCACTTGGTCCGGGGATCGCAATCCACGAGGACGGCCGTGGCGCCGGCAATCCAGATGGCTTCCGCCGTGGCGAAGAAAGTGTTGGCGTTGGTAATGACCTCGTCGCCCGGGCCAATGCCCAGCGCCATGAGCGCAAGCCAGATGGCGTCGGTCCCGTTGCCCAACCCAACGGCGAATTTAGTACCGTGGTAGGTGGCGAGTTCGGCCTCGAAGCGTTTGAGCATCGGGCCTTGGACGTAGTTGCCGCTCAACAGCACTTCCTGGATGTTGGCGTCGATCTCCTTTTGGATGTTTTTATACTGGCGAACGTGGCCGTAGAATTCAACTTTCATGGTGGGGCCAAGCTATCGAAGCGCGCCAGCGAGACAAGTCAATTGTCGGTGAACTTTTTTGAAATCGACTATTGCGGGCGGTAATCGCGACGCCCCCAACCGCTGCCGGTCCTCCTCTTCGACCGCACGCAGCCACCGGCGTCAGCCCAGCCACGCAAAATGCGCTAATCAATCTCCGCCGCCCGTCGGTGGTAGCGCGGCTCAGGAATTATCGCCATCCAGCAACCGCCCCAGACCGCCGAGGACCGAGCCTTCTTCGCGACCGCCCCTGCGCGAGGCCACGACGATGCGATCCGCCATGCGACTCAAGGGCAACGATTGCAGCCAGATTTTCCCCGGCCCCCGCAGCGTGGCGAAGAACAACCCTTCGCCTCCCAGCAGCGCGGATTTGATTTTGCCCACATATTGAATGTCGTACGCCACGCTGGGTTGGAAGCCCACAATGCAACCCGTGTCGACGCGCAACGTCTCGCCCGGGGCCAGCACGCGCTCGTGGATGTTGCCCCCGGCGTTCAGGAACGCCCAGCCGTCGCCTTGCAACCGTTGCATGATGAAACCTTCGCCCCCGAAGAATCCCGCGCCGAGTTTCTTGGTGAAGGCGATGCCAATGCTCACCCCTTTGGCGGCGCACAGGAAAGAATCCTTTTGCGCGATGAGCTCACCGCCGATTTCCGCGAGGTGCACCGGAATGATCTTGCCCGGATACGGCGCGCCAAAGGCCGCCCGCTTCTTGCCCGGGGCCCGGTTTTGGAACACGGTCATGAACAACGACTCGCCCGTGAGCAACCGTTTCCCCGCGCCCATGAGCGCCCCCATGAAGCCGCTGGTCTGTTGCGAGCCATCACCGAAGATGGTTTCCATCTCGATGCCGTCCTCCATATACATCATGCCGCCCGCCTCGGCCACGGCGGCCTCCATGGGGTCGAGTTCAATTTCGACATACTGCATCGCGTCGCCGTGAATCTGGTAATCAATCTCGTGCATTGCGTTCATTGTTAGCCTTTCGGGAAATATTGTTGACTGGGAAAATCTTGCAAAGTCCGGTCGCCGGTCGCAGCTACAAAATCGAACGACGACTGTAGCCAACGACGTGAGGCGGCGGCGGTTCGATTAGTTGCGACGACGACGACGAGTTGGCTTGGCGGCTACGATCCCGAGGGCGGCTCAAGTTTCATCGGTCGATCATGGCCCAGAAACTCGTCGCACAGACGGAAGAAGTCGGCTTTGGTTGCCGAGCGGCGGATCTGATGCAGGAACTGGCCGTCGACGTCGACCCCTTCGCCGAGGTAGTTCATGAATTTTTTCATGCGCTCCACTTGAATCTTTTCCGGGGCATCGAAACTTGCCTGGGATTCCCACAGTTCAGTGATGTAGGCGATGACATCGCGCCCGGATGGATAAGTGACCCGCTCGCCCCGCTGACGCTGGCGGATTTGATCGAACAGCCACGGGCTGCGAATCACGCCGCGACCAATCATCAAGCCACGCGCTTTGGTTTCGACCAGGACTTGCAGCGCCTGGTCGGCGGAATAAACATGGCCATTGGCAATCACCGGACACGGCATCGCCTCCGCCGCGCGGCGAATCAAATCGTAATGCACCGGCAGCCGATACATCTGCGCCACGGTGCGCGCGTGGACGGTCAGCAAATCAATGGCGTGCTTGGCAAAGATCGGCAGCAGCGTGGCGAACTCGTCCGGCGAAGCGAAACCCACGCGCGTCTTTACCGTGAACTTGATGCTCACGGCGTCGCGCAGCGCGCCCAGAATGGCATCGATGCGTTGGGGTTCGCGGAGCAGTCCGCCCCCCGCGCACTTCTTGTAAACGATCGGTGCCGGGCAGCCAAGATTCAGGTCAATGGCGGCAATCGGCAGTTGTTGCAACTCCCGCGCCGTGCGGACGAGCGAGGGAATGTCGTTGCCGATCAGCTGCGCGATGACGGGCCGGCCCGTGGCATTCTGTTCGATGGACTCGACGATCCATTTTTCCAGTCGTGAAACGGCGTGGACGCGGAAATATTCCGTCCAATACACGTCGGCGCCGCCATAACGGTGCATGAGCTTCCAGAACGCGCCATCCGTCACATCCTGCATCGGCGCGAGCGCGAGCAGGGGCGTGTCGCCGCGCAGCAGGGCGGCGAATTGTTCGTGCTGATTCAACCCGGGAAGTCTGGCGGAGATAAGGGACGCGGCGCGAACTGTTTTTTCCTGGGAGGTGGCGGCGTCAGTTCGTGGCGCTCGATTTCAGCCCGGCAAAAAGATTTGCCACTCCCGCCACCGTCAACGTCACTGCCGCGCCGATCAGCGTGAACCACGGCCAGAAAACTTTGTGCGCTTCCACTTTCCCCGCCACGGTCACGTCCCACGAAAACTGGCTCACCCAGATCATCACCCCCAGCGCCGCGAACATGCCCGCGATGACGGGCCC
Organism: Verrucomicrobiota bacterium; assembly: GCA_025350905.1. GTDB lineage: Bacteria > Verrucomicrobiota > Verrucomicrobiia > Limisphaerales > JADLHS01 > JADLHS01. The sequence continues at coordinate 15,785 of JANXWY010000032.1, forward strand.
GGCTCGACCCCCTTTCCAGAACACGGCCAGCCCCAGTCCGCCCAATAACGCGCCACTCGTCAAGCCCCGCAACGTGAACGCCGCGTTCATGACGAAAGCCACTTCCCGGCTCAAATACGCCGTCAAGATCAAGATCGCCGCCCACGCCACGGTGCTCCCCTTGCTGAAGCGTAGATAAAAATTCTCGCTGCGCTGACCGTGCGGGCCCTTCACGAAATCCATCGTGCTCACGCTCGCCAGCGACGTGAGCGCGGAACTGACCGAGGACATCGCCGCCGCGAGAATGGCCACAATGAGAAAGCCTTTCAGCACATGCGGCACTTCGGTCATCATGAAAATCGGGAAGATGAAGTCATTGGCTTTGATGCCTGGCTGGGCTTCCGGCAGCGGAATTTTGAACGGATGCCCCTGATAAAACACCCAGAGCATCACGCCCACGAACAAAAAAATCAGGAACAGCGGAAACACCAAGGCGGCACTCAGCACGAGCGCCTTGCGGCCATCGGCCACGTTTTTGCAGGCCAGCACGCGTTGGACAATGAGCTGTTCCGCGCCATGCGACGACAAAACCAGCACCGTGCCGCCGATGACGCCCATCCAGATGTTGAACGGTTGATGCAGGCTGAACTCCGGATTGAACCAGTGCAATTTACCCGCCTGCGCGGCCTGCGCCAGCACGGCCGCGAAGCCGCCGGGCACCAGGGTTGGGATGTAGCCCAGGGCAAATAGTCCGCCGAGCAGGAACAATCCGAACTGGACCGCGTCCGTCCAAATGACCGCCTTCACCCCGCCGACGTAGGTGTAAATCAGGGACAACCCGACAAACAAGACAATGGCGGGCAACACGCCGATGCCCAGCAGGAGTTGAATCGGAATGGAGACGACGTAAACGCGCACCCCGGCGGCCAGAGTTTCGCTGATCAGAAAAAAACCACCCGCCGTCCGCCGCGCGGAAGTGCCGAGGCGATCCGAGAAGAGCTGGTAGGGCGAATAAATTTCGCCTTTGAGATAATGCGGCACCATCACGACGGCGAGGATCAGCCGCGCCACAACGTACCCGATGATCATCTGGACAAATGCGATATTGCCGCCATAGGCCAGCGCCGGCACTCCGATGATGGTGAGGGCGCTGGTCTCCGCCGCGACAATGGACAGGCCGATGGCCCACCAGGGCGTGTTGCGGTTGCCGAGAAAATAGTCGCGCGTGTTGTGCTGGTCTTTGCCAAACCACAGGCCCAACGCAATGATGCCGCCCAGGTAGGCAAAAATAATAATCCAGTCGGCCAGATTGAAGTACGGGTTCATGGGTTCGCGGCGCACTCTTTCTGGCGCACCCGGCGGGGGAAGGCGAGAAAAAACGCCGGCGGGCACGCGTTCGGCCGCACCTCACGCCGCCGCTTGTTTGCCCAAGAGCAATTCCACCGCGGCCGGCAGTGGGGCGCAGCGCTCCTCAAAGAGGGCGCGACAATCCGCTTCCGTAAATTGCCGCGAGCGGGCGGCCGCATGAATGAATCCGCGCAGGGCTTGGTGCGCGTAGCCGAGCAAACCGGGACGTAAGGGCAGCGAATAAACCGCCAGCGTCAGCCCGTACACCAGCGTGTGCCAGCCATGGGCCTCCTGGTGTTCCACGGCGGCGAGATAGCGTTGCACCCCGCGCTCATCGCGCAGGGGCCGGAGTTTCTGGAGTTGCGCCTGACCAACCCGGCGGCTGGCGGCAGCCAGCTCCTGGAGCCGCGGTTCGCGGGCGATCTGCTGGTCGTACGCGATCAGTTCCCGCACTTCATTCCGGCAGATGCGAGCGAACGCAGTCTGGATCGCGGGCAATTCGTGAGGCAGCAGGATCTGCTCGTAATAAGCGCGGAGAAACTCCCGCAAGGCCGGCAGGTCCGCCACCGGTCGGGCGACCAAGATTTCCGCCAGCGCCGGCAAGGACGCCAAGCCGTCCGCCGCGCCGAGTTGCTCGACGAGCGGATGCGCGTCGCCCAGCCATTCAGCGGCGTCTTGTCCAAATTGCGGTTGCCGGCACCGATTCATCTTCGCTCCGAGAAAAGCTAAGTCCGTGCCGCAACCATTGGCCAGCGATAAAAGTTCGGACCGGCAATTAAATCCCTTGCCTCCCATGGCAACGCTCCGTAGTGTTCAACTCCAGCAAAACACTTATACGGCGGGCGGAGGCGACAATTCCTGCGCCGACCAAGCGTAACGGTGGCCGGCGTTGGGGTGGACGACTCGCTCGCTCAAAAGAAATTTATGAGCAACGAAGCGAAAAATATTCCCTACCCTGGCCTCCCCACCACTTCCGACGGCGCGGGCGGCGTCGTTTGGGTCGAAACCCACATCACTCACGGCGCCTGCGCGTATCCCATCACGTCCTCGACGACGATGGGCACCGGCTACGAAACCGAAGTGTCGAATGGCAAACAAAACCTATGGGGCGACACGATCACCTTCGTCCAGCCGGAATCCGAACACTCCGCCGCCACCACATGCGAAGGCTTTGCGCTCGCGGGCGGCCGCGTGACCAATTTTACCAGCGGCCAGGGTCTCGTGTTGATGAAGGAGGTGCTCTACACGATTTCCGGCAAACGCCTGCCCATCGTCTTCCACATCGGCGCCCGGGCGCTCACGAGCCATTCGCTGAACGTCCATTGCGGACATGACGACGTGATGAGCGTGTCGGATTGCGGCTGGGGCATTCTGTTCGGCCGTAACGCCCAGGAAGCGTGTGACCTTGCCTTGATCGCCCGGCGCGCAGCGGAAGCGGTGGAGACGCCGTTCATGAATGTGCAGGACGGCTTTCTCACCACGCACACGATCGAAAATATCAAGCTGCCCGAGAAGGAATTCATGAAGGAATACATGGGCGATCCGAATCAAAAACTGCGCTGCCTGTTTGATCCGCGCAATCCCATCATGACCGGCGTCGTGCAGAACCAGGATTCCTATATGAAGGGCAAGATTGCCCAGCGCCATTTCTACGACAAAGTCCCCGCCGCCGTGCAGGAGGCGATGGACCTGTACTACGCCATGACCGGGCGCCGCTATCGGATGGTGGACACGTATCGCATGGA